>JAZDNQ010000066.1:0-21151 GCA_043799575.1 Patescibacteria group bacterium | reverse complement strand
TTCGTAATTATTAACCACCCTTACAATGTCTAAAAAAGTTGGCGTGATCGGCGCGACTGGCGCGGTCGGGATGGAAATGGTCAATGTTCTCCACGATCGCAAATTTCCGGTCGGCGAGCTGCATCTTTTTGCGAGCGAGCGCTCTTCCGGTAAAAAATTAACCACTCCGTTCGGCGAAATCGAAGTCGAATTATTTTCCGTCGAGGCTGCCAAGAAAATGGATTTTGTTTTTCTCGCGGTGTCGGGCGACTTCGCGAAGGAGTTCGCGCCGCAAATCGCGACTGATGACGGCGCGATTGTGATCGACAATTCCTCGGCGTTTCGTTATGAAGAAAATATTCCACTGGTGATCCCAGAGATCAATCCGCAGGATGCGAAAAAAGGTCGATTGATTTCAAATCCGAATTGCACGACCGCGATTCTCGCTGTCGCGCTCTATCCGCTTTACAAAAATTTCGGTTTGAAACGCGCAATAGTTTCGACTTACCAAGCGACTTCCGGTGCGGGCGCGCCCGCGATGGAGGAGCTCGCGAATCAAACGTGCAATTATCTCGACGGTAAAAAAGTCGAGCACAAAGAATTCGTCCATCCGATTCCGTTCAACCTCATTCCGCAAATCGATAAATTCCAAGACAACGGTTACACCAAAGAGGAAATGAAAGTGACTTGGGAATTGCGCAAAACTTTTGGCAATCCCGATCTCAAAATTTCCTGCACCGCGGTGCGCATTCCGACTTTCCGCGCGCATTCCGAATCGTGCACTATTGAAACAGAGAAACCGGTCACGCCGGAGGAGGCGCGTGCAATTCTCGCGAAATCACCCGGTGTCAAAGTCGTCGATGATCCGGCGAATTCGAAATATCCGATGCCGCTCAACGCGACGAAACAGTACGATGTCGAGGTTGGTCGCATTCGCAAATCGCTCGTTTTCGAAAATGGTCTCGACTTCTTCGTTTGCGGAGATCAATTGCTCAAAGGCGCGGCGCTGAATGCGGTACAGATTGCGGAGCTGTTGATTTAAGCTGCGTTATCCCCCCGGGATCGAGACAATAGCTCTTCTTGAGAAATTTTGTTTTTGATCTCTCCACTTTCCCTATCAATAAAAAGGATATCTTTTTGTGAATGTTTATTCACACAAATCTTGAGACCGCGTTTTGCAGCTCCAGTTTTAGTTTCTGCTAAAAACTTCTTGATTGCTAAGAAGTCAGGGCGGTTTTGCAATTCGCGCAAAAAGTCGGGATGGGTCAGATCAACCTCTATATATTCGGCTGGTGCTTTTTGTTTCACATCTCTTTCCAAAAACTCTTCAATCGGTGTTCGCAAGCCTTCTGGAATAAGGTGTTCAGCGATCTGCTTGCCGGCCTTGTCCTTAATAACAACTTTGCTTAGCCAGCCTTTTTCAAAAATCAAAATTTGAACTCCATTTACCCTTTCGACTCTGAGTTCACCAGCTTTGATTTTTTCAAAACTGATCTTCCCGTTAACAGCTTTTTGGAGGTTGAGAGAAAGAGTTGTTTTTAGTATTTCATTATCCTTTTCAAAATCTTCGATTGTTCTCGAGTTTTTCTCTTGGCGTCTTGTTTCGACGATATCAGCGGCAGCACTTGTTGCCATCGATAGAACTCCAATCACGCCAGCCGCGCTTGTTGCGAATTTTCCTATTCGCAAAAGATTTGGTTTTCTGAAATTAAATCTAGAAAGGATCTCGCGCAACGACAACTTTGTCCTCAAAGAATTAGTTCCAGCAATGACTTCCGCTCCGGGATTAACAGGCGTGGTTTCAACTGGGTTTTGTTTTGCGGCAGATCTTGCAGCCCTCCTGGCAGCTAGATCAATCACATTTGGATTATCAGGTCTTGTGGTTACGGGTGTTTCGATTTTATTTGGCCCAAGATTTTTTAACGCGAGTTTTTTTTTCTTTAATTATTTTTTCGGTTCTTTTGATCGCATTTTCAATGCCCTTATGATCTATCCCGAATTCATGTATACCTTGTCCTTGGAGTACCTCGCGCTTTACTTCGATTTTGCTTAGGATTTCATGAGCTTCTTTGAGTAAATTCTCCCTTGCTTTACCGAAAAGCCCGTTTGCTTTTGCGAGTAAATTTTTCGCACGGTTGAGCTCAACAATTTCCAAGTGCAATCTTTTAGTCTCGAGTGAAAGCGACGGAGAGATTATCGATAAACAGCGATGTTTAAATTTTCCAAAGGCAGAGGTGGCTCGCATCGCCGGATTCGTGAAGATCGCTTTTGGATTGAAATCGCGGGGTGCAAGCGGACGGGCGAGATGTTTGAGGACGGCTTTAGTACCGTAATACGGGTAGGTGAGAGTTCGTCCCAAAACTCGACCTTTGAATATTCCTGCCCAGTCTCGGCGCACCAGCGCGCTGGCGAGGCCGAAAGCAGCTACAGGTAAAAGTCCTTCGGCATAGTCAATCGCCAGCTCGACACACGAGTAGTCTTTCCCCCCAGGCAGCAATTTCCAAATTATTTCTGCTGGACCGAGAATATATTTAGTCCCGCCCTCGGCAATTAATGAAAGCGTACTACCAGAAACTGTCAGTATACAGCCTTCTTTCAGTTTTTGTTCGATAATTTTTCCGGCTGCGGTCTCAGTCTCGACCTCTCGGAAAATGCTGCCCATACCGAGGCGGAGCTGTTGCCAAGGTATACTGCCCACTTTGCCTAACGCGTCGAGAGCTCTTTCATAAGAGTTATCGCTTTCGATAAAAAATCCTTGAGCGATTTCGAATTGTTTTTCTTTCGGTAGGCTTGGGTCAACGCAAATCGAACGCGGATGCACAACCCCCTCCTTGTCTTTAATTGCTGCTTTTAGGCGACCGTCCTCAGCGATAATTTCTACGCCGAGTAGTTTTACGGCTTTTTTAATTTTCTCGATATCAACCGCCGACAAAGCTGTGTTGGAATGAGCGAGCTTTCGGAGAATTTCAACAGCTGTTTGGGTTTCCGCACTTGGATGAGCCTCATCTAGCATCAAAAGTTTGCGCGCGAAAGATTCGAGACCAAGTTTATTTTGCTCACGAATTAATTTTTCTGGAGTTAATCGTAAGAGCTCAACACCTTTTTCGGCAATGCCAGCAATGAGCTCATCAGCCGGAGGAATAAACTCCATAATACTTCTTTTGCCGAGTAGGACTTCAGCAATAATTTTGAGATGAGGATTTGATATTCCTGATATATCTAAGCCTGCCAGGGCGCCTTCGCCATTTTGGGCCTCGTGTTTTAGAAATTTCACCAAATTGTCGGTATCCTTCGGTATTTCGATTTTTTTAATTCTCTCGAGATTAAGCAGTACGGCAGTTACGGCAAAGATGCTGGTGAGCGGAAATCCCTTCACGATTTTGAAGGGAATTTTGGCTAGTGTGACTGCGGTTTCAAGTGTTAATTTCGTTCCGCTCAAAAGCGCCGAGCGGAAACTTTCAGACAGCGTAATGCCAGCAGCAGAGAGAATCACCAAGGCGGGTTTATTGCGTGCAGCGAGATCGGTGAGCGGGAGAAGTCCATGTTTTGCTTCAGCCCAGTAGTTCCCGATCGCTTCCGCGATTGGCACAGTCTCAACACCATTTGAACCCCTCCCTTCTTTCTCTTTGACTCCAAAAATCTTCTCGACCTCTTTCCATTTTTCTTCGCCAAGTAATTTTTTACCTAGAGAAGATACCAAACCGCTAGTCAGACTTTCTCCAAAAATCGAAGCGCCGAGATAAACCGAAGCCCCACCGGCTATCCCGCTGACAATTTTATCTTTCCAGTCGCTATCTTTTTTAAACCATTGATAAAGCGCAATTCCGCCCAACAATAGACAGCCGCCGAAAGCGATTGGATTTTCTTTGATTTTTTTCAAAACATCTTTTCCGGCATCGCCAGCTTTTTCTTTGAGATAGGTTATCGGATTTTTCCAGTCAAAATCCTTTTTCTGTAAAAGTGCTGCGACCGCCATGCCCTTTCGGACATCCTCCAAGATATTTTTCCAAACATTTGGTTTCTGTAGTTCGGGGTTGTCAGTGAAATCGCTCGGCTTCAAGTCTTCGATTTTTTTGTCAGGATGATCGCGCAAAAAGCGAATGATCGACTCGCTGACAGCAAACTTTTCGAAAAAATGTTCGACCTGCATTCTTTCGAGAATTTCCAAAAATTCCGAATTTATTTTGGCCAATTCTTCCTGGCTTGCCTCCCGGGATTTTAAAAGAACGCTTGCTTTTTCGGATAAACGCTCAAGTTGTGGGTCGACAACTTCCTGATCATTTTTCAACGCCTCGATTTGTCGCGCCAGAACATCAAGTGATAGTGGAGCATTTTTTTTCGGCATCTCGACTTTGGATGGTTGATTCATTTTTTAATCATTAGTATTTATTTTTTGCGGAACGGCGTCCATTTTCTTTCTGAGTTCCGCCGAGATTTTGAGGTTGACGAGCTGAGCCTTTTGGGCGCGCTCGACCAGGATTTTTTTGGGTTTTTTGATCTCCAATTTTTTGCGCAAAAGCTTTAGTTTTTTGTCTAATTTTTCCGCTCGCATATTTTTTTTGAGCAGGTCTTCGAGGGCGTTTGCGAGGTTCGGATTTTGCATTTTTTAATCTTGCTATTTTACCATAAAAATTGGCTTAAATCAAAGCTTTCCAATTCAAACGAATTCAATTAAAATCCGCTTCCGTTAATTCAATCAAAATGTCTCGAGGAGGAAACAAAGCCCAAGCTTCGCAGTGGATTTGCGACGAATGTGGCAAACAGGTCGATTCGGCGACGATTATCAATAAAGCCAATAACGCGAAAATTGAGAATCGCAAGCGCTACTGCAAACACTGCCGCAAGCATACGAAGCAGCATACCAAAGCGGAGAAATCCGGTTCGCTCGGCCTCGCGCGCAATAAATAATTTCCCAATGCCAGCTTGGGTTCTTTTCGGAATCGGAGCGGCTTTAGTTCTCGGTGCGGCCAATATTCCGCAAAAAATGGCCCTGGGTGGTTTGAGCGAACACACACTTTCGCCTTTCGCTTACGGGATTTTATCCGGCGTGATTATCATCGTGATCAATGTCGCACTGCTTTTATATTTCAAAGATGACATCCAAATTTCCGCCAAAAAAGAATGGGGATTCGCGATTTTGGCAGCGGTACTTTTCTCGATTGGCTCAGTTTTTATCGCGCTCGGTTATCGTCGCGGCGCACCGACCTCGAGTTTCGTTTCACTTTTCAACACGAATACTTTGGTCGCGACCATTCTTGGCCTGATTTTGCTCAAAGAATTTGCGAGCCTGACCGGTATCGGTATCGTCAAAATCATTGTCGGAGCGATTCTCGTCATCCTCGGCGGGATCCTCGTAGCGGTCTGATTATTTTTCTTTCGTTGCGTAGTCGTGGACGAAAACTGAAACTGCGGTTGCGATCGGGACGGACAAAATAATCCCAACGACCGGATTGATCGTCTCGGGGAAGCTCGCGCCGACGAACATAGCGAACATGATAATAACAGGGGAGAGTCCGACCGCCTTTTTCATAATTAGTGGCACAAGCACATTATTTTCTGTCTGCTGCACGCCGATATAAATCAAAGTCACGATAAAGGCCAAAAACCAACCGCCTTGGCTGAGCGCGAGAATCGCAGCCGGAACAAAACCGATAAACGGTCCGACATAGGGGATTAATTCCGTCAGGCCAGCCAGCACTCCGAGTGTCGCGGCATAATTTACCCCCGCGATTTTCAGCGCGATAAAAATCAAAAGTCCAACCGCAATCATCAAAGCGATTTGGCCGCGCACCCAGCCGCCAAATTTTTCTTCAATCGCCGTGCCTTTTTCAAAAATATATTTGTGATAACGACTCGGGAAAAGCGCGATCAAAAAACTTTTGATGCCGTCCTCGTCGATGATCATGAAGAAGGCGATGACCAGGACCATGACAAAACTGACCACTCCGCCCGCGATTGATTGGATCACCGCGAAGGCGTTTTGGCCGACCGTCCCCAAGAAATTCAAACCGGCCTGAATACTTTCGCGGTTCAGATTGTCTTGAATATTGGCAAGATAGCTTTGGAAATTCGTAATTTCTTTTTGGACGAGGGTCGTGTCGATGCCAAAACCGCCAACCCAATTCAAAACGGCGGTTGCGAGCTTCGGAATTTCATTCGCTAAAATTGGAACGAAAGAGGCGATCACAATTCCTAAAATTCCAATGAAGATAATGTAAATTAATAGGGTCCCGATTGCGCGCGGAATTTTCCAGCGCTGCATCGCGTCGACAAAAGGATCGAGGGCGAGTCCGAGAAAAGCCGCGACGAAAAAGAGGACGAGCGTACTTTTGATTTCGAGGACAAACCAACCCAGTGCGAGAATTCCCAAAATCGCAAGTGTGGCGCGGACGACCGAACTGGTCGAAATACTGACTTCGGGTCGACCGTTTTTGTCGTTGCGCCCGGCTGCTAATTTTTTTTCCAATTCGAGCAGGTGCGAGCTTTCGCGGCGGTTGCGCTCGGCTTCCGCACGGAGCGACTGCAAAACCTTTTTCGCGCGACCGAAAAGGTTGGAAAAATTGTCAATCATCTGGAAAGAAGTTTAACGACTCTTCATTTCGTGGGCAAACTGACGCGCTCTTTCGCATCCAAAACCTCAATAAAAGTTTGACCAGGATTGAGACTAACCGGTTTGCTGAAATTGTCGAAAAATTGTGTGCGGCCGCCGATTTTTTTCCACACGCCGCGCCAAAATTTTCCTTCCGAAAAGTACCAGGCGACGCCTTCGCCAGTCGTGCGCAATTGCAGCCGACCCGCGTCGTCGATCGGAAAATATTCCGTAAACTGAATAATCACGTTGGTCGGGCGAATCGGAATATTCCCAGCGGAGTGAATTTCACCGCCGAGTTTGCGATCGTATTTTCCGTCAGTTGAATCGTAATTATATTCCACAAAATAACTCGGCAGGCTGAAGTCGAGCGAAAACTTTTTCACAGTCGCCGCATCGCGTGGAATTTCACCACTAAAATCAAACCAGATTTCCGGTAAATTATTTTTCGTGATCGACTTCCGCGCTTCGGCCAAATTCACAAAAAGATTATGCGGTTTCAAATATTGAAAATCGCGAAAAAGAACATCGCTGTCTTCTTTCTCGTCAAAATTTACCAATTTAGTTTTGGCAATTTCAGCGAGTGCATCGTCGCTTCCGCCGGCATGGACGAGCGCGCCGCCGAACTCTTCGGCCCAGTCAACGAAGTAAGGTCGCGCTGAACGCACTGGCCCGACCTTTTTTAATTCACTAGTGTCGAAAACTGCGAGGAAGCGAGTGATACCGCCCTCGGCCAAAGCTTCGATCACAATTCCGGCTTCATTCAATCCGCGCATTTGCGGACGACTTGCTGGGAGGTTTTCGATCACGACTGCGATCGGCTTGATTTCAGTTTTTTGAATTAGCTCGAGTCCGGTCAGCGGCGAAATTGCGACCTGCGGTAAAACTTCATTTTCAATAATCGGCAGGTTAATCAAATTATTCGAATAATTTTCGCGACCGACACTATCCCGTCCGGCTAAATACTGCAAAAAAAGCCGGCTGCCGATGAGCGTAAGCAAAAACACAATCACGCCAGCGAGAACCAAAAGCACCTTTTTTCGCTCGCGCAAAAAAGCAAAATCCAACATTTAAAAAGCAGATTATTTTTTCTCTTCTTTTGGCCCGCCTTTCTTTTCCTTGTCGCTTTCTTTGCTGGCCTGAGCCGCAGCTTTCTCAGCTTCGGCCTCTTTCTTGACGTCTTCACTGACGGCTTCGCCGACCTCTGTGCCCAGCTCTTCCTCGACTTCCTCAGCTGTCTTCGGCGCGAGAATCGTCGCGATCATTGTCTCGGGTTCTTCCAAAACTTCGTGAGTCGTCCTATCGATCGTCAAATCTTTGACCCGCAAAAGCGCTCCGATTTCGGCCATGCCGGAAATATCGATCTCAATCGCATTGAGCAAATCTTTGGGTAAACATTTGATCTCGATCTCGGTTTTGCCATGATTCAAAAGCCCGCCCAGGTTTTTGACAGCTGGACTTTCGCCGAGGAGATGAATCGGAACTTTCGTAATAATTTTCTTGCTGCGATCGATCTGCATCAGATCGATATGAAAAAACTCATCAGTCAGGGGATTGTAATCGACCGTGTGCACCAAAACTTCACGAGGTGATTTTTCGCCCTCGACGACCAGATTGATAATCGAGCTGCCGCCCGCGGCGCGATAAACTTTGCGGAAAGTCTGATAGTCGAGCGCGAGATGCAAATTATCTTTGCCTTTGCCGTAATACTCCGCCGGAATTTGGCGTGTCGCGCGCAGCGTATTCGCCTTTTTCGCAGGGTCGCGCAAAGTCGCTGGGAGATTCAGAGTTTCATTCATTGAAGAAAAATTAGCCGGGTGATTTTAGAGAAAAGTTGATTGTAAAGCAATTTATCTCAAAAATGGATCAAGCCGCCCCAACTCGCTAAGACAGTCGCCAAAATCAGGGCAATGGTGTTAATGACCTTGATCAAAGCATTGATGGCTGGGCCAGCTGTGTCTTTGTAAGGGTCGCCGACTGTATCGCCGACCACGGCTGCTTTGTGTGCCTCACTACCCTTGCCGCCAAAATTACCATCTTCAATATATTTTTTGGCATTGTCCCAAGCGCCTCCACCATTGGCCATCATCAGTGCGACCAGCAGACCAGAAGCGATGACCCCGATCAAAAGTCCTGCCAAAGCGATCGGACCAAAAAGGTAACCGACCAAAATCGGGGCGGCGACTGCGATTATTGCCGGGACGATCATTTGTCGCAAAGCGGCGCGCGTCACGATGTCGACACAGCGCGCATAATCCGGTTTCGCTTTGCCTTCCATGATTCCTTTGATTTCCCGAAATTGTCGTCTGACTTCTTCGACGACTGAGAAACCAGCTCGGCCGACTGCTTGCATACAATAAGCTGAGAAAAGAAAGGGCAGCAAAGCGCCGAGCAGGAGACCGATTAGGACGGTTGGGTTATTGAGTGAAAAATCAAAATTCCCGTTGGGATTATTTGCGAGGAGCGTATCGCCGTAAGCCTGGAAAAGTACCAAAGCGCCGAGTGCGGCCGAGCCGACTGCATAGCCTTTGGTCACGGCCTTGGTTGTGTTGCCGACCGCATCAAGTGCGTCAGTAATTTTTCGAACTTTCTCCGGTTGTTTGCTCATTTCAGCAATGCCGCCTGCGTTGTCAGTGATCGGGCCATAGCTGTCCATCGCGATAATCATTCCAGTCGTCGAGAGCATCGCGACTGCCGCGATTGCGATTCCGTAAAGTCCGGCGAAATGGTAGGCCATCACGATTCCGCCTACGATCGTCAGAGTTGGCCAAAATGTTGACTTGAGACCGATTGCGAGACCTTCAATCACATTCGTGCCTGCTCCAGTCGTCGAGGCTTTGGCGATTGAGCGGACCGGAGCGAAACGCGTCGAAGTGTAATACTCGGTAATCGCGACTAGCAGAATCGTAATCACGTAGCCGACTAGGCCGGCATAAAAAATATTGTTGTCGCCAGTGAGCTGTGCATTCAGATAATAAAATGCGATTGCGGCCAGAAGCGCGGTCACCAAGGTTCCCTGGTAAAGCGCGCGCATGATATTATTTTTCTTGCCGAGTCGGACGAAAAAAGTTCCGAAAAAAGTGGCGATGATGGAAGCCGCTCCGACCGCGAGGGGTAGGAGGACATGATTTTCAGTCAGGTTATTTTCGCCGCCCAAAGAGATGGCTGCCAAGACCATAGCCGCGATTGTCGTGACGGCGTAAGTTTCAAAAAGATCGGCTCCCATACCGGCGCAGTCGCCGACATTGTCGCCGACATTGTCCGCGATGGTCGCAGGATTGCGCGGGTCATCCTCGGGAATTCCGGCCTCGACTTTGCCGACCAAGTCCGCTCCGACATCAGCCGCTTTTGTGAAAATTCCTCCGCCGACGCGCGCGAAAAGCGAGATGAGCGAGGCGCCAAAACCGAAGCCGACTAAGGCCTCGGTTGCCGGATAAATTTCCAAGCCGACTATTTTGGTCAGATAAAGATAAAGTGCAGACACTCCGCCGAGAGCCAAACCAGCTACGAAGAATCCAGTCACAGAGCCACCCTTGAAGGCTACATCAAGCGCCGCTGCCAAACTGCTTTTCGCCGCTTCAGTGGTTCGGACATTTGCGCGTACCGAGACGCTCATTCCGATATAGCCCGCCGCACCAGAAAGAATTGCTCCACCTGCGAAACCGATCGCGAGATTCCAGCCCATCCCTGGGATGAAAGCGAGCAAAAGAAAAATCAACAAAGCGAAAACGCTGATGACCGAATATTGGCGTTTCAGATACGCGCTCGCACCTTCCTGAATATAGGCCGCGATCTCGCGCATTTTACTATCGCCATCAGGTTTCCGAATTACCCGGATAATCGTGATAATCGCCCAAGCGATCGCGAAGAGTGCGGCTCCGACCGCGAAGAGAGTGATATTTTGGAGGATGGTTTGCATAAAAAAAGATTAGATTCCAAAAGGAGTGGATGGATTTTAGGCGAGAAAACTTTCCGAGACAAATGCCTGCCTTACCCAAAGGTCGTTTTTATTTTTCGGCGTTCGGACCAGCGCCGCAGCAATTCGCGAACCCAAACAATCAAATCAGCCAAACCATCTTCTGGGCCCTCGCAGTATCGAGAAAAGCGGCCTCGCTTCCTGGGTGGTTTTTCTCCAGGCAAAAGCAAACGATTCATGCTCTGATTTTACAACCCGAGCTCTTTTTTGACAGCATTGACTTGGCGGATCAAAGCTTCGTTTTTTTGGAGTTCTTGCGCAATCTTGCGGACGGAATGTAGGACGGTCGAGTGATCGCGTTTGAAATTTTGCGCGATTTCGGCGAGTCCGCAGCCGAGAATCTCACGGGCGAGGTACATCGCGATCTGACGCGCCGTCGCAAATTCTTTTTTGCGGGATTCGCCGCGCAGTTCCTCGGGTGAAAGTTTGAAATGTTTTGCGACGAGTTCGAGCATCTCAGCGGGAGTGTGGACGGAAATTTCCGGTGCGTTTTCTGGGACTCCGAGCATCCGCTCTTTTTTATTTATTTTGCCGAGCATCTTGCTGAGCTCGCGCACGGTCGGCTGAGTGTGCAGCAAATCAGTCTGCGCGATCGACCAAGCGAGCGCGGACTCGAGACTGCGCACCGAATCCGAAACATTCATCGCGATAAATTCCAAAAGTTCAGGATCGAGAATCGCGCGGCGTTCCCGAGTTTTGGATTTGAGAATTTCTAGTCGGGAGTGAAAACTCGGTTGCTCGATCTCGGCGACGAGTCCCCATGTCAGTCGGCTGCGCAGCCGATCCATGATCGCGGTGAGCTCGGACGGCGGGCGATCGCTCGTGAAGACGATTTGTTTGCCCGCGCCGTGTAACTCGTTGAAAATATTGAAGAGTTCGATCTGCGTTTTGTCGCGATTTTCGAGGAACTGCACGTCGTCAAAAAGTAAAACATCGACGTCGCGGTATTTCTTTTTGAAATCATCAGCCTGGAATTTTTTGGAAGCGGCGACAAATTCGCGGGTGAAAATCTCGGCAGTCGTGAATGCGACGACTTTGTTCGGATCATTCGTGAGGACTTCGTGGCCGATCGCAGAAAGCAAATGTGTTTTGCCGAGTCCGACCGCGCCGTAAATCACGAGCGGATTGTAAGTTTGGCCGGGGACGCGCGCGACGGAGAGTGCCGCGGCGTGTGCGAGTCGATTTTCGTCGCCCGGTACGAAGTTCGCGAGCGTGAAACGCGGATTTAGTTTTGCGGACAAAATTCCCGAGCGGGTGAGGACGACTTCTTCGCGCCCACGCGCCTTATAAACTTTTTTGTCGCCCGGTTTCGCGAAGACCGCTTTGAGGTCGATCGTGCGCGGATCGATGCCATCGCCCAGTGCGGAGTCGACTTCAAACGCGACTTCTTTGAGAGCAGAATTTTCTTCTTCGGCGGCCTGCAAAATTTTGACGGCGTATTTTTGAGCGATCCAATCGCGCGCAAAATTCGTCGGTGTGCCGACGACCAAAGTTTCAGCATCGATCGAGAGGACAGCGGTGTTTTGGAACCAAGTCAAAAATTGGGATTTCGAAATTGTCGGTTCGAGGCGGCGCAAAATCGAAAGCCAAAAATTTTTGTGGTCCAAGGGTGGTTGTTAGAGGTGTTCGAGTTGTTCCAATTGTTCAAATGTGCCGCCCACTTTCTTTGGCTCTACGTCGCGTTTTAACAATTAGAACAAAACGAGCGTAGCGAGTGATCGAACATTTCAAACTCCGCGAAAGCGAACGGGAGGCTCACTTTACAAAAAAATTTTTGGGAAAGCGATTGACCCCTCTGACTAGAAGACGCAAAATAATCAAAATGCGCTCGCCAAATTTTAGAAAAAAATTTTTAATCAGCTAACAAATTTTTTATGCAAGAGATTGAGTTTGTGGCTTTGGATTGCGAAACAACTGGCATCGATTCGCGTCGCGATAACATCATCGAGCTGGGTGCGGTCAAGTTTTCTTTGCAAAAAAATTTGGACAGCTTCGATTCGCTGTTCGCATCACCGACCAAAATTCCGCAGTTCGTCGAACGGCTGACTGGAATCAAAAATTCCGATCTGGTCGGCGCGCCGAAAATTGCAGAAAAGAAAACGGAATTCGAAAATTTTCTCGGCGAATCAATTTTACTCGGCCACAATTTACCCTTCGATTTGGATTTTCTCGCGACGGCAGGTTTTGATTTCGCGGGAAAAAAATCTTTGGATACTTTTTTGCTCGCCGGTTTGATTTTGCCGCGCGGCGAATCTTTGGCTTTGGAAAATCTGACCGAAAAATTTCACATCGCGCACGAGGACGCGCATCGCGCGCTCGCCGACGCGGAGGCGACACGCGATCTTTTGCGGATTTTGCTCGCGCTTGCGCAAAATTTTTCTGCGGAAAAATGGGAACGCATTCGCGCGCTCGATTCGACGGAAAAAAGCTGGCCGCAATTTTTCGCGGAGCTTGTTTTGCATTCCGCGATTCCGAAAATTGATTTTCCACAAAGCGATTTGGCGCAAGCAGAAATTCGACCGGAAATTGTCCAAGCTTTGACCGAGCAATTCGCGGGTGAACCGAAGTTAATCGAAATTTCCGCCAATCCCGCCGAGATTTTTGCGGCTGCGGAAAAGTTGGATCGGTCGAGTGCAATTTTCTTCGGTTCGAATTTCGACGCGCGTGCGCTCGCCGCACCGAAATTCTTCACTCCGCAAAATTTCGTCGATCCGGAAAAATTGCAAAAATTTATCACCAAAAAACTGTCTCCGACGGAGCTAACTTTGGCCGCAAAATTAATTCTCCATGCGGAAAAAAGTCGGTCGGAATTAAACCTCACGCGTGCGGAAAATTTGCTATTTGATTTCGTCGCGGCGGAAAAAGTTCCCGAGAATTCCGCGGCGAAAATTCTAGTCGGCGATCACGCCGCGCTCGAATTCGAAAATTCTTCCCGGCTAAAAATCGTCGCGAACGCGGCGAGCTTGCCCGAAAATCGTTTGTTTGAAAATTCTTTTGTACTCGATTTACCGAATCTCGAATTACTCGCGCCGCAGTTCTCCGAAAAAATCCAAATTTGGTGGGGGTTGCTCGGACTGCTTTTTCGCGAGGCTGCGCCGCAGTACGGTCGGCTCGATCTCGCGACCGCGACCGGACTGTCGAGTTTTTCCAAAGTAATTGAAGCGGGTCAAAATTTGCTCGCGGAAATTTCCGCAAATTTGCCGCCGCGAGTTGCGATTGCGCTCCGCGACTTTCTCGCTTCCGATTCCGCTTTCACTAAATCTCTACGCCAAAATCAGCTCGGCGAAATCACGATTTTTGTCGAGCCGCGCGATTTACCTGCGCTCGATTTATCCGCGAATTTCCTGCTCGACGCAGCGCTCGACGCGGCCGACGATTTCACATTCGCGAAAAAAAGTTTAAATCTGCCCGCCGATTTTTCGACCGCGAAAGCTTGTCCCCGCGGAGGCAGGGATCCGTCAGAAAATTTGCCGCGCTTTTTCGTCGCCGAAAACATGCCCGATCCGGCCGCGCCGCAATTCGTCCCGGCCGTCCAAAAATTTCTGCTCGAAAATTTGCCGACTTTGTCCGGACGCACTGCGATTATTTTTCCGAATCGCGTCGAAGCGGGGAGTTTCTCCGAGCGCGCGACAAGCGAGCTCGACCTCCCGGTTTTCGGGCGCAAGATTCCGTCAGCCGAAAAATTGCGCGCGCTTGAAAAAGCAGTCGCGGTTTTTACGCTCGGCAATTTTCATCAGCTCGACGTTTTCCAAAATTTGATTTTGGTGAAATTGCCATTCATCGTGCGCGATGCGGATGACTGGACGACGCAGACCTTGCCTGCGACAGTTTTGCGTTGCAAAAAAATCTGGGCCGAATTCGCTGGTTCGACTTCAGTCGAAAGCTTTTTCGTGCTCGATCCGCGAATTGTTTCCAAAAAGTACGGTCAGAATTTTTTGGCGGCCATTCCGCAAAAAGCCGAATCAGTTAAAATTTCCCGGTGAGCAAAGTTTCCTTTCGGCAGCGCAAACTGGATCGATTTTTCAGCCGGATTTTTGGCCGTCGCCGCCGCGAACATCTCGACGCGCGTGTTTTTCGTGCGACGACTAGTGTCCGCAGCTGGATGACTTTGCGCCAAAAAATTTATCTCGTGCTCGGTGTGATCGCGGTCGGTGCGCTGGTTGGCTTTGTCGCGTTTTCCGGATTTTTTAATATCCAAAAAGTTTCGATCGCGCGCAGTTCTCTTGACTTGCCGCTCGACGCGATCGAGCTGTCGATTCGCGAGCTCGCTTTCGGCAAAAATATTTTTACGGTCGACAAAAATTTACTGGCCGACGCGGTCAAAGCTGTCCAGCCGGATATTTCGCGGGTCGAGATTTCCAAAAAATATCCGCGCGAAATTGTCGTCGATGTTTTCAAATTTCCGATTGTCGCGCAAATCAAAACTAATTCCGAGTCGCTTTATGTTAACGAAAATGGTTTTCGCGTGGTTGGGGATTCGCCCGACCGTGACGCGCTCACGATTGTCCTCGGTGAAAATGTCGATCTTTCCGATCCGGAGAAAAGAGTGATCAGCCCGGAGCATTTGGAATTTATTCGTGAGGCGGATTTTTATTTCGAGTCGCTGATCGACATGAAAATTGTCTCGACCAAATATTTCCCGATCGCGCGCGAAGTACATCTCAAGACCGAAAAGAATTTCGATGTGTGGCTGGATTTTACGAGCGATTACAAATCGCAAATCGACAAATTAGTTCAGGCGGCGGATGTTTTGAAATTAAACGAGCAAAAATTGGAATACATCGACCTGCGTATCCGCAACAAAATTTTCTACAAAAAAAGATAGTTGTCTTGAAAAGAGGAAAGAATTAAAATTGGTTTTTAATTTTTCCAAAATGGAAACTAATCTCACATCCGCGAATTTTGACGCGGAAATTGCGAGTGGAGTCGCGCTCGTAGATTTTTGGGCACCGTGGTGCGGACCCTGCCAAATGATGGGTCCGGTCGTCGCTGAGCTGGCGAAAGAATTCTCCGGCCGTGCCAAAGTCGCCAAAGTAAATGTCGACGAAGAAGGCGCGCTCGCGCAAAAATTCGGCGTGATGTCGATCCCGACTTTCAAAATTTTCAAAGACGGCAAAGATGTCGCGACTGTGATCGGTGGAATGCCGAAAGAAAAATTGGCGGCCGAAATCGAAAAAGCGCTCGCCTAATTGTGGCGAGTTGATTAAAATCAATGCGATGCGAGTTGTTGTTTTGACGTCGAATTATCATCTCGGAGCGAACGTGGCTGTTCGTAAGTTTCTCGAAAACCCACTGCTCAAAAAAAACGGCATCGAAGTCGTCGGGATTGTTTCGGCTGCGACTTTTTCGCTCAATCGTCCCGGCTTCAAAATAATGTGGCGTTTTCTCATGACTTCCGGGCTGCGCTTTTTTTGGCGCACAGTTTTCGTCCGGATTTGGCAAACTGTTTGGATGAAGCTCGCGCGCTTTTTTGTGCCGGACTCACGCCGGCGTTATTTCGAGATGAGCGAGCTTGCACAGATTCACCGCATTCCGTATCTCGCGGTCAATCGGATTAATTCCGCGCGCGCGCTCGATTTCGTCAAAAAACTGCAACCGGATTATCTCGTCTCAGCTTTGCTTTTGCAGATTGTCAAAAAAGAATTGCTCGCTGTGCCGCGACTCGGTTCGATCAATTTTCATCCCGCGCTTACGCAGCAGCATCGTGGCGCGTTTACCAGTTTTTGGGCGCTGCTCAATCACTGGCGCGCGGGCGGTGCGACGGTGCACTTCATGACCGAAGAAGTCGATGCCGGACAAGTGATTTTGCAACGCCGCTTCCGCATTCACCGCAGCGACACGTTGCACACGATCGACCAGCGCAGTGCGCGTCTCGGCGGACTTTTGCTCGCGAAAGCTTTAGTCAAACTACAAAAACGCGGAAAGCCGAATTTGATCGCGAAGCTCGGCGAAGTTTTTTCGATGCCGCGGCCGATCGATTTTTCGCGCTTCCGCCAGATGGGCAAAAAAATAATTTTGTTTCGCCATCTTTTCGAGGTCTAATTCAAAATTTTGAGTAGCTGCTCTTTTTTGAAGTTTTTGATCGCGAGTGAGTTTTCCGCGAACTCCGAAATTTTGCGTGAATAGGCGAAGCCGATGGCGGGCGTACCCGCGAGTCGTGCTGCGATGAGCGAATGCAGTCGCAGCCCGATCACGAGATCGAATTTTCGCAGCTCTTTCAAAATTTGCTCTGCCGACTCGGGCAGCTCCAAAGTTTTCCACCCGGCGGAATTTTTCGCGCGGCGTTTTAGCTTCTTCCAAATTGCCGCATCGTCGCGGCCGAATTCTGCGAACGAAATGCGCACGTGTTTTTTTGCCGCGAGCGCGTCTAGTGCGCGCGTAAACTCCATCCAGAATTCTTTTTCGATTTGCGGGAAGTCGCGCACCGAAACCAAAATTCGCAACAGCCCGCGTTTTCTGCGCTCGCGAATTTTCGGAGCTTGATTCACGAGCCAAAAAGCCGAGTCGCGCCCGACGCGAATTTTGCGACCCGGGACACAGATACGGCGCAATTCATTTTCACTGGCCGCGTCGCGCACGCCGACCCACTCCGTTTTTGCGAGACAAAATTTCGTAAATTTGCGCGTCCAACTTTCCGTGAATGGTCCGACGGATTGTCCGAGCAAAAAAACCGGACGCCAAAAATAGCGCGCGATCAAAATCGGCAAACCCCAAATCCAAACCGCGAGCGGATTTTCGTCGTCCGCAAAAAGTCCGCCGCCTGGAAAAATCACCGCGTCGCAATTTCTCACTGCGCGCAAACTGCGCCACCAATTCAGTTTCAAAAAACTGGTCGGGCCGGTCGGTAGCTGCGGCAGCGCGTCGACACCGTGAAATCGGCGAATCAATTTCGGTTCAGCGGCGAGTACGACGACTTTTGCTTTCGGCAGTTCCCTCCCAATTTTTCGCAAAAAGCCGGACAAAATTAATTCATCGCCAAAATTTCCCGCGCCGAAGTTGCCGATCAAAACTAGTTTGGGAGCGGATCCATTCTCGCGAATTTTTTGAAAAATCACGACTCAGGAATTACAAAACTTTTTTCACGAATTCCGCGACGGACAAATTCAGCTGCTCTTTTTCGCCGCGAACGCGGACGGTTAATTTTCCCGACTGCGCTTCCTTATCGCCGACGACGAGCAAAAATGGAATTTTTTGCAGCTCGCCGTTGCGCACTTTTTTCGACAAAGAATCATTTGAGCGGTCGACATCGACGCGAATTTTTTTCGCGCGCAGTTCCGTCGCGAATTTTTCCGCCGCGTCCAAAAATTCACCCGCGACCGGGATGATGCGCGCAACTTCCGATTGCATTTCGAGCGGCAAATCGCCGGCCGTGTGTTCGATCAAAACCGCGAGGAAGCGTTCGAACGAACCGATGATCGCGCGGTGGATCATCACAGGGCGTCTCTTCGCACCGTCCGCCGCGACATAATTCAAATCGAATCGCTCGGGCAAGTTGAAATCAATCTGACAAGTTCCGAGCTGCCAATTGCGACCGATCGCGTCTTTCACATTGAACTCGATTTTCGGACCGTAAAACGCGCCTTCGCCTTCTTTCACACCCCATTTCAAACCCAATTTCTGCATCGCGTTTTCGAGCGCTTTCGTCGACTTTTCCCAAACTTCGTCCGCGCCGATCGCTTTTTTCGGCGGGCGCGTCGCGAGAAAAAGTTCGTAATTTTCAAAACCAAAATGTTTGTAGACGTCGGTCGTGTATTCAATAATTTTCACGATCTCGTCTTCGAGTTGCTCCGGCGTGCAAAAAACATGCGCATCATCTTGCATGAATTGTCGGACGCGCAGCAAGCCGTGGAGCACGCCGCTGAGCTCGAGCCGATGCACGATTCCGAATTCGGCATTCAGAATCGGCAGCTCGCGGTAGCTCGGAATTTTTTCCGCGAAAAGCAAACAGCCGCCCGGGCAGTTCATCGGCTTCACCGCGAATTCGCGTTCCTCGAACTCGGTGAAGTACATATTTTCTTTGAAATTTTCGTAATGGCCGGACTGCTTCCAAAGTTCGCTGCTCAAAACAATCGGCGTTCCAATTTCCGTGTAGCCGCGTTTTTCATTCTCGCGCTTCATAAAATTCAAAAGCGCGTCGTACACAAATTTCCCGCGCGGATGCCAAAACGCCGCGCCGGGCGCTTCCGGATGAAAGGAAAATAAATCGAGTTTCCGACCGAGCTCGCGATGATCGCGCTTCGCCGCCTCGCGCATTTGCTCCTCCCACTTCGCCAAATCTTCTTTCGACGAAAATGCGACTCCGTAAATTCGCTGCAGCTGCACGCGGTCGGAATCGCCGCGCCAGTAGCTGCCCGAAATGTGCGTGAGCTTCACCGCTTTCAATTTATTCGTCGAGTCGACGTGCGGCCCGCGGCAAAGATCGACAAAATTGCCGGTTTTGTAAAAACTGACTTTCGTCTCGCCCTCTTTTTTGAGATCGGCGACGAGCTCGAGTTTGAGCGTCTGCTCGGTCTTTTTCAAAAATTTTTCTGCCTCGTCGATCGGTTCTTCGTAGCGCTCGAACTTCAAATTTTGTTTGATGAGATGCTGCATTTTTTTCTCAATCAAACCGAGATCTTCGGGGATGAGAGTTCGCGGCAAAAGAAAATCGTAATAAAAACCGCCCTCGATCGCTGGACCGATCCCGAGCTTCGCGTCGGGAAACATTTCGAGTACCGCGGCGGCGAGGACGTGACTCGCGGAGTGGCGCAGCGTCGGGAGATCGGGAGAATTATTCATCGCGGGCGATTTTACCTTTCTTCGTTTTTTGTGGCGAACTACGGCGGGCTGCACCTTTCTTCAAAAAATCCGGCGAGTTGCGGAAAAAGAGCTGCCAGTCGTGAGGCTTCAACAAAAACTACATTTCTCCCAAAACTTGTTTCAGAGTCGAGACAAAGAACTCATATTTATCTCGAGGAATGGTTGTTGTGATTCTGACACAATCAGCAAGCGCGATTGTGCCGATTCCAGCTTTTTTCAAGGCTTGAGCAACCTCGTTGGGCGTTTTGCCTTTAGGCGGGATAAATTTCAAGAAAAAGCCGCCATCGCCTGGCTCGAAAGTAATATTGGGAATGCTCCGTAAATCTGCAATTAATTTCAAAGCGCACTCTTTTGCCCATTCCACCATTTCGCGCTCAGCTGCGAGATATTTTTCGGAAATTTCAAGTTCATCAGGATTCTTCAGAGGAGCTAAGGCATCGCCAGTCATTGCCCGAGTGATCAGATATTGAGCCAAACAATTACTAAAAGATAAATCTGCTCGCATCATGGCTGCGATCTTGCCAGTCTCTAAAACTTTTTTAGCTTCAGCCGGAGCGTCTTTGGAGAGCAAAGTGAGCCAATTGGCGACTCGCCAACCATAAACACCATCTCGTTTTGTTCCATCGACCGAGACATTCACAACAACATTTTTACTTGTCGGCTGTAAATAATAGTAAAGTGGTTTGTCGATTTTTTCGTCATTGTAATTGAAAGGATGATAGGGAATATCTACATAAACCACTATTCCCAAACCCTGATCTCCAAATTCATTGATAATCGCATTCATTTCACGGGCTTCTTCTTCGGTTGGAAGTTTTCCACTCGGGTTATTAGCATAATTTAAATAAATATGAACTTTCCGCTCACCGTCTTCCTTGGCTTTTAATAAAGCAGACCGTAAACTCGCGACAGGATTTTGCGTGTCATATTCAGCCAAGATAGCTCCTTTTTTGTTGACCTGTAAATCAACATTTTTCCAGCGCTGGTCGGGTACGAGCATCTTCTCTCCCGGGGAAAGATACAAATCCGTTGCTTTATCGAGTACAGCTGTTCCACCAGGAGCGACAACAGGGTCGAAAGCTAAAGTAGGTAGATTGCCACCACAGTCATGCAGGGCTCTTTTGCGTGCTAGTGCGCGGTACCAAGGCATACCAACGCCACCAGCGTAACCAAAAACAATTTTGCGCACTTTAGACCAGTCCTCTGCAGAAATATCATCTGGCTTTAATAAATCGAAAATCTTTGTAATTTCTGGATTAGTTAAAACATTTCCTTCAGCATTGGCCCCTTGGCCAATTCCAGCATCAACAAATCCCAAGTCACTTCCTGCTCTTGCGGCCGCAAATTTTTTATTTTCAGCAGCCTGAGCTGGAATTCCGGTTGCTGGAAAGCCAGTCATTCTGGACGCATAAGAGAGTAGCGCCAATAATTCAGGATAGGTTCTCTGCAGCACTTGATTTTCCTTGAGAGCAGCTGGAGAAACTTCAGAGCCTCCTTGCGTTGCCAGAATTAAAGCTTCTACAGCCCTAACGTCAGCGGGATTACCGCTCTGTAATAGACCTTCCAAGGTCTCTCTGAGATTGTTGGGCTGAGAAGCACCTTGTGGTTGTTCTTTGTCCATAATTTTTAATTAAATTTAAGCCGGGATTTTAACTTGCTCTTTTCCAGTTTCCAAAACCAAGAGCAAAAAGTTTGTTCATTTCATTTTCTGATCTCGCACTTCACGCCGAGATCCGCGCCGATTTCCTCGAGATTCGCCAAAACTTTTTCCTGCATCGGAATGCCGTTTTTCTGCCGGTCGACGTAGC
>JAZDNQ010000063.1:0-9076 GCA_043799575.1 Patescibacteria group bacterium | reverse complement strand
TCGCCGACTTTCGAGCCGTGCGCAGCGAGGTGATATCTTTTGTCGCCGTCGACGTAAACGACGAGCGCAATCCACGCAGTGCGATTCGGATCGTATTCGAGAGATTTAATTCTTCCCGGGATTCCGAGTTTTTGAGTTTGGTCAAAATCAATCAAACGATAATTGCGTTTTTCTCCGCCGCCACGATGTCGGCAAGTAATGCAGCCGGCATTATTGCGACCAGCTTGTTTATTCAATTTGCGCAGCAAGCGTTTTTCGGTCGGCTTTTTGGATAAAACGCTGCGATCGACAACGCTCATTTCGCGGCGCGCAGAGTGATTCGGCTTGTAATTTTTGACAGGCATTAAATTTTAATCTTGTTAATATCAATCGTTTTCGCGCCGACTGTGGTGACGATTGCTTTCTTTTGAATACCGCGCTTTTGAACCGTACGACGACCGGCGCTGCGTGTTTTTGGCTGAATTTTCGCAGTCTGGACGGATTTAACTTTGACACCGTAATATTTTTCCACCGCATCGGCGATCTCGGATTTCGAAGCGTTGGTCTTCACGATGAAGGAATATTTGCCGACTTTTTGGCCGCCGAAACTTTTTTCGGTGTCCAACGGGCGAACGAGAATTTCATGTAGTCGATTCATAATTTTTTAGTAGGCGACACTCGCGAATGTCGCTTTCAATTTTTTAGTAAGTTGTAAGTTATTTGAATCCCTGATGAGTCGAATGGAGCGGGCGAGCGGAATCGAACCGCCGTCTCCAGCTTGGAAGGCTGGCATAATAAACCGTTATACGACGCCCGCGGTTTCCTCCTTTTTGGAAGCAACTTTTTTGGGCTTTTCAACTTTCGCTTCGATCTTGAAAATCTTTTCGATCTCATCGAGCGCGGCTTTTTCAAAAACGATTTGGTCGAATTTGGTCAGGTCGTGCGGATTGAGTAAGTTGATCAAAAGCGGTTTGACGAATTTGAGATTGCGCGCCGATTTGACTAAAACTTCGTTGCGGTTGTGAACGATCAAAGTCGAGCGTGCCGCGGGAAGTTGCGCGAGCAGCGCGGCGAAAGTTTTTGCTTTCGGCGCGTCGAGCTCGAAACTTTCGAGCGCGAGAATTTTGGAATCTTTGGCTTTCGAGGTGAGCAACGAAGCGAGCGCGGCGCGGCGTTGTTTTTTCGGCATCGCTTTGCTGAAATTACGCGTATTTCTCGGACCCCAAGCAACTCCGCCGCCTGTCATAATCGGCGAACCGCTATCACCACGGCGGGCATTGCCCGATCCTTTTTGCCGCAAAACTTTGGCAGTCGAATGACTGACCTCGCTGCGATTCAGAGTATGGGCTGGCGAAATGCGCGCATTTGCGTGCTGGAGCATGAGATAAGAATGTACGAGCGCTTTGTTGATTTTGGAATCAAACAGAGTCGCCGGCAGCTCAACTTCGCCTTTTTTCGAACCGTTCTGTGAGTAGAGAGGGGCTTTCATTTCCTTTTTAATATTTTGAGTAATGAATACTGCGAAGCTTAATTTCGGTTATAAAATTGGTAGTAATCAGGCTGAATGTCGTTTTGCGCGAACTAATTTTCGGTGCGAAGCAGTATCAAGAGAGTAAAAGATTTAGACCCGCCGCGCGAGCGGGCTGGATTCATTGGGATTTCCGGAGAAATTATTTAGCTTCCGGAGCCGGAGGCGTGCAATCAAGCTGTTGGAGTTTGATCACTTTGTCTCCAAAGTTGACTGGGAAGGCATCGCATTTCTCGGCTTGTTGAATCAAGTCAACGATGGCCTGTTGGTAGCCGGCTTGAGCCGCTTTTTGCACTTGGCTGACTTGGAAGTTTTGCCAGATGCTGTTGCCGATGAAGACGACCGAGAAGATGATCCACACTGCGAGGATGATTTGACCGATATTTTCGGTCGGGAGCTTGCAGGGAAACTTCATTTTAAAGGGGTTAGAGTGCAAAATTTTTATTTGGCGTCGACTCGGATGAGTGAGCCAATTGAACCGGGAAGCGGACCTTTCACGACGAGCAGATTTTTTTCTAGATCGACCGCGATGAGCGGTACATTTCTCTTCGTAATCTTATCACTTCCCATTCGGCCCGGGAATCTTTTGCCCTTGGGCGTGCGACCTGTGCCGCTGACTGCACCCGAGCTCGAGCCCGGTTGACGGTGATGGTGCGAGCCGTGCGTTTCGCGACCGCGGTTGAAATGATGCCTCTTGATGACGCCAGCTGTTCCTTTGCCTTTGGAAATTCCTGAAACTTTGACCAGTTTGATTTCGGAGAATTCCGCGACGGAAACTTTGTCGCCTTTTTGCTTTTCTGACTCAGCGGCAATTTTGAATTCGGCGAGGTGGCGAAATTTGCGCGTTTTCATCGGCTTCTTCAATTCATCAAAACCGAGGATTAGCGCGGGATATCCATCCTTCTCGGTTGTTTTGATCTGAGTGATCTCATTGGGAGAGCACTCGATAACCGAGACGGGGATCACACCACCATCATCCGCGATTACACGCGTCATGCCGACTTTGCGGCCGAGTATTCCAGTCATTGTGGAAGAGGTTAGAACTGCTTTGAACTTAGATCCTGCAAATGCAGGAGCCTCCGCAGTATTTTTAACAATTTTTAAGGCTCCAAAATTCGAAGCGGGGGAATTTTACAGAAAGTTTTTGCAAATGCAAATCTTTTTATTCGTCTACAGTGCGGGAGTTCATTCCCCAGCCTTTAATCTGTTGTCGCACTCGTTCAATAGTGCTATTCATAACTCCTGGGTGCAAACTTAGATCTATAGTGCCCAATCTCGCCGAACATGCAATTTTTGCAACCGACTTTTCTTGCCCAAATAAGTCCGAGATTCTTTGCGCGAAACCGCCAATTTCAAGTAGACTTTTTGCATTGATTTTGTCTGCTCCCGACAAGGTTACTTTTAAAATTGTCATTTCAATTAAATTATAAGCCCGGATTTTTGCACGATTCAGAAAAATTTTCCAAATCTTGTAAGCGCAAATCTTTTTTTAGGAATTATCTCCTGCGCGAAGATCACGCTGATGCTGAGCCGGATCGAAAGTCCCCGAAATTCGCGGAGGACGACCTAAGGTTTGACCAACTGCGCCACGAATATTCTCGTACCCATTATTTAATCTTAAAAAATCGGATATTGGCATCTGACCAGGATGATATTCGGGTTCGTGGCGATAGTAGTTCATCACAAAAAATTAAGGAAATGAATTATTACACTTGCTCAACTTTTTCGCAAACCGAAAAACTCGCAATCTTACTCCTTACTAACTTAGTCCTGCCTACGCCATCTTAATCTCGATATCCACTCCGCTCGGCAAAGTGAGATTTTGCAACGAAGCCAAAGTGTTCGGCGTCGAGTCTTTGATATCGATCAATCTTTTGTGCGTGCGCATTTCGAATTGTTCTTTCGCGGCTTTGTGTTTGAAAGTCGCGCGATTGACTGTGAAAATTTCTTTTTTCGTCGGCATCGGAATCGGTCCGGAAATCACCGCGCCACTTCGCTGCGCCGTGTCGACGATTGTCTTCGTCGCTTCGTCGACGATGCGATGATCGAAGGCGCGGACGACGATGCGAATCGACGGCTTATTTTCGGAGAGCGATTTTTTCGTCGCTTTCGAGGCTTTCGCTTTAGTGGCTTCCATTTTGGGGAAATTAAAATTAGCTGCGAGATTTTAAAGATTTTTTTGGAAAAATCAAAACACTTTTGTGCCGCCGCCACTCAATGCGAAATCTATCGGCGAATTTTCGATTCGTCCGTCTGCGAAAATCACCGCGCCGACACCTGCTTCGATCGCGCGTTTCGCGGAGAGAATTTTCTTTTTCATCCGCCCGACCGCGAATTCGTCGGCGTGCGCGATCGGAATTTCGCGAATCAAACTCGCTTCTTCGTCGACATTTTTTAGTAATCCCGGCGTGTTCGCAAAAAAAATTAATTTGTCGGCTTGCATTTCGCTCGCGATTTTCGAGGCAATTTTGTCGCCATCGACATTGATTTCGAGCGAATTTTCCGCGGCGGCTGGGGGAGCGACGACGAGAATTTTTCCGTCGTCGAGAATTTTTTGGATCGCGGCGGCATCGATTTTCTCAATGCTTCCCGTCAAATCGCCGTCGACGACTTTCACTTTTCCATTTTCAAGAATGCGCATCCGTCCGTGTCTTTTCGCGAAAATCAAATTGTCTTTCGAACCGATTTGCGCGACCGCGACTCCGCCGAATTCGACAATTTTCGCGGCAACTTTTTCCGCTGTCCCGCCGTAAATTTCTTTCAAAAGTGCGAGTGTCGACTCGTCCGTCCAGCGCGATTTTTCGCCTTTTTCCGAGGTAATCATTTTCGGTTCGATCCCGCGCTCTTTTTGGACGCGCGAAAGTTGCGCATTCGCGCCGACGACGATCACGATCTTTTCCTGCCCTGAGCCTGTCGAAGGGTCGCCGGAATTTTGAAGCGCCGCGGCATTTTTTGCGAGCGCGGAAAAATCAATTCCATCGCCGCCGCCGAATTTGAGAACAAGCATTTTTAAATTTGGACTTTGATTTTAGCGTAAAAATTTTATGCGCCCAAAATTTGACTTTCGTTTAGTTTGGTTAAAGAATCCAGACTTAACTTTTTCAAAATGAGTGAAGCTGAAGCCCAGCCCCACTTCGAAAGCGAAAACTGGATGGCTCGATTTGTAGAAAAATTTAGAAATTTTTTTAGAGAACTTCTAGCACCAACAGCCAAAGTTCTGATTGCAACTTTTGAAATTCAGCCGGAAAAAAGACTCTGTAATCTGGGGGGAGATGGTTGTTCTGGCTCTTTAATTACCATGTTGCAAAGATTAGGAATCGAAATAAGCTTGCGAGATATTTCAGACGTTCAAAGAATTGACGGTATTTCAAATCTGTCAAAATCCCTGGTTCAAATCATGGTCAATCTTCCTTTCGGATCTAGGGTTAACTTACCCAAACTCAAAAACTCTCTCAATTCAGATGGGCTTATGGTAATAGACTTAATAATTAGGTCGACTCGAAAATTAAAGCGGGTGTAATCCGAGAAATTCCAAACCTGTTTTTTCTGGCAAACCGAAAACAATATTCGCATTTTGGATCGACGCGCCAGCCGCACCTTTGCCGAGATTGTCGAGCGCTGCGACAGCGGTGATTCGATTTGAATTTGCGTCGAGCTCCCAGCCGACATCGACGAAATTCGTGCCAGCGAGAATCTTCGGCTCGGGGAGCGCGTGAATCCCGGCAGCCTCTTTCACTATCCGGACGAACGGTTCGGCGGAATATTTCGCTCGGAAAAGCTGCCAAATATCTTTGTCAGTTTTCGGCGAATCGAGAAATGCGTGCGCGTGGCAAACAATCCCGCGAACTTCGGGAGTCGAGGTAATCGAGTAGCCCGGCACGCTCGGCAAATGCAGCTCTTGAATCGCTTCGCCAGTGTGTCGGTGTCCGGACAATTTATAACTTCGGAGAACTCCGGCACGCTCGGGATGATGCGAACCGAGATTCGGTTTATTGCCAGAACCCGACGACGCGACTTTGAGATCGAAAATAATTTTGGATTTGTCGACGACATCGACGAGCGGAAGCAGCGCGAGAATCGCGGCGGTCGCGGTACAGCCCGGGACAGCGATTCGTTTCGACTTTTTGATTTCCTCCCGGTGAATTTCCGGCAAACCGTAAACCCAGTTTTTCGCATCGACGGCGGGCGTATCCGGATACCATTTCGCAAAGTCGGCGGAATTTCGGAAGCGGAAATCCGCGGACGAATCGATAATCACATCGCCGAGTTTTTCGATTTCTGAAATCTTTTGGGAAAGCGCGCTGTGGGGGAGACAGGCGAAAACGACATCAACCTTTTCGACTTCGGAAAATTTGCAAAATTTTAAATCGGTCGCGCCGCGGAGATTCGGGTGGACTTTCGAAATCGCTTTCCCGGCAAAATTTTCGCTCGTCGCGAATCGCAATTCGAAATTGGGATGACCGAGAATGAGCCGCGCGATTTCTCCGCCGACGTAGCCGGATGCGCCGAGAATGGCCGCAGAAAATTGTTTTTGCATAGATTTATTTTAAAACGAAAAAACCGGCTTGAAAAGTGTTGGTCAGAGAGCTACTTCAATTTAGCGACCATGATCCTAATCTTCATCTAAATCATCATCATCATCACATTCAACTCTCTCAAAAAGTTCTTTCAAACGAAGCAAATATTTTTGTAAAAAATTTGAGATTTTTTTCGCCGAAAATTGGACATCTTCGGACAGCAGATTTTTGATAATAAATCTTGTAACTAATTTCAGCACATCAAGTTTGTTTATTTCCCCTACAATCTCAGACAGCCTTTGATAAGTCAAACTCGAATCTTCAAGCTTTGAGCACAATTCTTTTAAATAAGAATACATGCCAGCCTCTCGGAAAAACACTTCTTCTCTAAACATCAAATCCCCAGCAGGATGAACAGTATCGTTAAGTAAGTCTGGTTTTTGTGTAAAATATTGCTTAATCACAGGAAGAGCAATTTTAATAAACTCTTCTATATGTTTTTGCCTACCCGCATCGTCTTCCTCGGATTGGCCAAGGATCTCCAATTCCTGAATTGTTTTGAGGGTAGGTTTGTCTAAACCTAGAGTAACGGCCAAAAAACCGTCGCACACCTTGCCTTCAGATAGTAACTTTCTTAGCTCTCTCTCAACCATATAATAAAAACCTTCAAGCCTGAAGTTTATTCTTTCTGGGCGCGATGGCAGCTTATC
The DNA here is from genome assembly GCA_043799575.1 of Patescibacteria group bacterium. GTDB lineage: Bacteria > Patescibacteriota > Gracilibacteria > JAHISY01 > JAHISY01 > JAHISY01. The sequence goes on along the minus strand of JAZDNQ010000063.1, from coordinate 2,342 downwards.
CCCAACTTTGTCGATCATGCTCATATTTTTAACTTAAAGGGTCGCATTGTAGTTTCACTTTTTTATATTGTCAAAGTAAAAATGTTTGCTGTGAATTTTTTTAGAGCTTGACTTTTGTGAAAAAAAGAGTAGACTCTCGCGCGGTCTTTTTCCCAAACTAAAGACAAAAAATGTTCACAACCAAACCAATCAAACAAATAGCCGTCGCCAGCTCTCTGATAATTTTTGTGGCCGCGACGCTCTTTTTTTGGCAGGGCAGCTCAGCCAAAAATCTAACCGACGATCTGGGAAATTTGAACTCGGTGCGAGTTGTCCGCATCGATAATCTTTCGAAGATTGATTGGGAAATTAAAGTCATCGCAGAATCCGAAATCGGGAAGCAATAAGAAAATCGTTTTTTTGTTTTTAAAAAATTTAATTTTTCTCAAAATATATGTCTGAATTTGAAAACAGCTTGGTCGATGTCTGGGTCTGCGGCGATTTCGTCGAAAAACAAAGCGAGCCGAAACTCTCAAATTTTGCGAAAATATTCGCCAAAAATCTAGGCGGCGAAAAACCTAAAAAGACCGATCCAAATGGTTTCTTGGTTGTGAATGTCAGACGCGCGAAAATTCCTCCAGTCGTAAAAAATTATCTCGAACAACATTGTCGTCTGGTGCTACACAGGGATATCAAATTAAAAGTGCGTGAAAAAAACAAAATTTCCAAAAATTCTTTTCAGGAATAAACTTTCTCTGTGCAAAACCAAACCGAAATCGCGGTCTTCGGCGGTGGCTGTTTCTGGTGCACGGAAGCGATTTTTAGAAGCTTAAAAGGAGTCCAAAAAGTCGAGCCGGGCTACGCTGGCGGCGAAAAAGCGAATCCGACTTACCGTGAAGTTTCGAGTGGGACGACCGGACACGCCGAAGTCATTCGTATCGAGTTTGATCCGGCAGAAATTTCGTTTGAAGATTTGTTGAATGTTTTTTTCGCGACGCACGATCCGACGACGCGCAATCGACAGGGCGCGGACGTCGGCACGCAATATCGCTCGACGATTTTGACGACGACCGACGAGCAAAAAAAGATCGCCGAAAAATTTATTGCGGAAATGAATGCGAGCGAATTCAAGTCAACGCCGGTCGTGACCGAGATCAAAAAATTAGAGAAATTTTGGCTGGCAGAGGATTATCATCGAGAATATTTCGAGCGCAATCGCGACGCGCCGTATTGCCAAGTCGTGATCGATCCGAAGCTCGCGAAATTCAAAAAGAAATTTGCTAATTTATTGCAATGAAAAAAGACGACGAACTTTCGCCGGAATTGCGAAAAGTCGCGCGCGGCGGCGGGACGGAAGCGCCCTTCTCTGGGAAATATTGGGACTCGCACGAAAAAGGCGTCTTCGAGTGCGCGGTTTGCGGCCACGCGCTTTTTTCCTCCGACACGAAATTCGACTCTGGGACGGGCTGGCCGAGCTTCACCGAACCGATGAATCGCGAAAATGTGATTTTGAAAAATGATACGAGCCACGGGATGAATCGGACGGAAGTTCTTTGTAAAAACTGCGGCGCGCATCTCGGGCATGTTTTCGACGACGGCCCGCGCGAAAAAGGCGGGCAAAGATATTGCATCAATTCGGTTTGTTTACTTTTGAATAAAAATAGGAAATAATTATCGGCCTTAGTTTTAAAAATGGGCCGCATTAAAGACATTTTGAAATATAATGTTTATTTGAGCGAAACAGCGCTCAGTGGACAAAATGTAGACTTCGCGAAAACCGAAAGCGGAGAAATACTGATTGGAGGCAAACTCGCTGCCGCTTTTGTGCAAGAAAATTTGGGAAATTGTAGCTGGGAAATAATTAGTCAAAATCGTATTCTCGTTCGTGATGTACTCGGTGAAAATTTGAAAAAACTAAGCGAGCAACAAGCGAAGATTACCGAGCAAACTCGCAGGCAAATTCAAAAAATTACCGACGAAAATTCCGACCAAATTCAATTCGGTAGTGCTGATCCATTTATGGTTTTAGCAAAAATTAAAGCCGGCCGGAAAACCAGAGAGCTAGAAGCAACTCGGATCGTCATGTTTGAAATCGCAAATTAAAGTGAACAACTCGCTGGCGCGGACGATCCACCACGAATTTCGCCGTGTCCGCGTCCGACCCATTTGTAAGTCGTGAGTGCTTCGAGCGCGAAAGGTCCGCGGGCGTGCATTTTTTGCGTCGAAATCCCGATCTCCGCGCCGAGTCCGAATTCGCCGCCGTCGCTGAATTGCGTCGACAAATTCGCGTCAACACAGGCCGCATCGACTTCATTCAAAAATCTGTCGATCGCGATCGGGTCCCGGGAAATGATCGCCTCGGT
>JAZDNQ010000051.1:0-3576 GCA_043799575.1 Patescibacteria group bacterium | reverse complement strand
AGAGTGTGATGAATCTGAATTTCGGACATCGAAATCCGATTCTACTCCTCGAAAATTTTTTCTAGCAAATTTGTTAAAATCCTCGCGTGAAAGTCCTCATCGCCGTCTCGGGCGGGGTCGATTCGGTTGCCCTCCTCGACCTTCTCGCCAAAAAAAAGTTGGACGGTTTTTTGGGCAAAAATTTGCCAACGATCGAGCTCGTCGGCGTCGCACATTTCAATCACCGCATTCACCGCGATGCCGCGGCGCACCAAAAATTCGTTCGCGATTTGGCCGCGAAATATCGCCTGCCGTTTTTTACAAAACGCGCGACTACGCGATTGAAATCCGAGGCCGAGGCGCGCGATGCCAGATACAAATTTTTAAAAGCGGTCGCAAAAAAAACCAAGGCTGACGTGATCGCACTCGCCCATCACGCCGACGATCAAGTCGAGACAGTTTTATTGAATGTGATTCGCGGATCCGGACTTTTGGGTTTGTCGGGCATGGCTGAATTCCGCGATGATCTGTGGCGACCTTTACTCACAATTTCTAATAAACGTTTTTTCGAACATTGCAAAAAAAACAGCCTGAAATTCTTTTACGATCCGACCAATGATGACGCAAATTATTCGCGCAATTTCGTGCGACTAAAAATTATCGGCGAAATGGAGCGATTGAATCCGAAGGTCCGAGAAGCTTTTCTCCGGCTTGCGCAGCACGCCCGTGAAGGCGCGGAACTTGCCGAGCTGCTCGCGCGGGAATTTTTGATTCGCTGCGCGACTGCGAAAAGTATTCCGTTGAATGAATTCAACGCGCTGCCGCCCGCCGTCGCGAAAGCCGTGATTCGCCAAATTTATTGTCTCGCAGTTGGCAATCTGCAGAAAATCGAAGCGTTGCACGTTTCGGAAATTTTGGATCTCGCGAAAAATCCAGCGGGAAACAAAACGAAAAAATTCGGCGAGCTGACTTTTCATACGGGGAAATCAGGCGACAAGCGCGTCTTGGCATGGAAGTGATTTTGTGTTAAAATAACAGCACAAAAATAAATATTTAATGGGAATTTTGGACATATTCCGTGGCCCAGAAGCGGCTCAGGCAAAAGAGCTAACTCATAATCTAAAAACTGAGGTTCTTAGAAATCTAGCCACGTCTTGTCAAAAAAAAATTAGCAGAGATCGCCAAGCGGGCTGAAGCCAAAATCACAAAGGAGCGCAAGCTGCAAAAGATTGCTCCCCATGATATTTTGCGCAGCCGATCTTTTCCGAGACCTATTGAAGAAGACCAATTGACCTTAAAGTTAGGATTCATCAAAACTGAAATTACTAAAAAAATTTTCGAAGGTGTGATATCGCCATCTGAGCTGCAAGCTTGGCTGACCAGAAAAGGACAAAATATATCTGTTCAGGAATTACAGCAAATTCTCAGCAAAAAACAACCTATAAATCAAATTACCCTGAAAGAACGTGAGGCGGCAAAGAAAAATAATATCGATGTTGAATCGGAAATTAATTTTTGGGTTGAGCGGGTTGCCAGCTCGAGAGTTTTCGAACAATTATTGAACCTAAAATAAAATAAACCTTTGACAGCCGCGCTTTTTTTGCTAAAATTCCGCGGCTTTTTTAATTTCTTTTTTGCTACCTCGCAAGAGATACAGTCCAGCCGTGCGGATCCCCCGCCCGATCATGAATGAGCGAATTTTCGCTCGCGAAGTGTTCGTAGTTGGATCGGACGGCGAGAAACTCGGAGTCATGCCGACTACCGAGGCGATTGCGAAAGCAAAAGCCGAAGAGCTCGACCTCATTCTCGTCGCGGCGAAAGTGAATCCCCCGGTCGCCAAAATTCTCGACTGTGGCAAATGGATGTACGAGCAGCAAAAAGCTTTGTCCAAAAATAAATCGAGCGGCAAAGCCAAAGAAATGAAAGGCGTCCGACTCGGAGTGCGCATCGCGGAAGGCGATCTCGAGACTCGAGTCCGCCAAGGTCGCGACTTCCTCGAGAAAGGTCACAAACTGCGAGTCGTTCTACAATTCAAGGGTCGCGAAATGGTGCACTTCGATCTCGCGCTCGGCAAGATGAAAGAATTCGCGAAGCGACTCGATGAAGTTTCCAAAATCGAAGAGCTGCCGAAAAAAATGGGTCGCCAGCTCATCATGATTCTCCAACCGGAAAAAAAGAAAACCACAAACACAGAACATGGAGCATGAAACATGAAACAAAAAGGTTTAACTTAAATAATTTAAAGATTTAGCCAACTAAAAACTTAACACCATGAAGCTTAAAACGAACAAATCCGCCGCGAAAAGATTTCGCAAAACCGGGACAGGGAAGATCGTCGGTCGCAAAGCGGGTCGCGGTCACCTGCTCATGCAAAAGAAAAAGCGGCAAAAGAAATTGGCCAACAAGCCGAAAATTTTAGCCAAAGGCGATGCGAAAAGAGTCGCATACCTCATCCCCAATATGTAATTTAAAATTCTTATTTCTTACTTCTTAATCCTTAATTCTTTCAAATGACTAGAGTAAAAGGAGGTACGACCACCCGCGCCCGCCACAAAAAAGTTCTCAAAAAGAATAAGGGTTTCCGCGGTCGCCAAAAAACAACTTTCCGCGTCGCGAAACAAGCGACGATGAAAGCCGGCAAGCACGCTTTTGTCGGTCGGAAACTGAAAAAGCGCACCTACCGTTCGCTTTGGATTCAAAGACTAAATGCCGCTGTCCGCGCAGCTGGCCTGACTTATTCGCGTTTCATCGACGGACTCACTCAAGCGCAGGTCGTCGTCAATCGCAAAAATTTATCTGAGCTCGCGATCCACGAGCCCCAAGTTTTTGATAAATTGGTCGAGCTAGCGAAAACGAATTCTAAAGTTCCGGTTCGAAAATAATTGGTCTAAAATCGAAACTGTGGAAAAAATTTTTGGCGGTCGGCCTGATTCTGAGCTCGCTTTTTGGCTGCCAAAATTCTAACCAAGTCGCTATGCACAAAAACGCTCTTTTCATCATCGCACCGGAAAATTTCCGCGACGAGGAACTTTTCGTTCCCAAAGAAATTTTGGAGAAAGCGGGCATCACGACGACGATCGCTTCGCGCGAGCCGGGAATTTGTCGAGGTAATCGCGGTGGATCGGCCGAGGCTGTAATCGGGCTCAATCAAGTAAATGCCGAGGATTTCGATGTCGTGATTTTTGTTGGCGGCAGCGGCAGCCAAATTTTTCGCGATGATCCAGCCGCGCATTTGATCGCACAAAAGACTTTGGCGGCCGGCAAAATTCTGGCCGCGATTTGTGCTGCGCCGACGATTCTCGCCAAGGCCGGAGTTTTGCAAAATAAAAATGCGACTGTTTTTCCCGATCCGGATTACGAAAAAGTCTTGATCGAAAATGGCACGAATCTGACCAAATCCGAGCTTGAAATCGATGGCGATATCATCACTGCGAATAATGCCGATGTGGCAAAAGATTTCGGGGAGGCGATTATCAAAAACTTGTTCGATAGCTACGCGCAAGCGCAAACCGTGCAGCTCTTCTAAAGCTATACCCAAACACCCTGCGTTTGATAACCGGAAAAGTCGTCCACCAATATCAATTGACTTGGATATCT
>JAZDNQ010000023.1:0-22632 GCA_043799575.1 Patescibacteria group bacterium | reverse complement strand
GACCGATCCGATCATTTTTACATCCAATAATCAAAAAACACCGCAAGCTGAGGACTGGGGAAGTGTTTTGCTGGATTCGCGCGACAATGAGGTCGAATGGGTTGAGTTTCGCTACGGCGGGCAGCGCAGCAAACGCGCTTTCATCGAGGTTAATAATTCTTATTTCGCCAATAATTTGATCGAGAACAACGGTGCGACAGTCGAGGTTTACGCGACCAGTCAAAATCTCGACAACAACGTGATTCAAAATAATGCTGGACCAGCGATCGTCTGCAACAACCAATGCGAGATTACCAACAACTATATTGCTCAAAATACCGGCAATGCGATTGAGCTCGATACTTTGCTGCCGACCAAAATTTCGGGAAATTTTATTTACAAAAACACCGGTTACGCGATTTCGAATAAAAGTGTTTTGACGGTCGGAGTGACTGCGGAAAACAATTACCTCCGCGAAAATGCGGGCGGAATTTATTCGCACCGTTCGCACGAGCTCAATTTATTCAACCGTAACAATTTTTTGAAGAATAAAGAATTCGCGATCAAGTCCGACATCAATAACCAAGTCGGCAAAATTTATCCCGCGGTCGGGAATTGGTTCGGTATCGACACTGGCTCCAAAACCACAGCCGGAGAATATTTCGTTTCGGCGGATTACGATACCAGCGACTTCGCCAAAGATGGCAATGATTTTTCGATCGACGGCAGCGGACGTGCAGCGCGCGCCTACCGTGATTACATTTCGAGCAATAATTTGGAAGAAGTATTTTTCTCGGCCAAAGTTTCGCGCGCAGTTTTGTTCGGCGCCGAGACGACTCCGGGCGCACTTTTGAAGTATTCCATCACGCTGAATAATCGCACAACCAAAACGAACTCGGCGACCATGGCCATCTCGCTGCCAGCCGACCAAAATTTACTGCTCTGCAGTGCTCAGCCTGCGACTGCGAGTTTCGATTACAATCTCGCGACCGCCTGCTCCTCGACTTTGGCCAGCGATATTTCTTTCAAAAATAATCAATTGGTTTGGCAGCCGACTGCGATTCCCGCCGTCGACGAAAAAACCTTATTTTTCGTGATGGCGACGAAACCGACTTTGAACGCGACTGCCTCGCTTCCGCGGATTGATTTCGCGGGCAAACCATTTTCGTACACGCTCGACACCGCGATCGAATTGAAATCTTCGGGCGGAGCGGTCAATGCGACCACGGCCACGACGACAAGTCCAACCTCGACTATGACTTCAAATTCAAATACGACGAGTACTGTTTCGCGACCAGTTCAAAAAAGTTCAGCCGCGGTGACGTCGAGCGGAGCGCTTGCGACCGGTAAAGTGACGCGCCAAATGCTGAACGGAGTTTTGACCTATTTGCTAAAGACTGACGACGGTCGCTATCTCGTTCTTTACAACAAAGATAAGTGGAAAGAGATTGATGCGTTCACACGCTCGGCGGACAAAGCCAAATCAATCGCGGTCTTCGGCGAGTTCACTTACAAAAACGGCCGTGCGACGGCGATCAAATTCTCGCGTTTCGAAATCTTGAATTAACTCGCGAGATTTTTTTCCGCGGCGGCGAGCTGTTCGCAGCTGAGCGGCGTCCCGTGAAAAGCAAAATTATTTTCTGCGCAGGGCGCACCCTTGCCTTTCACTGTTCGTGCGACAATCGCGGTCGGCTTATTTGAATTTTTCGAATCCTCAAGCGCCGCTAAAATTTCCGCAAAATTGTGACCGTCGATTTCGACAGTCTCCCAACCGAAGCTCTTGAATTTCTCCGCGATCGGATCGACGCGCATCACGTCGTCGGTCGCGCCGTCGATTTGCAATCGATTGTGGTCAATTATCGCAGTTAAATTTCCACAACCGAATTGTGCCGCTGCCATCGCTGCTTCCCAATTTTGGCCTTCCTGCAATTCGCCGTCGCCGAGCAAAACAAAAACGCGCTGCTTTTTTTTCGCAGCTGCCAGGCCGACAGCGAAACTCAGACCCTGGCCTAGGCTGCCAGTCGCGACCTCGACTCCCGGCGTATGAGGAGTCGGATGACCCTGCAAGTTTGAATTAATTTTTCGAAAGTTCGCCAATTCTTTTTTCGGGAAAAATCCTTTCTCAGCTAGCACTGCGTAAAGTGCCGCACTCGCGTGACCTTTCGACAAAACAAAAAAATCGCGGCTCGGATCATTCGGTTTTTTCGGATTGACTTTCAGAATTCTGCCGAAATACAACGCGACGAGGATATCCATCGCGGAGAGACTGCCGCCCGGGTGTCCCGAGTTCGCGCCGCAAATCATTTCAAGTGCGGTGATGCGCAGTCGGTTCGCCAATTTCTGGAGGTCTTCGTTTTTCATCCCGCCGATTTTACCGTAATTTTTTTCGCCCGATAAAATTTCAAATTCCACTTTTTGAGCAAGACCGAGAAGGTGACTGGAATCACGAATTGTGAGACGATCATCGCGCCGATCAGGACAGAATAAAGTTCGCTATCGATCAGGCCGCGATTGAAAAGCATACTTAAGATCACAATACTGGTGCTGAATTTTGCAGACAGACTGATGCCGAGCAAGATCGTTTTTCTTAAGCCCAAAGTTTTGCGCGCCGCTAACCAAGAAATACCAATTTTGGTCAGGCTGGTGATCGCGAGTACAGCCAAAATTAGAATCGGTGCAGACAGCAGATAGCTCAGATTGACACTACTTCCGACTTGCAAAAAGAAGATCGGAACGAAAAATCCGTACGCGACTGTGCGCACGCTTGATTCGAAAACGGCCAAAGATTTTGCGGAAAGAAAATTCTTCAGCGCGATGCCCGCGAAGATCGCGCCTAGTGCGCCGGCTTCGACAAAATCTCCGACTCCGACGAAAGCGCAGAGCGCGATCAGACCAAATAAAAATAAAGGCGGGATTTGTTTGAAATTCAGCTGTCTTTTTTTCGATTCCAAAAAATGCAAAAAGAGCGGAGTGATAAAAAGAATCCCGAGTACGAGCACATTTTTTGCGATCGAGATATCGGAGTGTCCGGCTGACGAACCCAAAATAACCGATGCCGCGATGATCGTCGCGAGTTCGAAAATATCGTCGAGCGTGCCAACGCCCAAAATCGTTTGGCCGAATTGAGTTTTGGTGATTTTGAATTCATCCAAAATCGGAATCAAAATCGCTTCGCCGACTGTCGCGAAACTGGCCGAAGCTAAAATCGCGATACCCCACGTGATGTCAAAAAACGCGTGCATAAAAAGCGTGCCGAGGAGACTTTCCGCCACGACGAACGCAGTCGACAAACCAAAAATAAATTTTCCCTGTCGAAACATTTGCGCGACATCCAGCTCGAGACCAATCATGAAAAGTAAAAAATACATTCCCAGATTGGCCAAAAAATTAAAAGTCTCCGAAGTCATGATCGTTCCGGTCGGATTCCACACCGATAGAATCAAACCCAAAAAGAGTGCGGCGAAAACCCACGGCACGCGAATTTTCTCAATCAGTCGACCAAGGAGCAGAGTGAAGGTGAGTGCGCCAGCGAGTAGGAGAAATAAATTCACGCTGGGATTTTACTCTCAATCTTTAAATTCCCACCAGTTTTTTGCGTGCGGTTTCCGCGCGAATGTGACGGCCGAGCGAAAAACATACAGCAGACAACGATCGATTTTCTGATTTTTCAGCGCGCAAAATCGGCAGTACAAATCTTCGGGATTTTGATTTTTTAATTCCGCGATGCGTGAAAATCCAAGTTCAGCGAAATCTTGCGCGATTGATTTCCCGACGCCGGGAATTTTTTCCAACTCTGATTTCATTTCGCAAAAATAAATTCGTGAATCGTGGTCGTACCGAGAATCTCGGGATGGCAACTCGTACCAAAAATATTTTCTTGCCGCACCAAAACCGGGACATTCTCAAACTCGGCCAAGACCTCGACCGACTTGCCGACAGAGATAATTTTCGGTGCGCGGATGAAGGCGACCGGAATTTTATCTTTCGCGATTTTCGGAATTGCGAGCTCAGTCTCGAAAGAATCGATCTGCCGACCGTAGGCATTTCTTGCAACTTCGATATTCAAAAGTCCGAATCGCGCGAGCAAAATCAGTCCGGCACAAGTTCCGAGTATCGGTTTGCCACTCGCCGCGAATTTTTTAATCTCGGAAACCAATCCGAATTTTTCCGCCAATTTAGAAATAGTGGTCGATTCGCCGCCGGGGAGAATCAGTCCGTCGAGTTTCGCGAAATCTTTCGCCGCGCGGACTTCGACAACTGCGAATTTCAATTTTCGCAAAACAGCGCCGTGCTCTGCGACGTCACCGTGGATTGCGATAATTCCGATTTTTTTCACGCGGGGATTTTAGTCCAAATTTTTCACGGCGGGGAATTTTTTTTCTGAATTTTTTTGACAGCGAAATTGCGGATTGGGTAGGGGCGGGTTTAAAACCCGCCCCTACATTATGTCCTCCACCACAAAAATTCCGCTCGATAGTCGTTGCCCAAATTTTTGCGAATGTCGGGGGGCTTTTTTATTTCACCAACCACGACCGGCCAATTTTGTCGCGAGCGTCGCGATCTCGAGACCTTTCATCGCGTCGCCGAGTCCTTCCGAAACTTGCGCCAAAATTTTCGCGTCGCGGAAATTCATCGTCGCTTCGACAATCGCTTTTGCCATTTTCGCCGGATTTTTTGATTTGAAAATTCCGCTGCCGACGAAAACGCCGTCGCAACCGAGTTGCATCAAAAGTGCTGCATCCGCGGGCGTTGCGACTCCGCCTGCCGCGAAATTCACGACCGGGAGTCGTCCGAGTTTTCGAATTTTTTCGACGAGCGCGAGTGGCGCGCGAATTTCCGCCGCGTATTTTTTCACCGCCGCCGCCGACATTTTTTGTAATTTCGCGATCTCCGCATTGATCGTCCGAATGTGTCGCACCGCCTCGACGACATTTCCTGTCCCGGCTTCGCCCTTCGTCCGAATCATCGCCGCGCCTTCCGCGATCCGCCGCGCCGCTTCGCCGAGATTCGTCGCTCCGCAAACGAAGGGAATTTTAAATTTACTTTTGTCGACGTGAAATTGCTCGTCGGCAGGAGTCAAAACTTCCGACTCGTCGATGTAATCGACCGCGAGCGCTTCCAAAATTTGCGCCTCGACGAAATGTCCGATTCGCACTTTCGCCATCACTGGGATCGTGACTGCTTTTTGAATTCCGCGAATCATTTTCGGGTCGCTCATTCTGGCTACGCCGCCATCTTTGCGAATATCGCTCGGGACGCGCTCAAGCGCCATCACCGCGACCGCGCCCGCTGCCTCAGCGATTTTCGCCTGTGCGGGATCCACGACATCCATGATCACGCCGCCTTTCAGCATTTCTGCGAGACCTTCTTTGAGTCGGGGAGTCGCCACTTTCTTTTGCATTCCAAAAAATTAAAGCGGCAGGATTTTACCAGCTTTTCTTTTTGTTGCCGAACGTCAAACTTTGGCGACGGCCTCGATTTTGTCATGTTCCTCTTCGAGCAAATCGCACTCATCTTTACCACACAGATGTCCGTAATTTTTGTGATTTTCTTTTTTATCGAGCAAATAAGTCAGCCAGAAAAATCCGCCGACCAGGAAAGGGACGGCGAGTAGCAGCCAAAGTCGCGCCGCGGTCGAAGATCCGATATTCGTGAAGTGTTGACTCATGCCCATCAAGAAATCAAAAGTGGCGTGAATCGTCGCCGCGCAAAGCAAACCTTCCAAAATTTTCTCTTCCCGAAAAACAGTCTCGCTGCGCATGAAAAGAATTTGGTGCAGGCGTTTTGTAAAAATAAATTTTTTGCCCTGCGAAAGTTCGTCGATGAGCACTGGTTTCGCGAAATATGCCAGACCGAAGTAGTAGCCAAAAATTCCGCTCGCGATGACATGGAGCAGCATCGAACCGAGCGACCGGAACGCAACATAAAACCAGCGCATCGATTCTTCGATGCCGGCGTTGTTCCAGATCGAGTAAAAGTACAAAACATTTTCGATAAACGAAAAACCGAGCGCGACGACGATCGACAAAATTATCGCGTCATCGATATCACGGAAAAAACTTTTACCAGTCCATTTCACGATCCACATTTTCGCCGTCTCCTCGTAAAAACCGACCCACAATCCGGTCAGCGCAGTCGTCAAAATAAAATGCGAAACCAGTCCTTCGAGTCCGCGTTCGATGCGCGCGATTTCGTGCTGAAAAATAAAAATCGGCATGACTGCGAGCATTCCCGCGGCAAAAATCGCGAAAGTCAAAAGTCGGTTTTCGCGTTTGTGTTTGAAGAAAATCCACAGCCAAATTGCTACCGGGACGACCGCGAGCGCAAGGAAAGGTAAATGTTCCAGATCAAAAATCCCCGCGACACGATGCAGCGCATCGCCCGCTCTGTCGATGAAATCGGGGGCTAAATTGACTTCGCTCATTGAATGATATTTTTGTCACTGGGGTTAGTTTTCTGGGCGCGATTTTTCAAATCAAAATTCGGTTTGAGTTCGAGCTGCGCGAAACGACGACTGGTTGCTGCGAGCAGACGGCGCTCATTGCGGACGAGCCAAGTCGCGAAAATCGCGACTGCGACTGCGATCAGCCCGATCAAAATCGCCAAACTATTGGCCGAAAAAAGATCCCAGCTTTTTGCAGAAGCGCCGTGCTCTTTGTTTTCAGTTTGCTCTGCTTTCAAAACGTCGGCCGTCAAATTCCCTGCGCCAGCAGCATTTTCTTTTTGAGAAATCGCGCGTGGATATTGGAACAAAACCTCGCCGTCATTTTGTGCAATGATTTTATTCGAATTTTCCTGACCTGCTTCCGCGGCGATTGTGTCCTCAACTTTGATTTTCGCCAATTCCGTTTTAGCCGTTTTCAAATCTTTAATTTTTTGTTTGATATCTGCATCATTAGTTTGATCTTTTTTATCCTCCAAAAGTTTTTCCAATTTGGCGATTTCATCATCAGCAGAAGCCAAAGCGCCTTCGACTTCGTTGACAGATTCGACTTTTGCAGTTTCAGTTTTTACAGTTTTGGCATCCTCGCCATCTAGGGAGAAGCCAACAAAATCCTCGATTTTGGTGACCGGAATTGTATTTGGATCTGTGGTTTGGATCGAATTAGTTTGGGTCGTCGGCAAGGTATAAAAATCGCTCAAATTTGGCAAAGCGGTCGTCGAACTTGTCGCGCTGCCGCCCCGAATTGCGGCCAATTGTTGCTGCAATTTCTCCATCTCGGACTCGATATATTTGGCTTGTAAATCCTGCATTCCGGTTTTCATGCTGGTCAGCTCGGATTGCAAAGCGGCCAAAGATTTTTTCAAATCAGCGACCTCGCTGGTGGTCGGGTCTTCAGCCTGAAAAGTCGCGCCCGGGAGCGTGTTTTCCTCGGCCAAAGCGAGATTTTGGCTATTTGCTGCAAAGAGCAGAAGTAGCCCTACAAAAGCGAAAAGTTTGTTTTTAAGCATTTTTTTTAGTTTTGGTTTCTTGGCATTTTAGCACAAGTTGGCTTTCTTTTCAAGGATTTGGTGGTAAAATCAGGTAGTTGTCTAAACCTTTTTTGATGTCCAAAGACCAGAAAAACCTCAAACCGGCCAAGCCGGAAAAGTTCCAAGCGCCGCGCGGGACACACGACGTCCTGCCCGACGATCACGCTTATTTCACAATTATTAAAAAAGTTGTTCGACATCGTGCCCGCCAGGCAGGTTTCCGCCGTGTTTCGACTCCGGTTTTTGAATTCAAAAACCTTTTTACGCGTGGGGTTGGAGAATCGACCGATATTGTCGAAAAAGAGCTTTATTCATTCGCGACGAAAAAAGACGGGGATGAGTACGCGCTGCGCCCAGAGGGGACGGCGGGGATTGTCCGCTCGTACATTCAGCACGGCATGAATCAGCTGCCGCAGCCCGTCGAGCTTTATTACATCGAGCCGTTCTTTCGGCACGACCGCCCGCAAAAAGGCCGCTATCGCCAATTTCACCAATTTGGTTTCGAGGTGATCGGCGAGCCGGATCCGGGTATCGACGCGCAGATTATTCAGCTCGCACAAATGATTCACGAGGATCTCGGAATTGCCAAAAGGCTGAAATTACAGATTAATACGATCGGCTGTCCGAAATGCCGTGAAAAATTTGTCAATCAGCTCCGCGATTATTTCATTGGCAAAGAGCGTTCGCTGTGTGCGAATTGTGTTCGTCGGCTTGAAGAAAATCCACTGCGCATTCTCGACTGCAAAAACGAAGATTGCCGGATTTTGTCAGAAAATGCGCCGCAATTTGCGAATGTGATTTGCGAAGAATGCGCAGACCATCACAAAAAAGTTCTCGAATTGCTGGACGCGATCGGGATCGAATATTCCGAAAATCCGCAGCTCGTTCGCGGACTCGATTATTATTCGCGGACAGTTTTCGAATTTTGGGATGCTAAAGACGGCGCGCAAAATTCCGTCGGCGGTGGTGGGCGTTACGATTTTCTCGTCGAACAATTGGGAGGTTCTCCGGCCGCCGCCTGTGGCTACGCCGGAGGAGTTGAGCGCATTATCGAATTGATGAAAGAAGAGCGGATGCTAGCGCCGGACAAAGATCGTATCGATGTTTTCGTTGCGCAGCTCGGCTTCGAGGCGAAAAAAGTCGCACTCCAGCTTTTGACCGAATTGCGCGAAAAAGGTGTTCACGCGCTCGGTGCGCTCGGCAAAGCCTCGATGAAAGATCAGCTCGGCAAAGCGGACAAATTTGGTGTGAAATACGCGCTGATTCTCGGCGAAGTCGAAGTTCGCGAAGGCAAAATCATTCTCCGCGACATGGCGTCGGGCGTGCAGGAAGTGATTCCGATCGGCAAAGCGGTCGAAAAAGTAATCAAAAAAATCGGACCGAAAAATTTGGACAAATACGATCCGAGCGGCGAATTAAAAAAAGATAAAACCGTTCGCCCAGAGGAGGAGCTTTTGATTCGCGACTGAAAATTCGCGGTGGTAAAATTCGCTCAAATTTAACTTTTTTTGATGCGCTCCGAATACCTCAAAACTGCGGTCGAGACTGCTGGCAATCGTGCGCTTCTTCGGCGCTGCGGCGTCGGTTCGGGCGATTTCAAAAAACCATTCATCGGGATCGCAAATTCTTTTGCTGAGACTGTCCCGGGACATTTTCATCTCCAAAAAGTTGGTCGGACGATTAAAAGTTCGATCGAAAAAGCGGGCGGCGTCGGTTTTGAATTCAATACGATCGCGGTTTGCGACGGGATCGCGATGGGCCATCTCGGAATGCATTTTTCGCTGCCGTCGCGCGAACTCATCGCCGACTCGGTCGAGACGATGGCGCAGGCGCATTTACTCGATGGACTCGTTTTGATCGGGAATTGCGACAAAACTGTCCCGGGCATGTTGATGGCGGCGATGCGGCTCAATATTCCGGCGATTTACATGTCCGGCGGACCGATGGCCGCGGGTCGCTGCGGCGGCAAAAGTTGCGATCTTATTTCGGTTTTCGAGGGCGTCGGCGCTTTTGAACAGAAAAAGATTTCGCAAAAAGATTTGGACGAATTGGAAAAAAACGCGTGTCCGACGGCGGGGAGCTGCGCCGGGATGTTTACCGCGAACACGATGAACTGTCTCGCCGAAGTTTTGGGTTTGGCCTTGCCGGGGAACGGCACGATTCTCGCGGTCGATCCGCGGCGGCAAAAATTGTATTCCGCGGTCGGTCCGAAAATAGTCGAACTCGTCAAAAAAAATATTCGTCCGCGGGACATCATCACGCAAAAATCTTTCGACAACGCGTTTGTGGTCGACGTCGCACTCGGCGGTTCGACGAACACGACGCTCCATTTACCAGCGATCGCGGCAGAAGGTGGGATCAATTATCCGCTCGCGCGAATTAACGAAATCGCGAAAAAAACTCCGTATCTTTCCAAAATTTCGCCGAGCGATCCGACTGTGCACATCGAAGATCTCGATCGCGCCGGCGGCGTGTCCGCGGTCGTCGCGGAGTTGGCGAAGAAAAAAGGTGTCATCGATTTATCGGCGAAAACCGTTTTCGGAACTTTGAAAAAACAAATCGTGGGCGCGAAAATTCACGACACTAAAATCATTCATCCGATTTCTGCGCCGATTTCACCGGAGGGTGCGCTGAAAGTTTTGTTCGGTAATCTCGCGCCGAAAGGTTCTGTCGTGAAGTCCGGTGGCGTCGATCCTAAAATGCTTATTTTTGAAGGAAAAGCGAAAGTTTTTGATTCACAGGAAAAATGTCTCGCCGCGATTCTCGCGCGCAAAATAAAGGCGGGCGATGTCGTCGTGATTCGTTTCGAAGGTCCGCGCGGCGGACCGGGAATGGTCGAGATGCTTTCACCGACGGCGGCGATCGTCGGAATGGGACTTGGCGACAAAGTCGCACTGATTACCGACGGACGCTTCTCTGGCGGGACGCGCGGTGCTTGCATCGGACACATTTCTCCGGAAGCGGCGGCGGGCGGTCCGATCGCGGCGGTGAGAAACGGCGACAAAATCGCGATCGACATTCCGGCAGGAAAAATCGAACTGAAAGTTCCGGCGGCGGAAATCAAAAAACGACTCGCGAAATTGCCGAAATTCACGCCGAAAATCAAAACGGGTTGGCTCGCGCGCTACCAAAAATTCGCGAGCTCGGCCGATCGCGGTGCGGTGCTTGATTTGGAAT
This sequence comes from Patescibacteria group bacterium, assembly GCA_043799575.1. GTDB lineage: Bacteria > Patescibacteriota > Gracilibacteria > JAHISY01 > JAHISY01 > JAHISY01. The sequence continues at coordinate 12,003 of JAZDNQ010000023.1, read as the reverse complement.
GCTAATTCAATTTTCTCGCGATGAATCAAAAAAATACTATATTTAAACTGCTTTTTTCATTCGCGGGGAGAGTCAGTCGAGCGGAATTCGTCAAAGGCAATTTGATCGTCTTGCTGATTTTATTATTTTTAGGAGGTCTGTTTGCATTTTTCGGACCCAAAATAGATTCAGAAAATTTCATTCCGCAATTCACAATGTTCGCGCTCGCGATTCTCATCTTCGCGCTGATCACGACGACCGCGCTCGGCGTCAAAAGATCGCACGATTTGGATTGGAGCGGCTGGCTCGCGCTTTTGATGTTTTTGCCAATGATTGGATTTGTTTATTCGCTTTTGCTTTTTTTCAAAATTGGCACGGTCGGTCCAAATCGCTTCGGTCTTGATTCTGCCCAAAAATGAATTCGACTTTTGCCCAAAAAGTTCGCGAAACTGTTGCCAAAATTCCGCGCGGTGAGGTTCGCACTTATTCCGAAATTGCGAAATTATCTGGGAACGAAAAAGCGGCGCGCGCGGTCGGAAATATTCTCCACGAAAATCACGACCGGCGAATTCCGTGCCACCGCGTCGTGCGGTCGAACGGAAAAATCGGTGGATATAATCTTGGTGCGGCAGAAAAAATTCGCAAGCTCAAAAGCGAGGGTGTTAAAATTTCGGGTGATGCAGTTGCGTAAATTCTTCGCTGCGAAAAATGATTGGCTGATATTCGGCGGACTGCTTATTATTTTTGCTGCACTCAAAATCGCTTTTCTCGCACCGCACTTCGCGGATGGCTGGGTTTATTTTTATTTCGGTAAATTATTATCGTTGCATCAGTTGCCCTACAAGGATTTTTTCTATTCATCTCCGCCGCTGATTCCGTATTTCATGTGGTTTTGGTACTCGTTTTTTGGCTTCAATTTGAGTTTGGCAAATTTTTTACCAGTATTATTTTCATTGGTAGACGCCTTTTTGATTTTTCTTTTAATTCGAAAAAAATCGAGAAATATCGCTTTGCTGATTACGTTCGCTTATCTTTTCTCTTTTCTCAATTTCGCGACGACCGATTATTTTTCAGAGGCGCACCCTCTGACCACTTTAGTTTTGTTGGCTTTGAGTTTCATGGAAAATAAGAAATTTTTTCTAGCCGGGTTATTTTTTGGCTTAGCTGGATTGACGAAACTTTACGGCATTTTGCCAGCAGTATTTCTCATACCTTTTATTTTTGATAAACAGAAGAGAAGTCTATCCAAATTTTTGATGGGGATTATTGCTAGTTTTGTTTTTATCAATTGGGTTTTTTATCTAAATTTAGGCAGACATTATCTTGATCTCACTTTTTTCAATCATTTACACAAGACGGCCGGTATCGCCAAGTCGAGCATATTTAAGTTTTTTATCTCAAGAGACTTTTTACTGCTTTTGGTTTTGCCGTTCAGTATTTTGAGAGGTAATTTTCGCAAAATTGCCAGGGTCTCGGTTGTATTGGGTACGCTGGTCGTATTTTTTGCTGTTTTCAAAGATATTTATTATCTCTACTTAAAAGTTTTCCTGGCAGTTTTTGTGGTTTTTTTGGGATTTTTGATCAAGCAGAAAACAATAGTTTTCCCCAAGAAAAAAACATTTACAGTTGCCTTGGTTTTGATTTTGACCAACTCTGTGCTCGCGATCACGAGCTACATCACGAATCAAACCGATAAAGCGCGGATCGAAAATCTGTCTGCGATTGTTGCTGAGGCGCAAAAATTCGATCGACCGATTTTCGGTGATTTCGAGATCACGCCACTCGTCGCGCTTTTGTCTGGCAGAAATATTTTCCACAATTATGTCGACACGAATTCGAAATGGACTGACCTCGGAGTTTTCTCGCCCGAAAAAGTTGCGGCCGAGGTTCACGCTGCGAGCGGGGTGACAGTTCTGACCAAAAACTTCGTCGATCAAAATATTCACGGGCTCGAAAAATTGCTTCCAGAAAAATATTTCTCCGAGAATTGCCAGCTTCAAAAATCGTTTCCGATTACAAATGATTACGAAGATAATGCGATTTTGGTTTGGAGTTGCAGCTGATTTTCCGCTAAAATCCAGCGGTTCGCGGCAGTCCGCCGCGGCGGACTGGTTGAGCGTTCCGCTTTGTGCGGAATAATCATAGATTAAAAAATTGCGATAGAATTCGAAAAACGGCGGCTGTAGCTCAGCTGGTTAGAGCGTCGGGTTGTGGTCCCGAAGGTCGTGGGTTCAAGCCCCATCAGCCGCCCCAGATGATTGTTTTTTGGTATCTTTTATGTTAAAATAACAAAAGCAAGAAACACAAAAAACTAATAAAAATATTTATGAAAAAACAGATTCACGATATTTTGCGAGATGCAGGAGCGGCCGCCGGGATCAAACCGGAAGAAGTTTTGGCGCTCGCGACGCTCGGCAGTGACTCATTGCTCCAAAATTTGCAGAATCTTTTACGTGAAAAATTTACTAAAGGTGATTTGAGCGAGGCGGATTTTCAGTCGATCAATACTACTATCGTCTCGGCTGCAGATGACTGGCAAAAAGCGCAAAAAGAATTTAGCGCGGAATTGGGAGTCGCTATCAAAGATTCACAAAAAGGTTTCATGAAAAAAGAGATTCGGCGAGCGCAAAAAGAACTTGATGATTTGGCGGCGCTTGATTCCGCTTTGAATAATTTAATCGCTAAAAAAATATGAGTAACGCAGAAATCCTTCACGCGAGTCCTTTTGAATTTTTGCCGAATTCGGGGGAGACTGGTGCCGAGCAGGTAAAACTGACCGAAAAATTAAACGCCTTTCATAACACGATCGCTCATCGTATCCAACAACTGCTTGACGCTGGTCTGAAACCGGAAGAAATCAGAGCGTCTTTGTCTGCAGATTTGCAAAAAGTTTTTGATCGGGTGATGCAAGAGCGGGAAAGTTTGGCTAAGAGATATCAAGAGTGGATTTCCGAGTCGCCGAGTTTGACCGAGACGATTTCAAAAGCGAGCGAAAAACTGAAACAAGTCGCTCACACTGTTTTGGAAAAAATCAAAATGATCGGGGCGGAGGCGTGGCATCTTTTGGTTCGCGTCGCGAAAATTCCGCTCGAAATGCTCAAAGCTTTGCCGAAACCGGTTTTGATTTTCGCAGTCGGACTTTTGCTGGTTTGCGGATCGGCTGCCGCGGTTTTGACTTTACTCCAGCTTGGCGAGCAAATCGCGGCGACGGCATCGTACCAAGCTTTGGCGAGTATGCTCGGCGGAATTAATTTTTCCGAGTTTTTCGCGTCGATCCCGACGCTGACCAAACTTTTTGGCAGTAGTGTGACTGGTGCACTGATTCTTTGAAAATTTTCGCAAAACAAAAACCAAAATGTTTTTTCTCCCGAATAGAATCGTCTTCCAGCAGCTTGATCAGCTGCATCCTGATTCTAAAATTGGTCCGCAATCTCGGGGCGAGGCGCGGCCAGTATTACTCAATCAGTGTGTTCAGAAAAATAAGGAAGATGGTCTTTTAGATAAAGCCAAAAGATTTTTATTCGGCGATACCAAGTCCGAGTTGGACAAATTACAAAACAAGATTGTTTTGCCGACGAATCTGGCTGACAATTTGGCGACGACGACGGCTTATTTGCGAGAGCGTCAGCAGGAGACCAAAGATCCGGAAGCTCGGCGTGCGCTGGAGCAAGAAATTGTCTATATGGAAATGGTGGAGCAGGCGCGACAGTTTGTCGTTTCCGATTACGCAGCTTTGTCCAAAATCCAAAATAAATTACTCGCCGCGAATTTACTAAAAAAAGAAGATCTCGCTTCTCTCAACAAAAATTTAATTCTCGTTAAGAATAAATTATTGGGTGGTGATAAAAATAATCCGGGCGCGCTGGAACAGCAACTCGCAGCTTATCCGGGTATGTGCAAGACCGGACGGCGAAGCGATTATCGCGAATTAACCAAAACTGTACACGGGTTAGTGTTTCAAATGGCTGAACAAATAATTGTCGTGAGACAAAAAACCCTGGAACGGGCACAGGAAAATTACAGTGGGCAATTCACGAACACTGAATTATCACATTCTGATTTCGAAAAAAACGGCCGTATTTTACAGGCCGAAATTAATGCATTTTACAATCAGACGCTGGGTTTTTTGGGTAGCGAGCTTCAGATTTTGGCAGCTCAAAATAAGTTGCAAGAAGGTAAGCCGGAGTCCACTCAGGCTAAATTCCAGGATCGCAATCCTCTCAAAATCGATACTAGTTTGATGCGCGCGCGACAGGAAGCGATCACAAAAACCTTGCTCGGGATTGCTGCTGGTAATCGCGTCTTTCTCAAGAATGTCGAGGGGCTGCGTAATCCGAGTATTTTCAAAAATCCGAAAGATGTGATTACGCGCAAACTTGAAGGGGTCAACGACAAAATGCAGAAAATGATTTTGCCGGAATTTGTGCAGACTTTGGTTCAAAAATTTCAGCTCAATCCGGAAGAAATTAGAACAGTCCAAAAAATCTTTGACAAATTTTTTGCCGAAAATCAGCCCAATTTGGATAAATTTTCGCGGTTGGTTAAGCGCCTCGAAGATCCGAACGATATTCCGCGGTTGATTCGACAGGGGACTCCGAAGAGCGCTGCCGAGATCAATAAATTTTTGCAGGAATTTGCAGTCGCTCGCGAGACTGTTTTGACCGGTACGCAAAAATTATTTGAAGAGTTGATCAATAATAATATTGATCATCGTTTCATGAAAGAGTTATTTCGGAAATTAAAATATTTGGTTGTTCCTGCTGGAATTGCAGCTGGAGCTGTTGGTTGGTTAATTTACAAGTTATTGAAACGCGTAGGTCGCGCTGCCCCCAAAGCGATATTGTCTATCTTTGCTAGATGTCCGATCGTCATTATCGGTGATCCAAATGATTATTTATTGTACGGCCATACAAAAGGAAGAAAGCCACCAGTAATCTGATTCTGAATTTTACTCATTTGGAAATAATTCCTGGTGTCTGGCCAAGCGTCGGTCTTGGTTTTCCAAATAGTAGAGGAAAGGTTAAAATCAAACTCCCACGATTTAATTTTTCTCAATGCAAAAAACGATTCAAAATCTCGCGACCGCATTCATCGGCGAATCACAGGCGCGCAACCGTTACACTTTTTACGCGAGGACCGCGCAAAAAGAAGGCTTCGAACAAATTGCCGCGATTTTCGAAGAGACCGCGACGCAGGAATCCGAGCACGCTAAGTGGCTTTTGCGCATGATTCAAGATCTCAAAAAAGACGGCGAACCGACCGAAATCAAAGTTTCCGAAGCTGGTGTGCCGACGATTTTTGGTACGACCGCGGAAAATTTGGCTGCCGCGATTGCGGGTGAGAACCACGAATACACTTCGATGTATCCTGGATTTGCCGACATTGCTGACGAAGAAGGTTTGCCGAAAATTGCGGCGCGATTGCGTGCGATTGCGAAAGCTGAAGCGCATCACGAGGAGCGTTACAAAAAATTATTGAAAGAATTGGATAATAATTCTCTTTTCGAAAAAGCAGAAGAGGTCGAATGGGTTTGCCGCAAATGCGGTCATGTCCACCGCGGGAAGCGGCCACCTGAGGCTTGTCCGAGCTGCGGTCATCCGCCAGCCTATTTTCAGGTCAAATGCGAAAACTTTTAATTTTTTCCCATGCGCAAAATCCTCGCGACACTCGCCGCGCTGCTCACCTTTTCGAGCGCGCTCGCTTTTTCGGATGTCGGTTCCAATAATTCGCACAAAGCGGCGATCGATTATCTTGCACAGCACAAGGTGGTGAGCGGTTTTCCGAATGGTCAATTTAAATCGGAGCGCTCGATTAATCGTGCCGAATTGCTCAAGATCGTCGTCGGTGCGCGCGGCGAAAATCCCAGCCCGCGTTCGTTCAATTCTTGTTTTCACGATACCGGGAACGAGTGGTTCGCGCCGTTCGTTTGTTTCGCACGCAACCAAAATTGGGTCGAAGGTTATTATGACGGTTCGTTCAAACCGGGCAATTCAGTCAATCGCGCCGAAGCTGCCAAAATTATTCTCAATGCGCTCGGCATCGCGTTCGACGATTCCAAAAAATTCGCCGATGTCGCGACGACCGATTGGTTCGCGCCGTTCGCAAATACGATTTTGAGCCGCAATCTGCTCGATATTTCGAATTTTTCTGCCAACCAAAAAATTAGTCGCGGCGAAGTGGCCGAAATGATTTACCGGATTTTGGTGATCAAAAATTCCGGCGCGGTGGCTTTCGATGCGAGTCTCGCCAATGGTTTCGATACCGCGACCACGCCAGTGGCAATCATCGCCAAAAGTCTCGATTTTTCCAATCCGACGCAGGCCAATCTCGCACTTTCCAATTGGCTCATCGAGAATGGCGTTTGGGTGACTAAACCGACTCTGACTTTCAACGGCAAGGACTTTAATTTCGACACTCCGCAGCAATATCTCGCGGCACTCGAAACAATTCAAAAGCATTTTCAAATTTTGAACATCAATAATTTTTCCGTTAACTTGAAGAGCTTCATTCAAGAATTCGCGACTGTCGTGGGCATGGTGCCCAGTTTCACGGACCCGACTCCGATCACGCCGTCTGTTTCGACCTCTGTTCCCGGAGTCGGCGCGAACTTCACTGGAGTCGATCTCGCCAGCGAAACGGCAGTCGCCGCGCGCGGCGGTCCGAGCGCCCAGCTTGGCAACAGCAAAATTTACATCGGCTACGAAGTTCTGGCGCCCGGTAATTACAATCCGATTGTGGTGAAATTCACCAATGGCCAGCGCGATTGGCTGCGCCGCGATTACGAGACTTCCGACGACGAGAGTATCGGCTACGGGATTTTGTGGATTAATTCCACAACGCTTTATGCGGTTTTCACCTCGCGAGGAATTGAAGAAGACGCGAATCGCGATTTTCGCCGCTTTGCGAAAAACGGTTGGCTGTCTGAATACGGCGAGGGGAGTGGTCGGCAAATTGCTGTAATTGCGAAAATCGATCCGAGCGACGGTGATATCACTGCGGCGACTTTTCTATCCGCGCGGGATACTGACGGCACGACCAATTCGCTTGCCATGACTGGTATGGCGATGCCGGGTAATAATCTAATCGTCTCGGCTGACGCGTGGACTGCGCCGCGCCGTACCAACGGCCAGCCGATGGATCGCAAGCTTTCGGCGGCGAACGCGCCGTACAATTACACGATCGAATTCACGCCGGATCTCCAGACTGCGGTCAGCGCGAGCGCACCAGACTTCGGTCAGTGATCAGCCGCGTTCTTTGAATTTCGCCAAATCGAAATCGACCAGCGTCGTGTCCCAAACGCGTTTGCCCGCAGTCGTCGCACGTCCGCTGTCAAATTCCACTCCGGCAAAAACTGTATTTTTCAAAAAATTGTATTTCGCAGCGAGTACACGACTTTCACTTTTGATCGCGCGAAAATCTGCGCCGTGCAAAACATAAAAATTAAAACTCTCGGCAAAATCTTCGAACGGATCGGTCATCGCGTAGCCGCTCACGAAATCGCGCCGCTCCGCAAGGTAATTTTTTTCCATCTCGCTGCGCCAGCTCAGCCGATAAAATTTCACGCTCGGATCGTCAGCTGCGATTTGAATTTCGCCATCGACGAAGCCGCTCGGGGCGAGCGAATTACCTTTCAATTTTCCGAGGTCGACGACGTGGCCGAGTTCGTGAATCGCAACGCTCACGAGTTCGGTGTCGGCGAGATCGCTGCAGCGCAATTCGACTAAATGCGAGTTCGACAAGCCGCGAGGATTGTGATCGGAAAAAAATAATTTCATTTCGTCGAGCGAAGTCGTCAGATTTTCTGGGACCATCGTGAGCGCCGTCTCGATCAGAGACTTACAATTTTCGACTTCGGTGGCGGGGAGCTGCGGCGCACTTGCGAGCAGCGAAATCTCAAGATTGCGCGCGTCGAATTTTGCGGCGAGATTCACAATATCCGCGGCTGGGCGCTGCGTCGTCGTACTTTTTTTCAGCAGTGGCAAAAACGGATTGGCTGCGTTTGTCGGCTCGGTCGCGGAAATTTTCGGCGGCTCGATTTTGATATTTTCGATCGGGTACAATTTTTCAATCTCGAAAAATCCGCGCGCGGTTTGCACTCCGAGAATAGCGATGCCGAGTGCGACGGCGAGTTGTGCGATTTTTTTTGGGGTGAACATGCGTGGAAAAAGGGTAATAATTTAATAAAAAAAAGGCCTTCTGTCAAGAGAAAGAAAGCCTTTTAATTAAGTATTTTTGGTGATTTATTCTTCTCTTTCGGCAGATTTTTTCGTTTTTTTCGCCGCCGGTTTTTTCTTGGGTTTTTCCTCTTTTACTTCCTCGTCATCTTTTGTTTCCTCTTTCTTCACAGCTTTCTTTTTCTTCGGCTTCGCGTTGTCTTTCATCGAGAGCGCGATGCGGTGCTCGTCTGGATTGATCTCGATAATTTTCGCGACGACTTCATCGCCGACATTCAATTCGACATTTTCCTCATTTTCCGAAGAATGCAAAAGTCCGCTCACGTCGTCGGCCAATTTCACGATCGCGCCGAACGGAGTGATTTTCTCCACCGGACCGGAGATCTCGTCGCCAACAGAGAACTTCTCGATATTTTTCAACCACGGATCGGTTGTGAGTCGTTTCATCGAAAGCGAAATCTTGTCCGGAGAAATTCCGATCACGACCGCTTCTTTTTCTTCGCCGACTCGCGCGTAACTCGCTGCATCGGTGACTTTGCCCCAGGCGACTTCGGAGAGGTGGACGAGGCCTTCGAGGCCATCGCCGAACATGATGAAAATTCCGAAGTTCACGATGCCAGTGACCTTACCTTTGATTTTGTCGCCGACAGAAAGTTTCGAAAGAGCCGCTTCGCGTTTTTTTGCGAGGCCGGCTTTTTCCGACAAAATCAATTTGTTTTCATCCGCGACCGCAGTCAAAACCTGGACGACGAATTTTTCGCCGACGAATTTCTGCAGCTTCGAAAGAATCTCGCTCGAGTTCGCGCCGTTCACGCGGGGATAATGTTCCGGCGCGAGTTGGCTTACCGGGATGAACGCGCGGATGCCGTTGAAGTCGGTCATCAATCCACCTTTGTTCGCTTCGCGAATCGTGACCTCGATCGTGTCGTCTGAGCTCACCATTTTTTGCAATTTCACCCAAGCTTTTTCGCGGCTCGCTTTGCGCAAACTCAAAACGTAATAGCCGTCTTCGTTTTCCGCCTCGACGACATAAGCCGTCACTTCGTCGCCCTCGACGAGATTTTTCGCCGTGTCGAAGCCGTCGATTGCTTCGCGGCCGGCGATGATGCCAGTGTAGGTGCCGTCGATTTCGACGAGGATTCGTCCATTCGAAATATTTACAACTTTGCCGGTGACCGGCTGTCCCGGAGTTGGCGGCGCGGGAATTTCATCCTCGGCCAAAAGCGCAGCCATCGCGCGATTATCTTTTTTAGTCATTGTGCGGGGGGTTAAAAAATAAAAGCTTTTCCCACGATTTCCGCAGTTCGCGAAAAGAGCCGGGAGAGTTTAGTTGAGCTTTTGCTTTTAGTCAAAATCCACTCCGGCGCCGAGTTCTTTCGTCGCCGCGATCTGATTTTTGATCTTCAGTAAAACTGATTTCAAAACAAAATCCGCAAATTCCTCGATTTTCGCAAACTCCAATTCGACTTTCCTTTCGACCAAAAAATCGCGCAAAACAAAACTGGTCAGCTTCGCGAGGCTGGGAAAAATTTCGCCCTCGGGCGAGACCGCGGTCGCGAGCAACCGACCCGGTTGGGTCAGTCCGAATTCGAGCAATCCGAAACTCCAGACATCGAGCGCATTTTTCACCTCGGGCGGGAAATCTCCTCGGACTGCGACCGCGCGTTCGCCGACCTGCGGTGCGACCAAAATCTGCGCATTTTCGCCGAGGACGACTTCGAATTCTTTTTGTGCCTCGCTTTCGACTAAAGCCAAAATTCCTAAAATCAATCCGGCCGGAATATTGTGATCGAGACAGCGCGCGATCAAAATCATCACGCCGGTATTCGAGCGGTTTTGCAAAAATTTCCCAATGACTTTCGCGAGGCGATCGTCTTTCGCGCGGGCTTTGCCTTCCGCCTTTTTCAAAGCTTTTTGGGATTTTTGCGCCTTTTTGATTTGGTCGCGAAAAACTTCATCTGAAATTTCGGCGGCTTTCCCGCCGCCGGATTCGTCGTCGAGCGGATTCAAATTTTCCAGACTCATTCTTCGTTTTCTTCCAAATCATGAATTTTATCTTCGATTTTCTCCCAGATTTTTTTCGCTTTTTTCTTAAGCGCGGTTTTCGTTTTTTTCGGCGCAAGATGCAATCCCAAAACCGAGGCGATCGCGCCGCCGATAATCAAACCGGTCAGGATTTTACCTGCGCCGGATTTTTTTTCGTCATTTGAATCTTCATTACTCATTCAAAGGATCTTTGCCCCAGGTTTGGTAAATCCAGCGGTAAATCATTTCAACAGCCGTCGTGAGCGCGCCGAAGAAAAACCAAGTCGTCGGAAGAATCGCGAAAAGCACGATGGTCACACCTTTGCCTGCGGTATTCGCCGCGAGACTATTCGCCGAGGAAATACTTTGGCCGAGATTGTAAATCAAAGTATTGATCACGATTGTCGTTAAGATAGCGAAAATAATTCCGTAAATCGCGACCAGATTCTGGCGGCCGGACTGAGAATTCGACAATTCCAAAATAAGCATGCTGGCGACGGCCGAAATCACGAGCTGTAGTGTGGCGACCAACATCACCGCTTGCAGATTATTTTCCGAGCCGACAATCGCGAAGAAATAAACCGGCAGAAGGAAAATAAAAATCAAAATATTCATCCAAATCACGTGTTTCAGGACATCGCGCACGTCGGCGTATTTTTCGCGATCAATGGCGTCGAAGAGAAAAATACCGAGACAGTTCGAAATGAGCGCAGTGATAAATCCCATGATCACCGCCGTGAAAGTCAAAAACGGTCCGGAAATCGCGTCGCTGCTTAGCGTGTCAAGTCCGACCAAAACAAAAGCGAGTAGGACGAGCATACCGATGATGCCAATGCCGATCCCGATCAGTGATTTGAAAAAGAAGAGAGAGAAGCGGACTTCGCGGGGTGGGGTGAAGGGCATTTTGGGAGATTAATTTTTCTGGAAAATTTTAGAGTAAAAGAGGACAAGTGTCGCGACTCCGATCGAGAGCGCCGCGTCCGCGAGATTGAAATTCGGAATGGGCGCGAGGGCGATGAAGTCAGTGACTCGGGAGAAAAAGATTCTTTCGCCGAGATTCGCGAGCGCGCCGCCGAAAATCAAACCGAACGCGAACGCCCCGATTTTAGAGCTTTTCCTGACATTTTTCACGAAAATATTCCCGAGCAAAAGCAGCGCGACAAAAGAAAAAAGCACGATCCAGATTTGTCCCAATTCGAAACCGAACGCGAGATGCGGGTTCTCGACAAATTCCAATTTAAAAAAGGGCAGAATTTGGATCGGGACGACCAGATATTTCCGTACGAGAAATTTGACCAGCAAATCGAGCAAACCAGTCGTTGCGAGCGTGCCCCAGAAAATTCCTCGATTCTGCATTACCAGGATTTTAGCAAAACCGGATTTTGGGTTAAACTCGCGCTCGTCTTTTAATTCTCTCCGAAAATGGACTACAAATTTCTCCCAGCTGTTGATCCCGCGGTTTTCGACCTGATTCGTGCCGAGGAAGCGCGCCAAAAATCCGGTCTCGAATTGATCGCGTCGGAAAATTACACTTCGCCAGCTGTCCTCGAGGCGATGGCTTCTGTTTTGCAGAATAAATATTCCGAGGGCTATCCGGGCAAAAGATATTACGCGGGCAATGAAGTTGTTGATTCGGTTGAGACTTTGGCGATTGAGCGCGCGAAAAAACTCTTCGGCGCGAACTTCGTGAATGTCCAAGCACTCTCCGGTTCGCCTGCAAATCTCGCGGTTTATTTCGCGCTGATGCAGCCGGGCGACACGATTCTCGGATTGAAGCTCGACCACGGCGGACATCTTTCACACGGTCATCCGATTAATTTCACCG
>JAZDNQ010000009.1:0-3135 GCA_043799575.1 Patescibacteria group bacterium | reverse complement strand
AGGCGCGGATTATCCGATGGCGCTGGAGGCGGCGATCAAACTGCAGGAAGTCAGCTACATCCACGCTCAGGGTTTCGCGGCGGGAGAATTGAAACATGGTCCGCTGGCATTGATCACGAAAGGCACGCCGCTCATCGCCTTCGTTCCGGCGAATGGCCACCGCGAAGAAGTCCTCTCGAATGTCTCCGAGGTGAAAGCGCGCGGCGGGAAAATCATCGGCGTCTCGCCGGAGAATGACAAACTTTTCGACGAGTGGATTCGCGTGCCAGCAGTCGGCGCCGCGCAGCCGATCGTGAATATTATTCCGATTCAGCTCCTCGCCTATCATCTCGCGGTTTTACGGAAAAATAATCCGGACTTGCCGCGGAATTTGGCGAAGAGTGTAACGGTTAAATGAAAAATGACACTCAACTTAGCAGACATCGAATACAGAGATAGTCGACAAACAAGACTAGAAACTAGGGCGTTCGTCGCCATTGTATTAGGTGTAATTTTAAGTTGGAAATGGCTACTTATAGCAATTGCGATCTTTTCTTTGGGAGAGGCTGTTACGATGTATAAAATATTTTCTCATTCTGTCTCAACAGGCAAAGAGTGTTATTTGAGTTCAAGAAAAAAGGGCAGACTATTAGGACGGGTTATAGTTTGCGCGTTTACTGCAATGATAGGCACAATGGCTTTAGCGAGTATTATTAAATTGATAAAAGATTTAATGTTAATATATTTGTTTTAAACCTAAAAAATGAATTATCAAAAAGTATACGCTGATTTCTCGGTTGTGGCGATTACGATCGCATTATTTCTCGGATTTTATCTTGGCAAAACCAGCGAATCAATTGATCCAGGAAAAGAAATGTTAGAGATGATTTCCTGTAATGGTTATGAAATAGAATTCTTAAAATATCTTGGTTTTGAAAGTCGAAATCAATGTAAAGATTTGAATAATTTTTTATTTCAACAATACGCTGATCAATGTTTAGAAAATATAAAAGTTTTAGACGATAAAGAAAATTATGAGAAGCTTGTAAATCTCTGTGCTTACCATTTGGTTTCAAAAGATTATCTTTCATTAAGTTCTGAATATTTCTTTTGGAGAGACTTAAAATAATGGCAGCCAAAATCAATAACTTCAATGAAAATTCCGCAATTATATAGGATCCCAAATCCCTATAATCTTCCCGTGCACGACCAGAAAGGAAAAAATAACTGTACATCACATGCTTTTGCTACCTGCATAGAATATCAATTAAGCAATCTCTTAAAAGAACGGGTATTGGTTAATGTTGATGATTTATGGGAAAAACAAAAAAAATATGGAACAGCAAAAGATGGTGTCGGTGATTTAATAGAGGGACCAATGAAAATAGCCGCCAAATACGAAGTCTTGTTTAGCACCGCAAGCGGAAAAAATGGTATTTTCTTCTTGGGTCGGGGAGTTTTTATCTTAAAAAAATAAATTCTCCCGACACGAAATTTTTGATCGGATTTTTTAGAAATCCCCCCTTCCCCGCATCGCCGCCGCGAGACGAGATCGAGATGTAGGGAACAGGCATGCCTGTTCCCTACCCAGTTTTTTGCACCTGCTTTGTAGGGAATGAAAAGTTTCATTCCCTACGGTTTTTTTCTAAAAATCTCTTCTCCCGTTCAGCGCCGCCGCGAGGATAAAATCCCCCTGTCCGCCTATGGCGGACTTTCCCCCTTTACGAAAGGGGGAATTTCAAAAGCCCCTCTTTTGTAAAGAGGGGTTGGGGAGATTTTAAAAAAGAAGCGGAGGGATTTTATTATCAAAACTCTCTCCTCCCCTTAAGCGCCGCCGCCAAAGTAATTTCATCCGCATAACTCAACTCCGAACCCGTCGGCAGCCCGCGCGCGAGCCGCGTGATTTTGATGTCGGGAAAATTTTGGAGCTGCTTCGAAATGTAGGACGCCGTCGCCTCACCCTCGACCGACGGATTCATCGCGAGGATGATTTCCTCGACTCCGCCCTTTTCAACTCGCGCGACGAGATCTGCAATCGTCAAACTTTCCGGCCCGACGCCGTCGAGCGGATTCAGTACGCCGTGCAGGACATGGTAAGTCCCCGACCACGCGCCCGCTTTTTCGAAAGCCAAAACATCGAGCGCTTCCTCAACCACGCAAATTTGGGAAGCGTCGCGCTCGGAATTCTCGCAAATTGAACACTTTTCACTCGTCGCGATATTTCGACAACACGAACACAGGCGCAAATCTTTTTTCAAATTCGCCGCCGCCTCTCCGAGCTCGTGCGAAGAATTTTCCGGCGAGCGGACGAGATGAAAAACCAGCCGCGTCGCAGTCTTTTCACCGATGCCGGGCAGACTCGCGAACGCGTCGATCAGTCGGGAAATCGAAGTGGGGAAATTTTTCACCTCCGCATTTTATCTAAACCGCTCAAAAAATCATCGCCGAAAACTTCAGCCAACCTGCGCCGAAAATTAAGAAATTTAATTTTTCCATCTTCCATCCGCGCCAAAGCAAATCTCAAAAAATAACCACCATCCTGATAGTCCTGGTGTGCAGAACAAGCAATCTGAAGTCGTTCGTTATTTTTAAAATCAACCAATCCCAGTTCTGAAAAAGGAGTCAGTGGACCAAATCTTCTTTGTTTTTGATCCAACCCGAAACAAAATCGAACTTGATAAATAAATTTCACCAAATCGCGATTTTCGGCACGAATAGCCGCGGCCAATTTCGCAAACATTTCATTTGTCATCCCCCACATTCCGTCCAGCGTGTCGTTGGGGACGACGACCAATTCTTTGGGCTGCTCGATTTGATTCGAGCTGCAGAATTTGGATACCTCGCTGCTCGGAATCACGATTCGGTTTTTAGAATCAGGAGAAGAAAAGCCCGAAATCGCGGACCATCCATGCTGCTCTGTTTCGGGCTGATCAGCTTTTTTTCTAGCCACAAAAAATAAATGAGCAGTCTTTTTAAAACAAAAAAGCCCCGAAGTCAATCGAGGCTTTTCTTTTGATGAAAAAAGTAGGATTAGTTTTCGATGTATTTTTGCAACTCCCACGGCGAGACATAAAGTCGGAACTCGTCGTATTCTTCGAATTTCGCCGCAACATATTTTTCGCAGAAATGCGGACCGAAAGCGTCGGTAAGCAAAGA
>JAZDNQ010000007.1:0-2144 GCA_043799575.1 Patescibacteria group bacterium | reverse complement strand
GGGTTAAAGAATAAACATTATCACAGTGCATATATTATCACTGTGCACATATTCTAATACCCTTGCCCAAGTTCTTGCAACCCCTAAAATAGGTAGTTTGTCAGACCCGAAATTTCTCAATCTCGAACTGATGCGTTTGCTGGAAAAAGAAAAAATTAGTCCGGCGGAATTGGCGCGCAGGCTGAAAATAAGCTCTTCGATTATTTATACATTGAAAAGTAAACGCCGCGCTCTCGGCGGCGAGTTGTTTATCAAAATAATGCGAAAGGGTTTGGGTTATTCGGAAGCAGAGATCACAAAAATATTTTTGGCGGCGATGAAGGAGAAGTATGGATTGAAATAAAAACCTGGAATTTAGTATTTTTCGAGAGGCTTTTTGTAGCTGATCGTCTTGGATAACTGCAAAGAAGAATTTTGATATTCGTTTCGATCTACTATAAGAGATATTTCATACTCATTAACCATGGCTTGGTTGTCGGCGTCTAGATATTTAACAGCCAACAGAAAGCAATTTTCTTTTCCCAGATCGGATTTAGATACCTCGCAGTAAAAATACCCCTTTTTTTCTGGATATAGAAAATGGATACAGCTTGATGATCCAGTCGGACTACCTTTTTGTATTGATGCAAGCAGAGATTCGAGATCGTTTTTTTCCATAGACCAAGACACCATGGGCCTTATTAGTCCGGCTCTTTTAGACCCAGTATTAATAACTTCCACACCAAAAGCGAAAAACTCTTTTTCGTTAATTCTAAAAAATTTTGTTCCGACAATTCGGATTCCTATTTCCGAATTATCCCTTGCTATTAATTTTTCATTTAGTTTTCGCAGACTTCTGGTTTCAAATAAATACCAACCCGTGAATCCAGTTAGTCCGAGTGTCGATATTGCAGTAATTAGGCTGATCCAATCCGAAGTAGTCATATTCATAGCTGTCTTAAAAACGAATTTAATAATTGTTAGAAAAATGTAATTCATAGTTGGTTAATTTTGCCACAATATTTCTTTGTTTTGACCTTTCCCCCAAAAAATGCCGAGGTAGGTAGGGAACGGTTTAAAACCGTTCCCTACATGCGACACGACAACAATCACCTTTTTGACCTTTTGCCTAAAAAATGCCAGAATATAGACCTCTTGATTCGTCAAATGTCTGTTCGTCTCAAAATCGCGCGGCAAAAAAAGGGTCGGCTGGCCGAGGAGTCTTTTGAGTTGCTGCGCAAGATCGGACTCTCCTTCGTCGCGAACGGACAGTATCTCGTTCTCAAATGCCTCGATTTCCCGGCCGATATTCTCCTGCTCCGCGATGACGACATTCCCGCTTTCGTCGCGCGCGGTTCGGCGGATCTCGGCATCGTCGGTCAAAATATTGTTTGGGAGTCAGGCAAAAAAGTCCGCGAAATTGCGCCGCTCGGCTTCGGCGCGTGCCGACTCGCGCTCGCTGTCCCGCGCAATTCGAAATTCAAAAAAATTACCGATCTCAAAAATTCCACTATCGCGACCGAATATCCCAACTCCACCAAAAAGTTTTTCCGCAGCAAAAAAATCGCGATCAAGCTCGCCGAGCTGTCCGGTTCGGCCGAGATCGCGCCGGAGATGGGCGTCGCGGATGCGATCGCGGATATCGTCGACACCGGGACGACGCTCGAAGCGCACAATTTGATTCCGCTCGACCCGCCGATTTTCCGCTCCGAAGCCGCGCTCGTCGCCGATCCGAAACTGAATTCCGCGAAGAAGAAATTGCTCGAAGATCTCATCGCGCGTATCGAAGCGGTGCAGTCCGCTGCCGGCAAGAAATATTTGGTTTTGAACTGCGCCGAAAAAAATCTCTGCGCGGTCGAAAAATTGATGCCCGCGCTCGAAGCGCCGACGATTCTCCCGCTCGCGAAAAAAGGCGAGTTCGCGCTCCAATCCGTCGCCACCGAAAAAGAATTTTGGGAGGCGCTGCCACGACTGAAAAAAGCTGGCGCGAAAGATATTCTCCTGCTCAACGTCGAAAAAATCGTTCCTTAATTTTTTTCCAATGCCAGCCAAAAAAAAGCCTAACGAAAAGAAAGTCGCCGCGATTTTCAGTATTTCGCGTGCGGTTCGCGACGCACTCAATAAAAAAATTCCGGCGGGCTATCGCAGCCAATTTATCGAAAAAT
>JAZDNQ010000060.1:0-24186 GCA_043799575.1 Patescibacteria group bacterium | reverse complement strand
ATCTCCGCGAGGCTGATGCCGAGCTCGGCCGTGCTCATCGCACCCGCGAGCGTGATCATCATTTTGCCGTCCTGCTCGAGCAAATTTTTGTAAGCTTTCGCCGCGTCGACCAACTCGCGCGAATTGAAGTGCTTGAAATTTTGCTCGATAAATTCAGTGATTTTCATGAGAATAATTTAAAACTTATTTAGCGTCTTTGAAAATAAAAACTGCGGCCGAGAGCACGCAGGTCCAGCGACCAGCCGCGTCGCCCTTGGCGGCCGCCGAGATCGAGCGACTTTGGATAATCAGTTTGCTGGTTTGATAAAGCTGTTTACGCTCATTCCAGGCGGCATTCAGGTCAAAAGGGATGCCCAAAGTAGTCGCGAGCATCGTCGCCGCCAAATCTTCGGCGTATTCGCCGCTTTGCTGTGCAGTCATGCCGTAGCCGTGATGTTCGGAAAGATAACCATAACGATTTTCATCGGCGGGCTGTGCGAGACCGACGCTCGCATTGATCAGACGACCCGGTTCTTGGCCCTCGGACCGTGCCATCACACAAAAATTAATCGAACCAGCGCGTAACTTTTTGACGCCCTCGGCTCGCGAAATAATCTTGCAGTGCGGCGGCAAGATTGAAGAAACCATGACTAGATTTTGTTGTTCGATATCGGCTGCGCGGAGTGCCAGCTCGAACGATTGCAGTTTGTCTTTGTGGACACCAACCCCTTTGGTGAAGAAAACATAATCGGGGACAGGGAACATTTCGAGAAATTAAAATGGAGCGGATGACCGGGTTCGAACCGGCGACCTCCACCTTGGCAAGGTGGCGCTCTAGCCAACTGAGCTACATCCGCGTGATTAAACCCTTTTTGCTTTAGTAGCAGAGGCATTGGTGCCAATCGACCGAAGGTCGAGCCAAGTGCCTGTGCCCCGGGGGTAAGCTACATCCGCGTGAGCGAAATTTTAGCAAAACTTTTTTCGATTTCAATTAAAATCTTGGGGTGAAAATCCGTGTCCTGGCCATCGCGAAAAAACCCCAAACTTGGGCAGCCGAGGCCGAAAAAGATTTTTTGTCGCGCCTCAAAAATTTCGCTGAAGTCGAACTTACTTTACTCGCTCCGGCCGACGAAAATTCGCTTGCGGAAAAAGCGAAAAAAATTGAGTCGGAAAAATTACTCGCCAAAATTGCGCGCGACGATTTCGTGATCGCGTGTGAACCGACCGGCCAAAATTGCTCGTCCGAGAAATTTGCTGAGATTTTTCGCGATGCGCGTGACACTGCAAAAAAAGCAGTTTTCGTGATCGGCGGTTCGTCCGGGCTTGATGCGCAAATTCTCGCGCGTGCGAATTTGAAAGTGTCGTTTTCCAAAATGACTTTTCCGCACGAGCTTTTCCGCGTGATTTTGCTCGAACAAATTTACCGCGCGTTTATGATTCTTGCAGGGCGGAAGTATCACAAATAGTTTTCCGCTAAAATTTTCGCGTGGCAGTTTCCAAAATTGTCGCCGGGGTGGACGAGGCGGGGCGTGGTTGTCTCGCCGGGCCGGTCGTGGCTGCGGCCGTGATTTTGCCGAAAAATTTTCCAACTAAAATTCTCGCCGACTCGAAAAAATTGTCCGAGCAGCAGCGCGAAACGGCTTTCGTCGAAATCGAACTGCACGCTGTTTTCGGTGTCGGTGAGGTTGCGGCGAGCGAGATCGACAAAATCGGCATTAAAAAGGCAACGAATCTCGCGATGCGCATTGCGGTCGAACAGCTGTGACCGCAGCCGCAGGAGCTGTGGGTCGACGGTCGTGATGGTTTTCGTTTCGCGATTCCAAGTCGCGATTTCGTCCGCGGCGACGCACTTTTTCCCGAAATTTCGGCTGCCTCGATTGTGGCCAAAGTCTGGCGCGATCGGTTGATGATTCAGCTCGCCAAAAAATATCCGGGCTATTCGCTCGCGAATCACAAAGGCTACGGGACACTGCATCACATTCGCAAATTGCTCAACAAAAGGCCGACCGCGATTCACCGCAAATCATTCGAGCCGCTCAAAACTTGGTCAGTGCAGGGACGACTTTTCTAAAAAAGCTGATTCAGCGCGAAAGCAGCGAGTGCGACGAGCAGCGCGAGGATCAGCCAGTTTTTCAAATCCAATTTATTTTTTGCGGCCGCGACGCGCAGCTCGACCTCGGCAGCCACGATTTTTTCGATGCAGCTCGGGCAGCGCAAATCGCCTGCCTCGACTGCATCGCCGCAGCTCGGGCAGTTCATTTTTTCAACAAAACTTTTGCAGTGTTTACATTTTTTCGCTCTTTTTTCGATGATTTCCGCGCACCACGGACATTTCCGCAAATTCAAATCAATGCCGCAAAATTTGCATTTCAGCGCGTCATCTTTGATCGATTCGCTGCAGGCTGGACAAGTTTTCATCTCCAAAATTTTAGCATTTCGTGTAAAATTCTCGCACATGAGTTCCAAAAAAGTCCGTGTCGCGATCAACGGCTACGGCCGAATCGGGCGCTGTTTTCACCGACAAGCGCTCGGTGACGCTGAGATCGAACTCGTCGCGATCAACTCGCGCGCGGATGCGGCGATGCACGCGCACCTGCTCAAATACGATTCGATTTACGGTAAGTGCGCCGCCGAAATTTCTTCCGACGAAAATTCGCTCACTGTCGCTGGTCAAAAAATTACAGTTTTACAGGGCGAGCCGGGACAAGATTTTAACTGGGGCGACTTCGACATCGATGTCGTGATCGAATCGACCGGCCGACTCGTCAATTATTCGTCCGCCGAACAACATCTCAAAGCTGGCGCGAAAAAAGTGCTCGTCACAGCGCCGTGCAACGATATCCGCATTCCGACTTTCGTCGTCGGTGTGAACGACTCCGAATTCGATCCGGCGTCGAAAATTGTTTCGAATGCGAGCTGTACGACGAATTGTCTCGCTCCGCTCGCGAAAGTGATTCACGAAAATTTCGGGATTCGCCGGGCGCAGCTTTCGACCATTCATTCCGTCACCGGTAATCAAAATATTCTCGACAATTCTGGCGGCGATTTCCGCCGCGCGCGCAGTTTCATTCCCTCGATCGTCCCGACGAAGACCGGAGTCAGCTCCGCGCTCGCGCGGGTGATTCCCGAGCTCGCGAATCGTTTTTCTGGCGTGAGTCTGCGTGTCCCGACTGAGATTGTTTCGCTCGTCGATCTCACCGCCGAGCTCGAAAAACCGGCGAAAGCGGCGGATGTGAATGCCGCGATCGAAAAAGCGGCGAAAGGCAAAATGAAAGGCATTCTCGGTCTCGAAAAAATTCCGCTCGTGTCCGTCGATTTTCGCGGGGATACGCGCAGCTCGATCGTCGACGCGGAGAATACCAAAATCGTCGACGGAAAATTGCTCAAAATTCTTTCGTGGTACGACAACGAGTGGGGCTACTCGGCGCGCGTCGTCGATCTCGTGAAGATGCTCGGCCGCAATTAGCGCGCGTCCACAATCTTCAGCTGCAGCTCGCGCGAGCCGTTCCACGCGTTTTCGCCGAAATTGAAAACAAGATCGGCGCGTTTTTTTTGCCCCAATTTTTCTGCGAACTCGCCGAAGCGAAACGCGATCGCGGTTAATTTTTTCGCGCCGACTTTCATTTTGAGATGTTTCCCGTCCGCGCCGATCGCGCGGATGTCGTCGAGTGGCGTATTCGCCAAAAATAAATTCGGCTCGGGATTGCCCGCGCCAAAAGGTTCGAGACTTTGCAGCTCGCGCAAAAATTTTTCAGTCAAAAATTTTTCCTCGACGGCGAGATCGAGTGCGAGCGTCGGGATGAGTTCGACCCCGCCGATTTTCTTTTCCGCGAATTCCGCGATCCGTTTTTCAAACTCGCTGCGATTTTTTTGCGCCAAAGTGAAACCCGCCGCGCCGTGGTGTCCGCCGAATTTCTCGAGTAGGTCGCCGACGGATTCGAGCGCCTCGGCGAGGTTGAATTCCGCGAGCGGGGAGCGACAGCTTCCGACGAAATTTTCGGCTTTCGTGCTCATCACGATCGCCGGGCGGAAATATTTTTCGGCGAGATTCGCAGCCGCGAGTCCGATGATCCCGGGATGAAATTCGCCGCTCGCGATCAAAATTTTTTCCGCACCGAGTTCGCCGAGTTTTTCTTCGACCGCGTCGAGAATGTCCGCCGTCCAACTTTGCCGTTCGCGATTTAGTCGCTCGAGTTCGTCCGCGAATTTCGCGCCGGCGGGATGGACCAAAGTTTGAAAAGCGAGCAGCGGATCGTCGAGCCGACCGGCGGCATTGAGCCGCGGTGCGATGCGGAAGCCGACATCATCAGCCGAAATTTTCGCGCCGAGTCCGGCGTTCGCGATAATTTTTTGCAGTCCGGGATTCGCGACTTTCGGCAAAAGTTCGAGGCCGGTCGCGACGAGCGCGCGGTTTTCACCGACGAGCGGACAGACATCGGCGAGCGTGCCGATCGCCGCGAGTGCGTGAATTTCGTCGCGCAAGCTCGGCGGGATTTCGCCGAGATTTTCCGCGAGTTTCAGCGCGATCGCCGCGCCGGAAAGATTTTTTTCGGGATAAGCACAATTCTTTTGTTTCGGATTCACGATCGCGAAAGCCAGTGGCAAAGTCGCGGGCGGGGTGTGGTGGTCGGTGATGATTGTTTCGATTCCGAGTTCGTTCGCGAATTCGATTTCGTGCAGCGCGGAGATGCCGTTGTCGACGGTGATGATGAGTTTCACGCCGAGTTCGCGCGCGGATTCGATGAAGTTGCGATTCAGTCCGTAGCCGTCGCGCAGTCGGTGCGGGAGTCGGACGGAGACTGTGCCGCCGAGGAATTGAATTGTTTTGAAAAGAATGGCGGCGGCGGTGACTCCGTCGGCGTCGTAATCGCCGACGATGAGGATTTTTTCATTTTGCGCGATGGCTGTCCGGATGCGCTCGGCAGCTTTGGGGAGGTCGCGCATTTTTTGGCTGTCGTGAATTTCGCTGGCGTCGATGCCGCGGATTTTTTTGAGTTTGCTCAAAAAATCTGTCCCGGTTTCGGTTTTGGGGAAGATCCATTTTTGGCCGAGAAGCGATAGATTTTCCATTTCGGCGATTTTAACACTTCAAATTTTCTTCATCTTTTTCCCAGTTTTCAGGATTTTGCCAAATGTAATCGCGAATCCGGTTCAGTTCATCTTCATCGCGGATGATGCGATCGAAAAATGATTTTTGCCAGCGAAATGTTATCGTCCCCCCGATCAATTCATTGATGCGTCGCGATGAAAATGTTTTGAACCCGCGAATGATCTCGGACAAACCGTGCTGTTTCGTCGATCGTGCGTCTGTCGACGTTGACGTCGTAGGGAATGGTTTGAAACCATTCCCTACAAAACCCAAATTATCGATCATCACGATCCCGTGAAAATGATTCGGCATGACGACAAATTCATCCAGCATACAATTGGAATAATGGCTAGGCAAATCTCGCCAACATTTTTCTGTGATTTTCCCGAATTCGTTCAAAATCATTTTGCCGTCGCGGATTTCGCCAAAAATCTGTTCGCGATTGTGAACGCAAATCGTCACAAAATAGGCTCCGTCGCTGGTATAGTCGAAATATTTCAATCGCGGTAATTTGCGGTTGCGGTCGGGGTGGGGCGACATTGGAAAAATTCTAATCCGATAATTATTAGGATTATGAAATTTTAATGAACAGGTATGCCCGTTCGTTATCTATCTGCGGTCGCGCTACGGTTTTCGTAGGGAACGCGATGATGGTGTTTGTAGGGAACGGTTTGAAACCGTTCCCTACCTATTCAAAAAGACGAGATGAATTAGGGGGGTTTAACGTTTAGATAATGCATTGAGATGGTTAATCTATATTTAATATTTGATTTGCTTTTTGGGCTCAAAGTATTAAGGTTGAAGTTGCTTTGGATATTTGTTATGGATAAAGACGAAAAGAAATTTCGGCATCTCGAATTTATTCAAGAGGCAATAAAACGAATGGCGGCCAATTCTTTTAGCTATAAACAATGGGCAATTACTGTTTTTAGCGCGCTTATTACAATCAACATTAGTTTTCTTAACAAAGGGGGTAAAGAACTAGATATTCTTTTGTTAACTATTTTTATTATTTTTATATTTTGGGTCTTGGATTCTTGGTTTCTTCGTCAGGAAAGATTATTCCGAGATTTTTATGACGAAGTTAGAAAATCTGAAAAAGACATGGGATATAAAATTTCAACGGATAATTTTAACCAAGAATGTCTGTTGCGCACGCTCTTTAGAGCTCCCAACGGTTTTTTATATATCGCACTTTTGCTTGCAACGACTGTTCTGCATTTTTTAATTTTTTAACCCCTGTTACCATGGCTAGAAAAGTTTTTTTTAGTTTTCATTACTCGCGAGATCACTGGCGAGTAAGTCAAGTGCGAAACTCTAATATTGTCGGATGGGACAAGAGTCCGTTTTACGACGCTGCTGATTGGGAAAAGATTAAAAAACAAGGTGATGATGCGATAAAAAGATGGATAGAAAACCAGTTAATTGGAACATCTGTAACAGTAGTTTTAATAGGGCGAGAGACTTCGAAACGTCGTTGGGTGAAGTATGAGATTAAAAGAAGCATTGAGTTGGGCAAAGGTTTAATAGGTATAGACATCAGTAAAATTAAAGATCAAAACGAAAACCTTGATGAAACCGGCGAAAATCCGCTGCCTGCTAACTACCATAAATATTTGTGGAATAACGACAACGGAAGAGAAAATTTGAGTAAGTGGATAGAAAAAGCGGCGAAGGACGCGGGAAGATAATCTTTATTTCTCCGGCTTCATCAGCGGGAAAAGCACAACATCTTTCAGATTCTCCGAATTCGTCAGCAATGCAGTCAGTCGATCAATCCCAATTCCCCAACCCGCCGCGGGCGGCATGCCGTGCGCGAGCGCATTCACAAATTCCTCATCGTTTTCCATCGCCTCCGGATCACCGCCGTCGCGCGCGTTTTGTTGTTTTTTGAATCGTTCCGCCTGATCGTCCGCATCCGTCAATTCACTGAACGCATTGATCACTTCGAGACCTGCTATCACGAGCTGGAAGCGATCGACTTTTTCCGGATGCGCATCATTGCGCCGCGAGAGCGGGGAGAGCTCCACTGGGTGGCCGACGACGAAAGTCGGGTTCACGATTTTTTCGCGCAGCACTTTTTTGTAAAGCGCGTCGATCAAGTTGCCGCGACCGAGCTTCGGCAAATTCGCGACCTCGATTTTGAGTTCCTTTATTTTCGCGCGAATGTCCTCGTCGCTAGCATTTTTCAATTCGAGTCCGGTCGCTTCCGCGATCGCGTCGACGATGTCGACTCGCGGGAAAGGCGTCTTGAGCGAAATTTTTTGCCCGGCGAATTCGATTTCTTTTTTGCCGAGCAATTTCGCGATCTCGCCAAACATTTTTTCTGCCAAGTTCATCAAATATTCGAAATTCTCATAACCGGCGTAAAGCTCGAGCATCGTGAAATCCTGCAAATGCGTCGGGTCGATGCCTTCGTTGCGGAAGCAGCGCGCGAACTCAAAAACTTTTTCGAAACCGCCGACGAGGCAGCGTTTCAAATAAGTTTCCGGCGCGATGCGCAAAACACAATCGAAGTCGAGCGCTTCGTGGTGCGTGCGAAAAGGCTTCGCGACCGCGCCGCTCGGTTTCGATTGCAGCACTGGAGTTTCGACCTCGACGAAACCTTCGTTCTCAAAAAAATTCCGCAAACTGCGAATCAGCTGCGAGCGAAACAAAAATCTTTCCCGCGTCTCTTTATTCGTCGCGAGATCGAGATGCCGCTCGCGATATTTTTTCTCGATGTCGGTCAGCCCGTGAAATTTTTCCGGCAGTGGCGAAAGACTTTTCGTCAAAATTTTCAGCTCCGTGACGAGGAGACTCGGCTCGCCGTGTTTCGTCGTGAAAGTTTCGCCAATCGCGCCGACGAAATCTCCGAGGTCGAGATTCTTTTTCCACAGATCAAATTGTTCCGTTTTGCCGTCTTGCAGCACGATTTGATATTCGCCCGCGAGACTCGACAATTTCACGAACGCGAGTTTCCCGATCTGCCGCAGCTGCAAAATGCGTCCCGCGACCGCGACTTTTTTCGTCCCGTCTTTCAATTTACCGGCCGCGCCAAGATCGTGTGATTTCGTGAACTTGTCGGCGAACGGATTCACGCCCGCCGCGCGCAGATTCGCGGCGCGGGTTCGGCGCATTTTCTTTTCGGCAATCGGATTAGTTTCACTCATTTTCGCGATTTTAGCGGAAGGTTGGCGCGCGCGGAAGATTTGTTTTAAAATCCACCGGCTTTTTACAGGAATAAGGAATAAGGAGTAAGAAGTAAGGGTTAAGGAATAAGTTTAAAATTTCTTTCTTGTGCGCCCGTAGCTTCCGCCTTCGCCAAGGCTATGGCGGACAGGCAGCTGGATAGCAGCAGTAGTTAACATCTTGCATTTCATCTTGTGCGCCCGTAGCTCAGCTGGATAGAGCATCAGCTTGCGGAGCTGGGGGTCGTAGGTTCGAATCCTGCCGGGCGCACCAATAAATTCTGCCCCGCCTCGGGCGGATTCGAATCCCTGCCTGCCGGCAGGCAGGCTGCCGGGCGCACCAATAAATTAATATTGAAGATTTTTGATTTGGATATCTTTTTTTAAATAGTTTTTCGTAAAAAATCATCAAGCTGGAATCGGCAATAATTTGCGTTGTCAAAATAAAAAGGTTAATCTATAAACCTCTTGTCTTTTTAAAAATTATCGCTAAACTTCCGCCCCGTTGTTTTCTTTTAACCCAAATAAAAATGACCAAAACACCCCTCACGATTGGCGAGCTGATCGTTATCACCGGTATCCGCATCAAGACAGTCGCGAATCGCTTTGTCTTCGCTCCGAGCGGCACGACAGGCGCGCAATTCCGCATTCTCCGGATGCTCGTCGACGGTCCGCAGCGTCCGAGCGACATCATGAAATACGCTGGTGGTACGAAATCCAATGTCAGTCAGCGTATCAACGCACTCGAGGATGAAGAATTGGTTCGTCGCATGCCGCGCCAAAAAGGTGATGACCGCCGCAATGTCATGGTCGAAATTACCGCGAAAGGCAAGGCTTTGGTCGCACGCTTACTCGCACAATTCAAGAAATCGACCGAGGCGATGGAGAAACAATTTTCTGCCAAAGATCTTGATGAATTCCGCAGCTTCATGGACAAGCTAAATCGGGTCATCGATGAGAACGAAAAGAAAGTCGCCCAATATTTCAAAGGAGAATAGTTTGACTTTTTGTCAAGTTTAAGCTAAAATATCACAATGGTTTTGAAAAAATTTTTACAATCTCGTAAAAAACTTTTGGGGTCGGCGCTTTTGCTCGTCTTCGCTGCTTTCGTCGTCGTCGGCTGCGGCGCAGCCAGCGATTCGACCGATACGACTGAGCAAAATTACGTTCCGCAGGTCGAAACCGTTTTGGTCGCGCCCGGACTTTCGCGCGAAATCGCGACGACGGGTGAAGTCGAAGCCGCGAAATCCGCGACGCTCACCGCCGAAACGCGCGCTGACGTCAAAAATGTTTTCGTGAAAGTCGGTGGTTCGGTCAACGCGGGGCAAATTTTGATTCAGCTTAATTCGGCGAGTGTGAGCTCGACGCGGTCGACGGCTGGCGCGGCGTATGTCAACGCGCAAAATTCTTTGACCCAAACACAACTCACCGCGCAAAAATCAGTCGAGTCGGCGCAGGTCGCACTCGAGACCGCGCAAATTGCTTTGACGAATACTTTGGCGCAAAACGAAGCGCTCCGCAGTCAGGCCGAAGAAGCTTTGGCTGCCGCGAAATTGTCGAGCGGACTTTCCGTTTCCTCGGCGCAGACCGGACTCGACAATGCGATCAGCGCGGTATATCCGGTCGCGGATTCGGCTGTCGCGGCCTGTGACGCGATCATCGGTGTTTCGCCGGCATACGCGAGCGCCAACGATTCATTCGAAGATTTTCTTGGCGCACTTAAATTCGGTTCGAAAAGTTTGGCCGAAAACGCGATTCTCGACGCGCTCAATGCGCTGCAAATGGCGTCGCAGAATTATGATTCGTCGCTGACAATTTTGCGCGCGGCCGAGACAGCGACGACCAAAACTTTGGACGTTTTGAATAATTCAACGACAGGAGCGGCTTTTTCGCAGGCGAGTTTGAATGCCGACATCGCCGCGATCAACGCCAAAATTTCGACGGTGCGTGGTGCGATCTCGACGCTCAATTCCGCGAAGTCCGCGCTTGATTCCGCCGAACAAAACTCGAACGGCACTTCGCAAAGCGTGCTCTCGGCGGAAGCCGCGTATCGCGCGACTTTGACCCAGCTCGCTTCGAATGAAAAATCTGCGCGACAGTCCGTCGAATCGGCGAAAGCGGGTGTCGCAACCGCGCAAAAATCTGCTGCTCTGACTCGCAGCTCGGCCAAAGCCAGTCTCGATGCGGTCGCGGGCAACTTGTCCCAGGCTCAGATTTCCCAAAATAAATTGCGCATCACCGCGCCGTTCGCGGGCAAAGTCACCGCGGTCGAAGTCGATCCGGGCGACGAAGTTTCCGCGGGCGCAGTTTTGGTTCGCGTCGAAGACGCGTCGACATTGAAAATTGTCGCGCATCTTTCCGCGGAGGAAGTGCGCAAAATTTCGGTCGGCGACGAAGTGAAGATCGCGACGCAAAGTGCGGACAAAGTTTCAGCGATTTCACCGTCGGCTGATCCGATCACCAAAAAATTCGAAGTCGAAATTTTGCACCAAAATCCGTATTTGCAAGCCGGCTCATTCGTGAAACTTCGTTTCGAAGTCGGCGAGTCGAATGCCGCCGATCAAAGAATTTTCCTTCCGCTGACCGCGATCAATATTCTCGCTTCGGGTAATTTCGTCTGGGTGGTCGAGGACGGCAAAGCGGTCAAAAAAACTGTCGAGCTCGGTGCGCTCGAAGGTGAATTTGTCGAGATCAAAAGTGGTCTCGAACTCAATCAAGAAGTGATCGTCTCGGGTGGCCGCGTGCTTGACGATGCGAAAGACGGGATCGCTGTCGAAGTTAAATAGGGTATAGGGGATAGGGAATAGGTTTTAGGGAACGGGGAAATAGATAATAAATTCTGACAGGCTAACAACTTTAAAAACATTCAACATTGAATTATAAATAAGCAATTTTTATAACCTAACCCCTAATCTCTAAACCCTAGTATGACGCCGCAAGAAGAAAAAGCCATTGCGAAAGCGAGCGAGTCGTTTTGGGGCTTCTTCGTCAATAACTGGCGCGTCGCG
The DNA here is from genome assembly GCA_043799575.1 of Patescibacteria group bacterium. Taxonomy (GTDB): domain Bacteria; phylum Patescibacteriota; class Gracilibacteria; order JAHISY01; family JAHISY01; genus JAHISY01. The sequence continues at coordinate 12,940 of JAZDNQ010000060.1, read as the reverse complement.
CTGCTCGTCATTATTTCGCTGCTCGTTTTCGGTTTGGTCGCGCTTTTTACTTTGCCACTCGAGTCCGATCCCGAAGTCAAAATTCCGTTCGCGATGGTGACGACGGTTTATCCCGGCGCATCGCCGACCGATATCGAGAAACTGGTCACCGACCGGCTCGAGAAAAAATTACAAAATCTCGACAATCTCAAAGAATTGAAATCGAGCTCAAGCGAAGGTGTCAGTTCGATTTCCGTCGAATTCGAAGCGAATGCCGACCTCGATAAATCGCTGCGCGATCTGCGCGATGAAGTCGACGCGGCGAAATCCGATTTGCCGGATGACGCGACCGATCCGATCGTGACCGAGATTCGAATGGATGATCAGGCAATTATCACCGTTTCGATTCTTTCCAATTTGCCACCGACCGATCTCAAAAAATTTGGCGAAGATTTGCAGGACGAATTGGAAGCGATTTCGGGCGTGAGCGAAGTTTTGCTTTCCGGTTTGCAAAAACAGGAAATGCAAGTTTTGGTCGATATTCAAAAACTGGAAGGCTACCAGCTTTCGCTTTCTTCGATTGTCGCCGCGATCGCGTCGAATCACATCGACGCGCCGATCGGTTCGATTTTGACCGACGGTTTTTATTACACAGCCTCGCTCAAAGGTCAGTTCGATTCCGCCGACGAGTTGCTCGATTTGCCGATCGCAAGCCGCGGCGGACAAAACATTTTGCTGCGCGATGTCGCCGAGGTGCGCGAAGCTTTCGCCGAAAAAACAAGCACTGCGCGGGTTTACACTTTCCCCGACAAAAAATTTCGCGACTCCGTCACCCTCCAAGTCAAAAAGAAAACCGGCGCGAATATCGTCGAGATCGCGAGCGAAGTGAAATCAATCGCAGACAAATTCAAAGTTGAAAAATTACCGCCGGCGGCTGACGTTTTGATTACGAATGACTGGTCGAAAGAAATTAATGACAGCGTTATGACGCTCGGGCAGAGCGGCCTGCAAACGATTGTGATTATTTTTATTGTGCTTTTCATCGCTCTCGGTCTCAAGGAAGGCTTGATGGTCGGTTTCACTGTGCCGCTCATTTTTCTGGTTTCCTTTATTTGTCTCTCGTTTTTTGGCGAAACTCTAAACAGTCTCACGCTTTTTTCGCTCGTGCTTTCGCTCGGTTTGATTGTCGATACTTCGATCGTGATCATGCAGGGAGTTTATGAGGGCGTGAAAGAAAAAGGTTTGACTGGGCGGGAGGCAGCTTTGCTCGCGATCGAAACTTATCGCGCGCCTCTGATTTCTGGCACGCTCACGACGGTCGCGGTTTTCATTCCCATGATGCTGATGACGGGGATCATGGGCGAATATATCAAACATATTCCGATCACGGTTTCAGTCACTTTGCTCGCCTCGCTTTTCATTGCGATTTTTATTTTGCCGGCGATCGCGGCAAGGGTATTTCGCGATTACCACAAAAAAGCTAGTCATGAAAAAGATCGCGAGCCGCTTTTCGATCGCTGGATCAAACCGCTGCGCGCTTGGTATTCAGTTCGAATTCGGCGCATTTTGAGTTCGAAAATCCGCCGCCGGACTTGGGTGATCGGGATGATTATCGCCTCGCTTGTCACGATTTCTTTTCCGATTGTCGGCATCATGAAAGTCCAAATGTTTCCCTCAGTCAACTTTGCTTTTTTCTCGATCAATATCGAGCGACCGGTCGGGACAGTTCTGGAAGATACCGCGACGACCGTCGACAAAGTCGAAAAGATGGTAATGGAATTGCCCGAGGTCGATAATTTCGTCACGATTCTCGGGGGGACTGCTGCCGGCGTTTCGATTTTCTCGAGTTCTTCGAGCGGTTCGAATAAAGCCTCGATTACGGTTAATTTGCTCGACAAATCCGAACGTGACATGAAGAGCTACGACATCGCTGAGTTGATGCGCGGAAAAATTAAATCGATTACCGAGGCGAAGGTCGAGATTTCCGAAGTCGAGGCTGGACCGCCGACCGGCGCGCCGGTCGAGGTGCGAGTCATTGGTAATGATATTAATGAGCTTGAGCAGGTCGCCTCGCAATTGACCCAGGTCGTCGAATCGATTCCAGGGACACATGATATCAGTAATGATATCGAGCACGGGACGGGCGAATTTCATTTCGCGCTGAAACGCGATCGGCTCAATTCTTACGGCACGTCGGCGGCTAGTGTCGCGGCCGAGCTGCGCGCCGCGATTTTCGGCAACAACTCAGTCAAAATTCTGCGCAATGGCGACGAAACGCCGATTGTCGTTTCGCTCGATTTCCGCGCGATGGACTGCGAAAATAATTTGGAAACCGCGCTCGTCGAGCGCCGCGACAAAATTACGATTTGCCGCAACGCGCCGAGCGATATTTCGCAAATTCAAAATTTGCTGATTACAACTCCGCGAGGGCTCGTCCCAGTTTCCGAGCTGGCCGATGTCGCGATCGCGCCAGCTGTAACCACGATTCATCACAAAGATTCTGAGACGATCGTCAGCGCGACTGCGTATCTCGATGAGGGGATTGTCGCGAGCGATGTCTCAGCTCAGATTCTCGCCAAGACAAAGCAAATGGATATTCCGAAAAATGTCAGGATCGAGATCGGGGGCGAGACCGAGGACGTGACCGAATCATTCGCCTCGCTCGGTCGCGCCATGATTATCGGCTTATTTCTGATCGTTTTGATTTTGGTTTTGGAGTTCAATTCTTTCCGCCAGCCTTTCATTATTTGTTTCGCGCTACCGCTATCTTTGATTGGCGTTTTCGGTGGGCTGACTTTGGTTGGTCGCAATTTTTCTTTCCCGGGATTTATCGGGATAGTCGCGCTGCTCGGCGTCGTCGTAAATAATGCGATTATTCTGATTGATCGCATCAATGAAAAAATTCGGCATGGTCATTCCAAATTGGATGCCGCGGTCGAAGCGGGCGGCGATCGTTTGCAGCCGATTTTGCTCACGACTGTCACGACTGCGGTGGGCGTAGTGCCTTTGATTTGGGCTGATGAAATGTGGGTTGATCTCGCTTTGACCATCTTTTTCGGAATAATTTTCGCCACGATTCTGACTCTCGTGATGGTGCCGATTTTTTACAACGCGCTCGAAAACGAGGAGGAGATTCGCCAATCGTCGCGCCTGGAATGAGTTCAAAATGTTCTAATTGTTGGAGTTGTTCAAATTGAACAATTTGAACTTTTTAACGAATCACCGTTCCCGGATTCCCATTTTTTAGCACGATCTCCGAAAGGATATTTTTGCCGAGGCCGTTCGCGATGAAAACTTCACACTCGGCGATTTTCGCGGCTTCAAGCTTGGTCGCCATGCCGCCGTGTCCGCCCTCGCTCGCCGAACCTGCCATCTCGAAATATTTTTTCATGTGGCGTTTATCGATCGTTTTCACGATTTTCGCCTTCGGATTTTCGGCCGGATTTTCTTCACAAAGACCGTCGACATCGGTCAACAAAATTAGCGAGTCCGCGCCGACGAGATTCGCGACGCGCGCCGCGAGTCGATCATTCGCCATATATTTCAATTCGTCCGTCGCGGTGACATCATTCTCATTCACGATCGGCAAAACCTTGCGCGAGAGCAAAAGTTTCAAAGTATTGTGCGTGTTTTGCAAAGTGTCGAGATTCTCAAAATCGTGTGGGGTGAGCAAGACTTGCGCGATGATGATATCCTCGCTGAGCGTGAAATATTTGTAATATTTCTGCATCAAACTGCCCTGACCGATCGCTGCGAGCGCTTGTTTTTCGTGCAAAGTTTCCGAGTCGGCGCGCTCGATTTTCAATTCGCCGCGACCAGCCGCGACCGCGCCCGAAGTCACGATCACGACCTCGATTTCGTTCGTATGTAAGCGTTTGATTTCGCGCGAAATCTTCTCGACGAATTCGAGATTCAGCGAGCCGTCCTCGCGGGTGAGTAAGTTCGTTCCGATTTTGACAACAACTCTTTGCAAGGAATAAGAATTAAGGAGTAAGGACTAAGTTGTGGATTTGTTAAAATCCGCGGTAGACATTTTATTACTTTTTATTTTTTAAGTCTTATTTTACAAAAACTTAATTCTTACCACTTAATCCTTACTTCTTACCATGTCTAAAATTTCCAAAATCCACGCCCGCGAGATTCTCGACAGCCGCGGCAATCCGACGGTTGAGGTCGAGGTCGAATTGGCGACTGGAGAGCGCGAAATCGCGGCGGTGCCGAGCGGTGCGTCGACGGGTGCACACGAGGCGGTCGAGCTGCGCGACGGCGATTCACGCTTCGGCGGAAAAGGAGTTTTGAACGCGGTCAAAAATGTGAATGAGATTTTGGCGCAAAAATTATCCGGTTCGGACGCGCTCGATCAAAAAGCTTTGGATGCGAAAATGATCGAGCTCGACGGTACGCAAAATAAATCGAAACTCGGCGCGAATGCGATTCTCGGCGTGTCGCTCGCGGTCGCGCGCGCTGCGGCGAGTCACAAAAAAATCCCGCTTTTCGAATATTTCGGTTTCCTCGCAGGAAATGAAAATTGGCTTTTGCCGACGCCGATGATGAATATCTTGAACGGCGGAAAACACGCGGACAATGGCATCGACATTCAAGAATTTATGATCGTCCCGACCGGGTTCGACAAGTTTAGCGAAGCGCTGCGCGCCGGCGCGGAGACATTTCACGAATTGAAAAAGATTCTCAAAAAGGGCGGACACGCGACAAATGTCGGCGACGAAGGCGGTTTCGCGCCGAATTTCGCGAAGACGGAAGAGGCGCTCGACGCGATCGTCGCGGCGATCGCGGCGGTTGGTTATTCATCCAAAATCAAAATCGCGCTCGACGCTGCGAGCTCGGAATTTTTCGTTGACGGAAAATACAAAATCGAGGGTGCGGAAAAAGATGCGGCTGGGATGATCGACTTTTACGAAAAATTGCTCGCGAAATACCCAATCGTCTCGATCGAGGATGGGCTGGCCGAGGACGATTGGGCGGGCTGGCGCGCTTTGACTCAAAAATTGGAAAGCAAAGCTCAATTGGTCGGCGATGATCTTTTTGTGACCAATCCGGAGAGATTGCAAAAAGGCATCGAAGAGGGGATCGCGAATTCTATTTTGATCAAACTGAATCAAATCGGTACGGTCAGCGAAACGATCGAAGCTGTGAAATTGGCGCAAAAATCCGGCTACACCGCGGTCATTTCGCATCGTTCGGGCGAGACGGAAGACACGACGATCGCGGATTTTGCGGTCGGGACAGCGGCTGGGCAAATCAAAACTGGTTCGCTGTGCCGGACGGATCGGATCGCGAAATACAATCAGCTTTTGCGGATTGAGGAATATCTCGGTGCGGCTGCCAAATTTGCGGGAAATGTTTTTAAGAAGTAAGAGTTAAGGAATAAGGACTAAGCAGTAAGGAATAAGTTGTTAGAAAAAAAAGTTTTGGTTAAAATCACGCGGCTCTTTTAAAAAGGGTCGATAGTCCATAGTCGACAATCAACAGGAAAATTGCAAGGTAGCTGATAACTGTCAACTAAAAACTGTCGACTGTCACGGGGCCATCGTCTAACGGTTAGGACGCCAGGTTCTCATCCTGGTAATAGGGGTTCGATTCCCCTTGGCCCTGCCACTTGAAATCGCGGGTTCGTAGAGCCGAAGGCTGGGCTTCGCCCCTCAGCTGGTTGGAGGTTCTACACAGCAATAATTTTGACATCTTGGGTTCGTAGCTCAGTTGGTTAGAGCGTCTGCTTGACGTGCAGAAGGTCAGAGGTTCGACTCCTCTCGGACCCACCAGTTTTCTTTTTCAGGTTTGTTTTGAGAAAAGATTTGTTCAATTTTCAATTTCCAAACCCCAATTTCCAAATAATTTTCAATGCCGAAATTTAGATTCGGTAAAATTTCGCTGTGCTCGGCAAATTAAAAAATTCGCTGCTCGAAATAATTTTCCCTGTGCGCTGCACAGGCTGCGGAGCGGAGGGCGAGTGGTTTTGTGAAAGTTGTACGCAAAAAATTGTTCCGAACGCGAAACAATTTTGTCCGGTTTGCTGGCGCGAAAATTTCGGCGGCAAAGTTTGCGTCCGATGTTCGTCGTCGCTCGACGGGCTTCGTGTCGCGGCGAGCTACCAAAAAAATCCCGAGCTCGCGCGCGCGATCGCGACTTTGAAGTATAAATTTTCCGAAAATCTAGCACAAAATTTGGGTGCGATTTTGGCACGTTCCGTCGTGCAAAAAAATTATTTCGGCGAGCGCGTCATCGTCCCGATTCCGCTGCACAAAAAAAGATTGCGTTGGCGCGGCTTCAATCAAGCTGAATTGCTCGCGAGATCCGCCGCGCAAAAATTGGATTTGCCACTTCAAGATTTATTGCTTCGCACGAAAAATACCGCGCAACAAGCCAAACTCAGCCGCGCGGAAAGATTGAGAAATTTGGAAAATGCTTTCGTGCTGAAGTCCGATTTTTCCGTGCGCGATAAAACAATTCTGCTCGTCGACGATGTCGCATCGACCGCGACGACTTTGCTCGAAGCGGCGAAAGTGCTTAAAAAAGCTGGCGCGCGGGAGGTTTGGGGTTTGGTTTTGGCGCGCGGCTAATTTTTCGCGTCGGTCGAGCCGAATCCGCCCCGCGTCTCGTTTTCGACCTTATCGATTTCCTCAAAGTCAGCGCGCTCACAGCGGACGAAAAGACCCTGCGCGATTTTTTCGCCGCGCTCGACTACGACTTTTTGCTGGGAAAAATTGTGAACTTGGATTTTGATTTCGTCTTCCGAGCCGCAATAATCTTGGTCGATCACGCCGAGTCCGTGCGGTTGAGTTAGTCCTTTTTTGCGCGGGGTCGAGCTGCGTGAGGTGACGAGTAGCGCAAAACCGGGCGGAGTCGCGATGATCACATTCGCCGGGATCAATTTGATTTCGCCGGGTGCGATCGCGGTTTCTTCCCGTGCCAAAAGATCGAAGCCCACCGCGCCGGCCGTTTCGTAAACCGGCAAAGGCAGGCTTTTATCGATCCTGAAAATTTTGACTTTCAAATTACAAATTTTTGATAATCGAGTTGGCATCGAGTTTGATACCAGGTCCCATCGAGCTCGCGAGCGCGATTCCGCGCACATAGTTCGCTTTGACCGCCTTTGGCTTTGCTTCCAGAACAGCTTTCAAATATGCTTCGATATTTTCGATCAATTTCTTTTCTTCGAAAGAAGCTTTGCCAACGAGATTGTGCAAAATCCCGAAACTGTCGCCCCGAAATTCGACTTTACCTTTTTGAATTTCGGCGAGCGCTTTTTCGATATCTTCAGTCACGGTTCCGGCTTTCGGATTGGGCATCAAACCTTTTTGACCCAAAGTTTTGGCGATCTTACCGAGTTTTTTCATCATATCGGGAGTCGCGACCGCGACATCGAATTCGAGCCAGCCTTTGCCGATTTTCTCGATCAAGCTCGTCTCGCCAGCTTCGACGGCGCCCGCTTTTTTCGCGGCGGCTGCTTTTTCCTCGGCCACGAAAGCGACGACGCGCAATTTTTTGCCAGTTCCATTCGGCAAAGAAACCGAAGATCGGACGATTTGATCCGACTTTTTCGTGTTAATCCCGAGGCGAGTGTGAATCTCGATCGAAGCGTCGAACTTCGTCGTCGCAGTTTCTTTTGCGAGTTTTACCGCGTCCGTGAGTGAATAAAATTTATTCGCGTCGATTTTTTCCCGAGCCGCGCGCCATTTTTTCGAATGGATTTTGAGCGGGTTACGCTTTTGCGTTTTGCGCTCTTTCGCTTTTTGTGGGGCGTGTTTGCGCGCTTCTTTCGCTTCTTTTTTCTCCTCTTTTTCCGCGGCCTTTTTTTCCTTCGATTCGGCTTTTTTCAATTTCAAAAGCTCGGTCTCGGAAATTTCGACCGGTGCAGTTTCCTTTTCCGCTTTGGCGGAAGCCTTTCTGGGATTCATGATTTGGGGGTTATGAGGTGCGAGCGCTTGAAACCAAAATTCCAAGCTCCCTCAAAAAGTGGGCGGATTTTACTCGCAAAAGTTCGCTCGCGCAAATAATTGAATTTTGAGCTAAAAAATGGTAAAATCTCACGATAATAGTGATAAAATGGTAAGCGTGAACGGAAAAGAAAATCTCGAAAATCGCGAGCATTCGACCGCGGAAAAATCGAAAAAAGTCGACGTCGATGACGTTGTCGGCAAGGCAGAAATTCAATCAGCTGCGTCGGAAATTTCGAGTGAGGCGATGAAAACGATCGAGGGCGCGGAGTCGGCCGATGAGGCGGATGAGGGCTTTTCGGAGAATAAGGGTAATAAAAAAGATGACACTGCTGGCGGTAGCGCGCAGGCATCCGATGATGACGAGGCGCAAAATTTGTTTGCGTACGTCCAAAAAACTGTTTCGACGAAGCAGATGCAGCGTGAAGTCGCAGCTGCGATTCGCAAAGAAATTCGTGCTGAAGAGCAAAAAGTTTTGCTCGCGTACGTCGGTTTGAAAAAATATCCGCCACATCGTCTCGCCGAGAAGATCGCCAAAATTCGCAGTCTCAAAGATTTGCTCGGGAGTCTGCTTGACGCGACGAAAGATTTTCTCACCGGACTTTATCTCAAGTGGGTGCGAAGAGAAACCTGAAGGTTTCGTTCGAAATGTTCAAGTTGTTCAAGTTGTTCGAATGATTTTCCCGTAATTTTTTGACATTTCGAACAAGCGAAGCAATCGAGCAATTGGAACAATTTGAACATCAGATTTTCCGTTCGCTCCAATTTAGTTTTTTGCGCAGAATCTCGAAATGATTGCGGTTTTTTGGATGCATGACTGTGAGCTCCCAGTCGGCTTTCGCGAAAATAATTTCGTCGCCGATTTTCAAATCAAAACTTTTCTGTCCGTCGGCTGTCAGTGTCAAACTTGCCTGTCCAGCAGGCAGGTTTTCTTCCGCGATTTTCGTGTGGATTTTTCCAGTCGTGGGAAGCACGAGCGGTCGTGCCGCGAGCAGGTGGGGATTGATCGGTGTCAAAATCACCGCCGCGAGATTCGGATCGAGGATCGGTCCGCCCGCCGAGAGCGAGTATGCTGTCGATCCAGTCGGCGTCGCGATGATCGCGCCGTCAGCATGAAAAGTCGCGATGCGCTTCTCGTCGAAATCAAAATCTAGTGCGATTAATTTCGCGACGCGGTTTTGATTCAAAACAACTTCGTTCAGAGCGTGAAAAGTTCGTACGAGTTTTCCGCCCCTCCAAATCTCAGCCTGCAAAAGAATGCGCGAACTCGTTTCGAATTTCCCGGAGAAAAATTCCGCCAATAATTTTTCCAAATTTTCCGGCGCGAATTCCGTCAAAAAACCGAGCGTGCCGTCGAGTCGGATGCCTGCGAATTTTCCGCGCGCGCCATAGTATTCGCGCGCCGCGCCGAGCAGCGCGCCGTCGCCGCCGAACACCAAAATCACATCGGCTTTTTTGATCTCCACTGCAGTCGCGGCTTTGCGTCCCAAAATTTGCGCGAGTGATTTCTCCAAAAAAACTTTCTTTTTTTTGTGCTCCAAAAATTTCACGAGCTGCGCGAAATAACTTTTGCGGTGGCCATTGACCCGGCCGCCGACCAAGGCAACGGAACTTAATCTCTGGGAAAGCACGAAGAGATTTTAGATTAATTTTCAAATTTACGAATTTTCATAATTTTCGAAATAAATTCGAAGTTCCAAAAACCAAAATCCAAATAAATTTCAAATTCGAAATTCAAAAATTGGAATTTGTTTGGAAATTAGAAATTGAGATTTGGGAATTTGGGAACTTTACAAAAAATGAACCGTAAATTTATCTCCCAGCATTTCGATCGAATTCCGCTAAAATCTTCTCCAATGGACGGCTTCATCGCGATCAATAAACCGAAAGGAATTACTTCGCACGACGCGGTCGCTTTCGCGCGCCGCCGTCTCAAAATTCGCAAAATCGGCCACGCGGGGACGCTCGACCCGATGGCGACGGGCGTTCTAATTCTCGGGATTGGCGCGGCGACTCGACTGCTTGAATACGTCCAAAATACGGAAAAAGAATACGAAGCCGAAATCACTTTCGGCGCTACTTCGACGACAGACGACGCAGAGGGCGAGATTGCGCCGTTCCCCGATGCGAAAAAAATTTCGCGGGACGAGTTCGAAAAAATTCTTCCCGAATTCGTTGGGACGATTCACCAAATTCCACCAAAATTCAGCGCGATCAAAATCGCGGGGGAGTCGGCGCACCGACTTGCGCGGCGCGGTGAAGAAGTTAAATTAAAATCGCGCGAAGTCGAGATTCACGAAATCAAAGTCCGCAATTTTGATTTTCCGAAATGCGAAATTTCCGTGCGCTGCGGGTCGGGGACATACATCCGTTCGCTCGCGCGTGATCTCGGCGCGCGGATCGAATGTGGCGCGCATCTTTCGAAATTGACCAGAACGCGCGTCGGCGATTTCACTTTGAATAAAGCTTTGCCGCTCAAATCGATTCGGTCGGACAAAATTCTGCCGATCGAGGCCGGGCTGACTTTGCCGCAGATTCGGCTGACGCGACTAGAGGCGGACAAAATTCAAAACGGCCAAAAAATCCCGGCGCGAACTAGTGATCCGCTCGTTGCGGCTTTTTTCGAAAATCATTTTCTCGCGATTCTTTCGCGGGAGGAGGCGAAGCACTCGCTGCGGCCGGAAAAAGTTTTTGCCAAAAATCTCCCCGCCGAAAAATTGGTTGAGTTCGCGACACGCAAAATTAGGGGTTAGGTTTTAGGGGATAGGGAATAGTTTTAGAATTGAAAAATTCAAAAATCCAAAATTATTTTGAAACTAAAAATTTCAAATTTAAAATTTCTTCAGTCGTGAATTTCCTGCCCCTCGGTTTCGCTTTCATTCTGACCGCTGTGCTCACCGTTTTTGCGATCAAATTTTTTCCGCGACTCGGCTTGCTCGATGATCCAAAAAAATACGGCTTGAAACGCAAACCGATTCCGTATTTCGGCGGACTCGCGATTTTCGTGAGTTTCGTGATTGCGGTTTTGCTTTTCGTGCCGCTGTCGAAAGAAGTGCTCGGACTGCTCGTCGGCGCGACATTGCTCACCGCGACTGCATTCCTCGACGACGCGTTTCGGCTGCCAGCCTGGTTGCGGCTCGTGATTCAAATTATCGCTGCGGGAATTCTCGTGATCTCCGGACTCGGCATCGATCATCTCACCAATCCGTTTGGTGGCTCGATCAATCTAGCCGAGATCGATTGGAATATTGGCGCGTTTTGGGGCGGGGAATATCATCTGACTTTGCTCGCGGATTTGTTCACCGTTTTTTGGGTCGTGCTTTTGACGAATTCGCTGAATTGGCTCGACGGTGTCGCGGGACTTTCGTCGGGAATCGCCGGACTCGCCGCGCTTGTCATTTTTTTCCTCGCGGCGCGGACGGGCTACCATTATTTCGACCAATCTGCCGTCGTCGCGCTCGCCGCGATCATCGCGGGCGGCGCACTCGCGTTTACGATTTTCAATTTTCCGCCACCGAAAATTTTGCTCGGGGATTCTGGTTCGATGCTGCTCGGATTCGTGCTCGGCGCACTCGCCGTTTTTTCCGGCGGCAAAATCGCGACCGCGGCTTTGGTTTTGGGCTTTCCTTTGCTTGACGCGATTTGGGTTGTTTTGCGGAGAATTTTGTCCGGGCAATCGCCGTTTCGCGGGGATTACGGTCATCTGCATCACCGGCTGCTCGCGGCGGGATTTTCGAAACCGCAAACAGTGCTCGCGGTTTACTGTGCGTCGGCGGCGTTTGGCGCGATCGCACTTTTCATCGACGACGCGTTCGGCAAATTAATCGCACTCGCCGGATTATTTCTCGCGATGCTCACTGTCGGTTGGAAATTGCGGAATGCGAAATTGGAGAAAGAAAGCTAGATTGACAAATACAATAATTGACTTAAAATAAAACCTTTAAATTTCCAAAATGGAATTAAGGGAAGACGCTATTGTAGAAAATCTAAGAAAGACTCAACCGCGGATTGAAATTCTATTAAACAACGGTGCGCTTGTGACTGTTGTTCGTGAAAAAATTGCGCAAATAATTGCTGACAAAGAAGAGGCTGATTTAGCTATGATTCCTTTGATTATTGAAAAAGACGGTAAAAGAATTCCGTGCGGAGAAGATTATATAAATTTTCAAGATGTTGTTCCGGTGGATGATTCCAGTTGCCGTGCGCTTTGGGGCAAATTGAATTTAATTCTTAATATGGTTGTCGAAGAACTAACGCCAATATTTAATTTGAAAGCAGATTTCGATCGCGAAGATTTTTTTAGGCTAATTACGATTTGGCAAAAGGACAGCGAAAATCCCGTTACACTGGATTATGCCAAACTGATGAAGTTTATCGATTTGAATCACGTCTCAGATCCGCAATAGCCTTTTTCCGATTCGCTGCTTTGAAAATAAAACTGCCCGCGACCAAAACACTCGCGCCGGCTTCGCGAGCTAATTTTGCAGTTTCGGCATTTATCCCACCATCGATCGCGATCTCGAGCGCGGGATATTTTTGGCGCAGAGTTTTGATTTTCGGCAAAGAATTTCGCATAAATTTCTGCCCGCCGAAACCGGGTTCGACCGACATCACCAAAACTAAATCGACGAGCGGTAAAAATTTTTCCAGTTTCGAAACTGGCGTTTTCGGTTTGATCGAGATGCCGACTTTGCAGCCGAGCTTTTTAATTTTGCGTAAATTCTGCTCAACATTTTTCGTCTCGAGGTGAATCGTGATCGCGTCCGCGCCCGCCGCCGCAAAATCTTTCAACAAAATTTCGGGATTCGAAACCATGAGATGACAATCGAGGAAAAGCTTTGTTCTCAGACAGCGCACGATTGGCGCGCCGAGCGTGAGATTCGGCACGAAGTGGCCGTCCATCACATCGACATGCAACCATTCGCAAAATTTTTCCACGCTCGCGATTTCCTCATTCAATCTCCCGAAATCGGCGGACAAAATTGACGGCGCGATTTTAAGTTTAG
>JAZDNQ010000052.1:0-2173 GCA_043799575.1 Patescibacteria group bacterium | reverse complement strand
GCTCCGACCGACGCGGAAGAAATCGATCCGCTCGAATTTTTGCCGACTACAACGGAGGAAACTGAATTGATCGAGGTCGCGCCGGAAACTGAACCGGACATCGAAGAGGAAACCCCGGTCGAATAATTTCCGATTTTTTCGGAATTAAAATTGTTTTTTAAAAAAATTTTTGACATGAAAATCTACCACGAAAAAGACGCCGATACGTCCATTTTGAAAGGCAAAACGATCGCGGTAATCGGCTACGGCGCACAGGGTCGCGCGCAGGCACAAATGCTGCACGATTCGAAAGTCGATGTCGTCGTCGGTGTCCGCCCGAATGGTCCGTCCGCGAAACTCGCGAAAAAAGACGGATTGAAAGTCGCGTCGATCGCGGACGCCGCGAAAAAAGCTGACATTATTCACATTTTGATCCCCGACGAAATTCAGAAAGATGTCTACGAAAAGGAGATCGAGAAATTCGTCACCGCCGGGAAAACGCTGTCTTTTTCGCACGGATTCAATATTGTTTTCAAACGGATCGTCCCGCCGAAAAATGTGAATGTGATTATGGTCGCGCCGAAATGTCCGGGCACCGAGGAGCGAAAATGTTATCTCGACGGATTCGGCGTCCCCGCGCTGTTTTCGGTCGAGCAAGACGCGACGAAAGATGCGAAAAAAATCGCACTCGCGATGGCGAAGGCGATGTATTTTACGAAAGCGGGCGTGATCGAAGCGACTTTTGCGCAGGAAACTTACGAAGATTTATTCGGCGAGCAGACGGTTTTGTGCGGCGGCGCGGCGGAATTGGTGAAAGCCGGATTCGAAACTTTGACCGAGGCGGGCTACCCGCCCGAGTTCGCGTATTTTGAATGTTTGCACGAATTGAAACTTATCGTCGACCTGATTTACGAGGGCGGAATCGGGAGAATGTACGATGTCGTGTCGAACACAGCGGAATTCGGCGGACGACTCGTCGGTCCGAAAATCATCGACGCCGGGACGAAGAAGCGAATGAAAGCGGCGTTGAAAGATGTCGAGTCGGGGAAATTCGCGAAAACTTGGATGGCGGAATATGCCGCCGGAATGCCGAAAATGAAAAAGTGGCGCGCGGCGGAGAAAAAACACCCGATCGAGATCACCGGCGCGAAGATTCGGAAGTTATTTGAGAAGAAATAATCTTACAAACCAAGCTCACGGCAGAGATAATCGGATAATTCTGAGCTAGAAACCCCATCTGAATGAGCTGCGATGTCAAAATTTGGATCTTGTAAAATTCCTGTCAACTTTTCTTTTGCCTGCAAAACAAAATCTGTCTCCGGAATATCACGAAGATGTCGCGCAATTTGCATTGCTAAAAAATAAAGTACTGCCTTGTCGTCGATCAAATTATATTTTTTTGCAACAAGCACTCGGCTTTTAAAAAATTCAACAGTCCTGCAAAAAGCTTCATGGTCATCGTGCACAATATCTCCTTCTGCTTTCTTAAAAGTAAAGACGCTGATTCTTACAAAATTTTCAGCTAAAAATCCGACTGCCCTTGTAAATAAATTTATGTCATCTTCGGTAAGTCTAGCCGAGACTAAAATAAACTTTATTTCCTCTCGGGATAAATAACGAATTTCGTAGTTCCCTTCACCCGTTTTACAATCTGCATTTTGCTCGCGACTTTTTTTAAGTTTTTTAATCGCTTTCTCCCAAATTTCATTGAGATTATTACTTGGAATTCGATCGGGCACTAAATCCTTCGCACCATTGTTGATCAGTTCTACGATACTCTCACTAATTTTATTTGAAAATTGGTCAATTTCGCTTCCGCCCACCGAGACCTCACTTGAAATCATCTGACGCAAAGTACCTTTAAGAGCCGTAATCCTGTTGTTTAATTTGTGAAGCAATAGTGCTGTGAACTTCTGCCAAAAGTCGGGAGGAAAATCACGATCCGCCTCGACTTGTCTCTCTGCCTCATTAATCAGCTCTAAAAAGTTTACAATTGAGCGACGAAGACCTTTGCCTCCCTGATCATTACAAACAACTTCTATTAATGAGAGCTCTGTATTCCAAAGGTTTCCAAACTGGGTTAACTCGGCATTAAATCTCTCGAAAGGCAAAATCGTCGACGGGTTTTTACGACCAAGAATCTGTTTTTTTTCTTCCAAAAAATTCAAAAGTTCTGCCAATTTTTGTTTAATGT
>JAZDNQ010000049.1:0-13290 GCA_043799575.1 Patescibacteria group bacterium | reverse complement strand
CGCGCGCAAAGCGGAGTTTTTCTCCTTCGGGACGAATGATCTCACGCAGTTGACTTTCGGTTTCTCACGCGACGACGCGCCGAAATTCGTGCCGCTGTATATCGAAAAAGGTATTCTCGAGGTTGATCCTTTTTCCTCGCTCGATCAGCGCGGGGTGGGGGAATTGGTGAAAATGGGAATTGAAAGAGGTCGGACGGACAAAAAAGATTTGAAGTGCGGTATCTGTGGCGAACACGGCGGCGATCCGGCTTCGGTGGAATTTTGTCACCGTATCGGAATGAACTACGTCAGCTGTTCGCCGTTCCGCGTGCCGATCGCGCGGCTTGCCGCGGCGCAGGCGGCGTTGAGATAGGAATTACCAGCGATAATTTTTATTGTTCCATTTGTAATTATCAGGCCGTGTTTTGAGGTGTGGCATGACATATTTACCGGTGCTCGGTTTGTAGTATCCGCGTTGAATGTAGTACGTCCCGCCATTGCGGTAGGTGCGCGCCTCTGCGAATTTCGCGCCAAGCGTTATTCCGCTGGAGACAACAACCAGCGACAGGATGATGGAAAATATTTTTTGCATAAGTAAAAAATTAAAGTACGAATTATTTTGAAGACATAACCCGATGTATTAGCTCCGCCATGTCTTCACGAGTCAAAAGTTTATTTTCACTGTCGAAAGTGTTCAGGTAATAGTTATTGTTCTTGGCATATTCAGTAAATGGTTTGTACCAAGCTTCGTTCTTGTCTGGTTCACGAACTTCAACACCAAATGTTTTCAGCATTATCTTGAGTGCTTCGGCAGCATTGACTTGTTGATCTGGTTTAAAAGTTCCATCAGCATATCCACCTATAATTCCGAAACCTTTAGCTGCACAAACATAATTGGCATACCAGGATCCCTCGGGAATATCGGTGAATCCACTATCTGTGCATCGATCTAAAATACTATCATTCTTAAATTTTGCGCCGATTACTGTCTTAATGAATTCGGCGCGATTTATCGGGTTAAACGGCTTAAAAGTTCCGTCAGTATAACCGCTAATGATTCCCTTATTTTTTAAATCAAGAATTGAATTAGAAAATTGTGATTGATTTGCATCAACATCAAAAATTGATTGGCAGCGTCCATCGTTATAGATATAGCCATCATTGCACTGAGAGACATTAATAGGATTATCAGCGGTACTACTACTGTTATTGTTATTGATCGTCTCCAAAAGAAGCGGCAAATAATTATTATCTTGCTCGTCTTCTGGAAATGAAAAGTCATTATCTACACGTTCTAAATTAATGATGTCGCAAACTTCATCATCGTCCTGTAAAACTATACTGTCCCATCTATCTATCTCGTAATCAGTGCCAAGATTTACGACGATATCGTTATTTATGTATCTACGAAATGACGACGTGTAGCATCCTATGCCGTAGGTTATTAAATAGTTTTTATAATCGTATTCGCTTTTGATAATTGCCTGCCTATTATCAGTTGAAAGCTCCTTTAATAAAAAATACACATTGTGCTGCTTTTCTACACACTGATTGTAATCATCAAACGTATATTCATCATCACAGACGCAGCTCCTGCTACTATCTTCGAAGCTGGAATATAGACCATGTCTTTTATGGCAAACAATATCTCCATCTACACACGATCTTCCCGTGTAGCTGTCTTCAAAAATATAACCACTATCACATTCACAAGTATTATCACTTGCGTTGAAGCTGGAATAAAATCCGTATTTATCATGACAGGCGGTGTTGCCGTTCACACATGATGTTCCAGAATAATTATCTTGGAAAATATAACCATAAGAACACTTACATTTATCGGTTAAGTAATCGTTGTAGGACATTATTCCAAATTGTTTTTTGCAAATGCTGTCATTGCTGACACAGGTCAGATCACCAAACAGCCCTCTGTCAAAACTATATCCATGCATACATTTACAGCTATCGGTCAGAATATCGTAAGTGGCCATAAAGCCATATTGGTCGCATTCACCGAATGCATGAACTTCGGGAATCTTAGTAAGAAAACATAAAGCAAAAATCACTGCCAAAAAAAACGTAAACAAACTACGGTTTTGTTTTGAGATATTTTTCATTTGATGGGTGGGTCAAGATGATTTTATATCAAAAAACCTAAACAACTATCCCAAATAAACCATTTCATTTTTCTTTAATTTCCCACCCTCGGCACACGTCCTTCGCCTTCGGCTTCGGAGGGCTCCGCCATCCCCACCTCCACCGCGGGAGCAGCCGGCTCCGGCGCGGCGGTAGGGAATGAAAATTTTCATTCCCTACATTCGATAGCCTCAGGCTCGGGAGTCTCCGCGCTTTCCGTTTCAGTCGGGATTCCCGATTCCTCGGGAATGACAGGGGAGGGCGCAGGCGCAGAATTCCGCTTCGGCGCATTTTCCACTGCCGCCGCGAAGACAGGAACGCACATGTGCGTTCCCTACATGCGGCCAGCGCCGCCTCGCTCCGGCGAATGGCGGATTTTCATTTTATTGACTAAATTTAATTTTTCTGCTAAAATGAAAAAACAATGGTCGAACTGAACAAACCAAATTACGGCGGGATTGAACCGCCGGAATACGAAAAACGCATCAAGTCTCCTTCACAGGAGCGAGTTCTTTTCGAGCAATTGGTCGGGCCTCTAGTCGAGGAGTGTTTGGCTGCCAATCTGGGCGACGAAAAAATTAAACTTTTGGCGCTTGGTCTTGGCTACGGCTATGAGCTCGATCATCCCGAGATCAAAAATAATCCGCGTATCCAAATCATCGGACTCGATATCTCCAAGGAAATGCTTAACGAAGGTATGCGAGCTAGATTGGCGGATGCCCTCAATCAGCCTTTTTTGATTTGCGCCGACAATGAAAAATTGCCGCTCCGATCGGAGATCGCGGATTGTGCTTTGGCGGTGAATAATATGATTTACAAACCCTGGTATGTTTTACGGTCTTTGCACAGGCTTTTGAAGCCAGGTGCAAAGTGTATTGTCAACCCTTCGATTTTTTCTGAAAAGCGCCGCGAACGCATTCTCAAATCTGGTTGTCAGCTCAGGCCGACGCGCCTTGTGATCGATGCTGATGGACAAGAACGCTACGATACTGATGCCGATCCGATTCAGCCGCACGATCAAGCGCAATTCACGATGCAAGTTGTCGACCATCGTAATTATATTCACGAAAAAATCCGGGCCTGTGCCGATCAGGTTGTTTTCAGCAATCGCGCTGAAGCCGAGCACATGATCACACTGGCTGGTTTCGAGATCGCCGCGAAAAAAGTGATTACTTACCAAAAAGGCCAGCGTGAATATAAGTCTCATTTTTATATTTTGCGCAAACCGGACTAAATTTCCTGCGCGAGCAATTCAGTCAGTTCGCCAATAATTTTATTGAGTCGCGCGACATCCCGTTCACGCACCCGCAGAGTTTTCTCATTCAAATACAGCGCGCGTTTGATCTCGATCTGCAGACAGCATACCTTTTTGTCGCAAAATTTCTCAAGCAAAAATCCGCCCGGAAAAGGTCGATTGACCGCGACCGAAAAGTTTTTACCACGAAAAAAAGCGGCGACTTTTCGCGTCAGTCGCGGATCGCAGGCAATTCCGTTCCGGTCGCCAAGTACGATGTCCGCACGTTTCGTGCCGGTACGCTTGCTGCAGCTCCAGTGCGAATGACCCGCGAGCAAAAATTTCACGCGTGGCAAAATTTTCCCGACCTCCTGATAAAAAGGTCGATAATATTTTTGCACCCAAGTTTTGACTTCCTCGGTGCTCGGATATTCGCGAAAAATCGCTTTGCCGTGCATCGGCGCGATCGTGAGAATACCATTCACCGGTTGGCCATCCCTCCAGATTTTTGCGTTTTCTGGACGATTGAGATCGCTGACGAAGCGCGAAAATTTGGCGGCGAGGTTGTAAGTTTTGGGATTCACAAAAATTCGCTCGGTCGCAAGGTCGGTACGATAGCGAATCTCGAAATCACTTAAATTCATGAGTTTCCGAATTTTCTCTGGCACGAAGCTTGAACAGTGCGGCGCGACAAGGAGGATCGGCAACTTTTTCATTTCGTTTGGATAAATCGCAAAATCGCGCCGCCCACATCGATACCAGTCGCGCGTTCGACGCCGATGATTCCGGGTGCGCGATTCGCTTCGAGGAAATAATATTTTCGGCCGATGCGCGCGAAGTCGACGCCGCCAATCTCGATCCCGAGCTGCCGACAAATTTGGATCGCTTCATTTTGCAGTTCGCGTGCAATTTTCACTGCGACGAAATCCGCGCCTTGCGCAAAATTTGCGGCGAGCGCGCCAGCGCTTTTGCGCTTCGCTACTGCGGCGAGGACTTTGCCATTCAGCACAAAAATGCGAAATTCTTCCTCGAAATTCAACTGCGGTTGAATGATGAGCGGCTCCCAATTTTTCGTTTTGATTTTGTTCAACTTTTTCACGACGCGCACGCTACGACCGCGATTACCATTCAGCGGCTTCACGATGAAAGGCGGTCGAAAAGAAATTTTTCGCGGCAGTTCGTTTTGCGTCTCCCAAAAAATCGAGGGAATATGTTGCGTTTCGCGCAAAATCACGTTCGGTAAATAGCTTTTGCCGACGAGCGCGATACTCGCAACCGAATCAGTAAAAGGAATTTTTTTGCGCTGGGCGAAGTGGGCGAGCGCGAGCGCAGTCTGCACACAAGCGCCTTTGCCACGAAAAATAATTCGTCCTTTTTTGAGCTGGGTAGTGATGTCTCGCGCTTCCAAAAAAAATCGCGTAGCACCACTTTCATCCAGCGCGACTGTGATTTGCTGCAACGGCAGCGGAGTTAGTTTGATCTGCAATTCCCGTGCGCGCGCCAAGAGTCGTAGATTGTCAGCCGTTTTTTCTGCGAAAACCAAAAAGATTTCGCTGGATTTCATGCGTGCGGAGTTTTAACTTTTTTTTGCTTCGCTTTCGCGATCAAATAATCCACCATTTTTTGCGCAATATTGATGCCGGTGAAATCCTGCGCTGCGGCGAAATTGCACGAAAAATTCACTTCGGTGACGATGAAACCTTTGCGACCGTAAAGCAGATCGATGCCGCCAAATTGGCAATTGACCGCGCGAGTTGTGCGCGTGATGATGTCGCGAATTTCCGGTGTGATTTTCACGCGTCGACGTGCGTTTTCCGACGAAGTATTGGAACGGAAATCCGTTCCGCCGCGCGCGGATTTCTGATATGCGCACACGATTTCATCGCCGACGACGATCACGCGGATGTGTCGACCGACTGTTTCGCGGATGAATTTTTGATAAAGAAAACCGACGCGCTGGGCGACAAGCAACTCGGCGTTGGATTTCAAACTAAAAAACGAATCGACAAGCAAAGTACCTTTGCCGCGTGAGCCAGTTGTAGCTTTTAGCACGAGTGGGAAGCCAAACTCTTTGGCAATTTTTTTGAGTACATTTTCATCTGTCGAGCCGGAAATAATTGTCGGTGGGACGGGGATTTCATTTTTCGCCAAGAGTGAGTAAACGCGAAATTTGCCTTTTTGAGTCGCGAGATAATTGTCCTCGCGAAAAGAAATCGCGCCCCCCGCGATGCGGGTCGCTTCGAATAATTCGTTCTCAAAAGTAATCCCGATGCGGTAAAGTAACTCTCTGCTTTTTGGCATTGGAGAGACGGTTTGCAGTGCGTGCATGGGATTGATGACTTCGACATCCAGATTACGGCGTTTAGCGGCTCGGACAAGATACTCTTCACATGTGAGGTTGTGGTGGTTATTGATCAAGACGAGTTTCATGCGGGGGAATTAATTGCGCGCAGTTTAATCGTTAGGAATTGAATTTGAAATGGTCTAGTTTGTGCGCCGATTTTTTCGTGCAAAAAAAATCACGGGCAGACAGGTTTGGAACCTGTTCCTACGATTTGTCTTTTGCGGCGGTTGTAGGGAATGAAAATTTTCATTCCCTACATTTTTTTTGCTTTGCGAAAAAGGAAACTTTAAACTGCCCGCGATTTTTCCATGCGTCGCCGCAAAGCCATTGTTTTCACGGAGTATCGCCACAAACTGGAAAGTGTCGAGTCGGCGCAACGCGCGGGTTTTTGCGCAGTCTTGGTGACTTCCAAAATTCGCAACGGCGCAGCCAAGGTTTTTGACGAGGTTTTCGAAGCGGATTTGACGGCGCGTGAAGTTTGGGACGAGCTCGCGGAAAAAATTTCCGCGAAATACAACGTGAAAGCGGTCGTCTCAAATTACGATCACTTCGTCGTACAGCGTTCGTATTTGGCCGAAAAATTGGGCGTGCCAGCGACGACGGTTTACGCGGCGGCGTGTACGCGCAACAAAGTTCTCATGCGACACGCGCTCGCCGTCCTGCCGTCGAATATTCCGTTCGAAGTCGTGCATTCGCTCGCCGAGGCGCAGAAAGCGCGCCGCAAACTCGGCGGCGATGTTTTCCTCAAATCCATCGCGGGTGTGAAATCGCGCTGTATTTTTCACGTGAAAAATGATGCTGCACTCGCGCGGGCGTGGCGTGAGTTTCGCAAACTGAAAAACGAATTGGATTCAGAGCTGATGAATGATTTCAAATATCTCGGTTTCAGTTTCGATTATCCTGATCCGCGCGAAAATATTTTGATCGAAAAAGCGATCGCGGGACAGCAAATCACAGTCGCATCGCTCGTCGACAGTCATCGTGTCTGGCACGCGCCGTCGATCTGCGATATCACGACGGCCGCCGAGCTCGGCCGCGACGATACTTTTCTCGCGTTTCGCATGCTACCGTCGCGTCTGCCGAAAGCAGTTTGGCGCGAAGCGAAAAAAATTACCGAGACCGCGATCAAAGTGCTCGGTTTGCGCAACTGCGCAGTGCACACCGAATTGATTGTCGAGCCGAGCGGAGCGATTCGCATCATCGAGATCGCGAGTCGCATCGGCGGACACCGCACGCCGATGTATCAGCACGCGTACGGATTTTATTTGCCCGATCTCGTGATTCGCGCGGTGACGGGGCGACCGGTGCGCCGCCGCAAAAAGGCCAAACAATTCGTTGCGCTGCACGAAATTTTTCCGACAAAAAATGGCAAATTCGTTCGTATCGAAAATTTACCAAAAATTAAAAATGATCCGGCGGTTGTTTCGCTCAAAATCAAAGCGAAGAAAAATTCGCTGGTCGGACTCGCGCGTGAAAATCACGAGCCAGTCGCAGTGATTCTCCTCGTCGGCGAAAATTACCGCGAGTTGCGACAAAAAAGTTTGGAGCTGCAGAAAAATTTACGGGTTGTGGTTAAATAGTTTTGTGTTAAGTTAGGCACGATGATTCAAAAGATTGCTAATTTTATTTTTCTCAATGGCAAGATAACTCATCGCGCGCGAGCCAGAATCACGCCGTGGGATACGGGTCTGCTTTATGCTGACGGAGTCTACGAAGTTTGGCGCGCGGCGCACGGTCGCGCACATCTTTTTGCTGAGAATTTCGCGGCGCTACGCCAAAGTTTACGTGCGCGCAAAATCCCTTTTCAGCTCAGTTCCGCCGAGTTGGAAAAATTACTCACGCGGCTTTTGCGCAAAAATAAATTGCGCGCAGCGCGGATCAGATTAACCGCGTCGCGGGAAAATATTCTGATCGAGCTGAGTCCGCTTGCGCGCTTTGCTCAGCGCATTACTGCTTTCACGCTGCCGCTTGAACGGCATAGTCCTGTAGTCAAATCGGTCGATTGGTTGGCGACTGTTTTCAATTTGCGCCCTGGAAAATGGTGGGAAAAAAGCGAAGCGCTTTTACTCAATCGCCGCAATGAAATCACCGAGGGCGCGCAGTCCAATTTTTTTCTCGTCAAAAATTCCCAAATTGTCACTCCGCCTGCGACGACGGTGCATCCCGGTGCGGTGCGTCGTTGGGTTTTGCGCAGCGCCAAAAAACTGAAGATTCCGGTACGTGAACGTGCGATTAAATCGCGGGAAATTTTCACCGCCGATGAAATTTTCGTCACTGATTCATTGAGTGGAATTCGCTCTGTCATGTCAGTCGACGGTCGCAAAATCAAATCCGGACCGCTGACCAAAATTTTGCAAACAGAATTCGCCAAAAGTTTAAGCGAGTTTGAGTAAAACTTCCGCGAGTTTCTCCTGAAAATTTGCAAAATCTGGCCCGCGTTTTTTGGAAAAAAGTCCGGGCTGCGAATTCAGTTCGATCAATTTCGGCTCATTATTCTCGAAACCAAGATCGATCGAGTACGCGCGATCATAGCTCGCGAATTTCGCGTCGATTTTCTTGACCAGCTTGAGCGCGGCTGGGGGGATTTTCTCCAGTGGAAATTCCTCGACCGTCCCGCCCTGACTGATATTCGCGATGAGTTTTCCGGCGGCCGGGATTCTCAATCCAGCCAAAACGATCTCGCCATTTACCACGACGATTCGAAAATCGTGATGACTAGTCGCGTCATCTGCCGACAGACCAGCAGCGGTGTCGATAAATTCCTGGATCAGAACTGGGAAAAATTTTTCCGCGGCCAAAATCGTCGCGTCGTCGCCGATCACGACGCCCGCGCCGCCTTCTGCGTTCAGCGGCTTCAAAACTTTTTGCTGGCTTTTGATTTTGCCGAGCGCAGTCGCGACTTGTTTTTCATCCAGCGCTATCTCAGTCGGCGGCGCGAATTCGCTGAAAATTTGGTAAGTTTTGAATTTGTCGTTGCAAACTTCTACGATCGGATTCGGGTTCAAAATCCGTGCGTTCGCTTCGAAACGAAACGGGGGAGTGACCGCGGAGTTGCTTTTGTCGTAAATCACATCCGGCTGGAATTCGCCGACTTCCCGAAATTCCCGGCCGTCCCACTGCCAGCCCTGCGAAAATTTCATCCCGCCGAGGTAGGTCGCGTCGCCGCGCGCGATGAAAAATGTCCCGCCGCGCGCGTGAATTATTTTCGCCAGTTCGCCGTAAGCCTGCCGCCATTCATTTTCCGAAAACGGATAATCGTCGAAATTCGGCTGATCGAAAAAAACTGCGATTTTCTTCATTATTTGTTCACCCTACCATTCATTGTGGGATTTGCCAAAATTTTCCCATATGTTGGTTCTTCGGAATTCATTTGCTAGAATCCGCCAGAAATAGGGGATAGGTTTTAGGGGATAGGGAATAGAGATCAGTTTTCAGCTTATGAAGTTCTGAATTAGAATCCGCTATTCCAACATTCCAAAACCTAAACCCTACAACCTAAACCCTAAACCCTAAAATGTCTTCTGCTTACACCGCCGATCAGATCCAAGTCCTCGAAGGTCTCGCGCCAGTGCGCAAACGTCCGGGCATGTACATCGGCTCGACGGACGCGCGCGGGCTGCACCATTTGATCTGGGAAGTTGTCGACAATTCGATCGACGAAGCGATGGCCGGACATGCGGATGAGATTACCGTCGTTCTCCAAAAAGACGGCGGCTGCTCGGTGCTCGACAATGGTCGCGGCATTCCGGTTGATAAGCACAAAGTCACAGGAGTTTCAGCGCTCGAGACAGTTTTGACTGTCCTCCACGCCGGCGGAAAATTCGGCGGCGAAGATTCGGGTTACAAAGTTTCGGGTGGTCTCCACGGCGTCGGTGTCTCGGTCGTCAATGCGCTCTCGACCAAAATTCTCGCCGAGGTTTTTCTCGACGGCAAACACTATTTGCAAGAATTCAAAGACGGCGGCAAGCCGGTCGGTGGGCTGAAAACTCTGGGTCCTTCCAAATTGCGCGGCACGAAAATTACTTTTTATCCTGATCCGACGATCTTCAAAGAAGGCACAGAATTCAAATTTGAGACAGTTTTGACCAGATTGCGCCAACAGGCTTATCTCACCAAAGGCGTCAAAATCGCGATCATCGATGAACGCCTCGGCCAGAAATACAAATTTTATTTCGAGGGTGGGATCAAAAGTTATGTCGCGAATCTCGACCAAAATCGGGAGCGCTTGACTTCCGTTTTTTACGTCGAAAAAGAACACGCCGACGCTTTCGTCGAGGTCGCGCTGCAATATACCAACGCTTTCAACGAAGAAGTTTTCAGCTTCGCGAATAATATTCACACGGTCGACGGTGGGACGCATCTCACTGGATTTCGCACTGCGCTCACTCGCGAAATTAATTCCTACGCACGGAAAAATAGTTTGCTCAAAGACAACGAAACGAATCTCACCGCTGAGGATGTGCGCGAAGGACTCACCGCGATTATTTCCGTCAAAATTCGCGATCCGCAGTTCGAAGGTCAGACGAAAGGGAAACTCGGCAATGCGGAAGTCCAGTCTGCTGTAAACGCGATTTTCGGCGAAGCATTCGAAAATTATCTCGAAGAAAATCCGTCCGACGCAAAAGCGATGGTCGGGAAATGCGCTTTGGCTGCCCGAGCGCGGATCGCCGCGCGTGCCGCGCGCGACACAGTCCTGCGAAAGGGTGCACTCGAAGGTTCGAACTTGCCGGGCAAGTTGGCTGATTGTAGCTCGCGCAAACCAGAGGAATCAGAATTGTATATCGTCGAGGGAGATTCGGCCGGCGGCTCAGCCAAGCAAGGTCGCGACCGCCACACGCAGGCGATCCTGCCGCTGCGCGGCAAAATTCTCAACGTCGAACAAGCGCGATTGGACAGAATGCTCGCCAACAACGAAATCAAAAATCTCGTTCTCGCTTTTGGCACTTCGATCGGTGAAAGTTTTGATCTCAAAAAATTGCGCTATCATCGCATTGTCATCATGACCGATGCCGATGTTGATGGTTCGCACATTCGGACTTTGCTTTTGACTTTGTTTTACCGCCACTTCCGACCGCTCGTCGATGGGGGATTTATCTACATCGCCGTCCCGCCGCTGTACAAAATCGCGAAAGGCAAGCAAGTTTGGTACGCCTATACCGACGAGGAGAAATTCAAAATTCTCAAAGAAAATAAATTAACTGTCGACGAAACTCCGGCGAACGATTCCGCGGAGGAGGAAGATTCCGACGAGGAAAATCCGAAAAAGAAAAATGTCGGTGGGGTGAAAATCCAGCGCTACAAAGGTCTCGGTGAGATGAATCCGGAGCAGCTTTGGGAGACGACGATGGATCCGGCGCGTCGTATTCAGCTGCGCGTCGCGGTAGAGGACGCCGAGAAAGCGAATCAGATTTTCGAGATTTTGATGGGTGGGGAAGTTCCGCCGCGCCGAAAATTTATCCAAACGCACGCGAAGAGCGTGGAGAATTTGGATATTTGATTTTCCGCTGGCGCCCCGAGGGGGCCCCTTCGGGGCGTGCCGCTACTTTTTTGGCAGCAAAAAAGTAGCACAAAAAACTGCCCGCCTGTCGTCGTCGCTCGCGCGTTGTCTTCGCTCGTTCACTAAAAAATCCGAAGTTCACTGCGTTCACCGGATTTTTTTACGTTCGCTCGCGAACAACGCGATCGATCTCCGGCGAACGGCGGGGGACTAAAATTTTGGTTTCCATTTGCAAAAATAGCCCGTTCCCGAGGGAGTAGGCTATTTTTGTTTTTGGCTCCGATTACTGATTTCATTCCGGAGAATGAGTGACTGAATCCTGCGTGCTATCTTTTGGTAGCCCTCAGAAAAGACAATCTCAGTAAAGGAACATTTATATTCTACCAAATTTTCATAAAAAAAGCAAATCTATTCGCTGCGCAAAGCATCGACTGGATCGAGCCGGCTCGCTTTCAGTGCAGGATAAAAGCCGAAAAATATTCCGACCAAAACCGAAAAACAAAATCCAACCGCGATCGAGATCGGCGAATGAATTACGTAGAAGTCTTCCAGTTTATTTAAAAAGGGAATCATCGCTTCGCCTAGTCCGACGCCGATGAGTCCGCCGATCATCGAGAGCATCACCGATTCTCCCAAGAACTGCGTGAGAATGTCTTTTTGTTCGCCGCCGACCGCTTTGATGATCCCAATTTCTTTCGTGCGTTCGGTGACAGTCACGAACATCACATTCATGATTCCGATTCCTGAAACGATCAAAACGATCGCCGCGACTGAAGTCAGAAGAATCGTCAAAGTTTGCGCGGTGCTCGTCGCTGCGCCGACCATCGACCCGGCATCGAAAATGCGAAAATCACTTTCCTTCGCATCTTTCAGCTTGTGATTTTTACGTAGTAGCGCCTCGATTTCTGCGGTCGCGAGATCGACTGTGTCTGCGTCATTCGCCAGGAAATACAAATTCGGTTTCGTCGTCGATCCGAGCAAATATTTTTGCGCGGTCGAATATGGGACGAGCACTGAGTCATCGTAGCTCATCGGTCCAGTCGACGAGCCGATTTCTTTGAGTACGCCGATGATCTCCATTTTTTTATTTCCGACGGACAAAATTTCGCCGAGCACGGAACTTGGATCGGTACCCTTGCCCCACAGAGTTTCGAGTGTGCCGCTGCCGATGACTGCGACCATCGCCTGACTTTTCACTTCGTCTTCAGTGAAAACGCGCCCGACATTGAGATCGAGATTCGAAATGTCGAAAAATCCGGCTTCCGCGCCGAAGACCGACGCACTTGTGCTTTCTGCCCCGAAGGAAATATCCAGGTTTCCCTGCAAAACAGGTGTTCCAGTCGCGACGTAGTTCGCGTTCGTCAAAACATAATTCACATCCGCAGCGGAAGTTTTGCTCGAACTTGCCGAATCGCGGCCGCGCATTCCCATCACGATCACGGAAGTCGTATTTAGATTTTTAAACTGATCGGCGATTTGCTGCTGCGAACCGAGACCGATGCCGACCACGACGATAACCGTCGACACGCCAATGATGATGCCGAGCATCGAAAGACCGCTGCGCACTTTATTCGCGAGCAAAGCTTCGAACGCCATTTTGAAAATATCGAATTTCATTTGTGCAATTTGTAATCGTGGCTCACGATTTTTCCGTCTTTGAGAAAGACAATTCGGTCGGCGTATTTCGCAGCCTCGGCGGTGTGCGTCACCATCAGCACAGTTTTGCCGCGCTTTTTGAAATCGCAAAAAATTTCCATGATTTCCTCGCCGGATCGCGAGTCGAGTGCGCCGGTCGGCTCGTCCGCGAGAATAATTTCTGGATCGTTCATCAAACTGCGGGCGATTGCGACTCTTTGTTGCTGCCCACCGGACAGCTCTGGCGGTCGATGATTCGCGCGGTCAGAGAGTCCGACCGATTTCAGAAGTTCCGTCGCGCGGCGCTCGCGTTCTTCGCGTGGCGTCCCGGAATAAATCGCGGGCAGTGCAACGTTATTCAGCGCGGTCATCCGCGAAAGCAAATTGAACTACTGAAACACAAAACCCATTTTGCGATTGCGCACGAAAGCGAGCGCGAAGTCTTCACGGATCACGCCGATATCG
>JAZDNQ010000048.1:0-8763 GCA_043799575.1 Patescibacteria group bacterium | reverse complement strand
CCGCCCGTCAAGCCATGAAAGAGAGGGGCACCCGAAGGCTCTCGGTAACGAGGGACCACGGTGAAACTCTTGATTGGGGCTAAGTCGTAACAAGGTATCCGTAGGAGAACCTGCGGATGGATCACCTCCTTTCTAGGGAGTGAAATTCAATTTTCAGTTTATCAATTTTCAATGTTTAATTTATTAGCCATTGCACATTGTGAATTGTTAGTTGTTTTATGGTCGAAGCTCAACTTCGGTTGGGCTAAGTCCTCGACTGCAGCAATGCAGCGAGGCAATTTTCCCGCTACATTTTGAAAACTAAGCAGTTTGAAACATAAAGCATAAAAAATGAAGCGTTGGTGCAAGCCAGCCCTTTTGATTGTGAAAAAAATTTGAGGATGTAATCCCAATTTGTTTTATATCGTGTGTTTTAAATTATATGAATTTTGCATTTCTTCTCGCATTTTCTTTAAACTTCTCGCGAAATGGCACTCAACAAAAAAGAACTTCGCGAAATTGAATCCCTTGTTCGTCGCGCGCAGCGTGATGATGCGGAGGCTTTTGGTGAAATTTACGATCGCTTTGTCGTCACGATTTACCGCTACATTTACTATCGCATTCCCAAAAGCGAAGCCGAGGACCTTACCGAAACCGTTTTTCTCAAAGCTTGGGAAAAGAGACATTTGTACAAAAAACAAAAAGGCAATTCGTTCAATGCGTGGATTTTTCGTATCGCGCACAACACAGTTATCGATTTTTACCGCCTCAATTCCCGGACTGAAATGGTCGAGCTGTCTCCCGATTTGCCCGAGATGCGCCGCTCGGCTGATCCGAGCGCTACGCTCGAGAGTAAATTTGAACAGAAAAAATTAATTCTCGCGCTGCGCGAACTGCCGGAAATCCAGCAACAAGTCGTCGTTCTCAAATTCGTGAACGGCTTCGAAAACGACGAAATTGCCGAGATTCTCGAGAAATCCGTCGGTGCGGTGCGCGTTATCCAATTTCGCGCGCTCAATCGACTAAAAATTTTGCTCGAGCAGTTCGACAAGCAGGGTAACAAAAAAGCTAATTTCGCGTTAAAAAGTATAGAAGATGTTTAATTTTTGGCACAAGTTTTCGAGTTCTCCCAAACAGACGCGCTTCGAGCGCTTGCTGACCAGCTTTTTCGTCTTACCCGAGCTGGATTCTGTGACACGGGACAATGTGAAAAAACGCATTCTCAATCGCATCGCGGCCGAACAGGAAGAATTCCGCAATGCTGAAATTCTCGACCGAAAATTGTCCGGCCAAAAAGTCGGCTCCAATAGCTTCATCGATTTGCTCGCGGCGATCGCTGAGGCGATTCTCAATTTGCCGAAGGTCGCGCCGTCCCGTGCAGCGCGGGTCGAGACGCGCGAAAATTTTCGCACGCCGGTCGCGACTCGCATTTATCTCAATTTCCGCCAAGCGACCGCCTTTTTTGTTTTGCTGATTTTCGCCGGCGGGATCACGATCACGACTTTCATTTCGCAAATTCCGACGGCTGCGGCGCAGCTTTCCGTGAGTTCCGGTGTTGTCAAAATTCGCGTCGCGGATTCACCGTTTTTCGAAGACGTGAAAAAAGTCGCGACTGTCCGACTCGGCGATACGATTCGGGTCGAAAAAGGCGCGACCGCGGAGCTCGCTTTTTACGACGCGAGCAAAATGAAACTGACCGAATCGACCGAAGTCGCGATCACCGATTTCAAACCGGATTTTGTTTCGCGCAAAAATAGCTCGGTGAAAATCGCGCTGCTGTCCGGCTCGGTCGATGCCGAAGTCGCGAAACCGCAGTCCTCGTTTTCGATCGAAACGCCGACTGGGAGCGTCGAAGCTACGACTGCGAAATTTTCCGTCGCGGTCAACTCGGCGACCGGGAGCACCGAGATCAAAACTTCCGAAGATGTGGTCGCGGTGAAGTCGACGAATAATTCCGAGTCGGTCGCGCTTGTCGCGGGCGAGTCAGTTATTTTCGATGAGCAAAAAACCAAAGTCGCTGTGGCGGAAATTCCCGAGTTGCCGTCGCTCGCCAAAATTCAAACTGAGCTTGAGCTGGTTAAAATTTGGAGTTTCGATGCTTTGGTTGCGGCGCAGAGTGGAGACAATTCCGTCGCGCAAAAAACTTTGACCAACAACCACTCAAAACTTGCGAGCATTTTGACTGCGGCCGGAGCCGAGGTGGCTGAAGGCGAGGAGGCTGGAGCTTTCCAGATTTTTCTCCAAAAAAATTATCCCGAAGGTTCGGGACGTGAGCTCGCGCTTGCGAGTTTGCAGCAGTCCGGCGAGGTCGAGAAAATTTTGAATTACTATTTCACCGCGCCGCGAAAACTTCGCGGCGTGCCTGCGCTTGAGATTCTCGCGCGCGACGGATATACGCCGCCGGGACAGCTGCGCAATCTTTTCGCGGTGTTGCGCGCGGGTGAGATCGCGCATCCCGAGATCGCGCCGCTCGTCGAAAATCTGTCGAATGAGCTGATCGCCGAATTATCAGCTGGATTGTCCGAAAAGAATCTAGACTCGTTACTGACTGGCATGCGCGACCAGCCGATTTTTATCCCGGCGCTCCAAAAATTAATTGCGCTCGCTGCACCAGAATTAACCGAAAAAATCACGACCGAAATTGCGGCGATGCAGGAGCGCGTCAGCGAATACATTGGCGGCTGATCTAGTAATCAGATTGGTCGAGCGCGGATGATTTTCTGCCGCCAGCTTTTTTCAAAAGATCGTCTTTCGAATTGATTTCACCGCGCTCGCCATTGTAATTTTTTGCCATCTTAATCTCAGAGCTGTCCAATTTCATACTTGGTTCGGCGAGACGAGCGTAAGCAGCCATGATTTCGCGGTAATCGGCTGTCCCGGCCCATTTTCCGAGGGTAGTCTCTAAAAAAACTTTCAAAGTGCCAGAGATAACTTTTGATTTCTCTCTTCCGTTCAATGCTCCATGTCCCGCGCCGAAATCGGTCGTACCGTAATCCAAAATTTTGTAAACTGGTTGGTCGCGCAAAATCTCGCGATCTTCGCGGTAGAGCCACATATTGCGCAAAATGCGCAAAATAATTTCCTTGCCACGCTCGGCGCGCATCTCACCCATTTTGATAATTTGGTGCTGCGGAATCGGTTTTTTGCTGCGGTCGGGGATACCGAATGCATTGAGTTCGTAGCCATCGCGATCAACCTCGGCGGCCGTGAAGCTATCGAAATAGCGCTCCTCGCCATTTTCGATCATCGTTCTTCCGTCGATAAAATCTTCGACTCCAGCTTTGATCAAAGAAGCGATTTCGCGGATTTCACCAGTCGCGCTGCCGCTATCTCGTCGGAATTTCGTTGCTTGCTCGATGACATCGACACCAGTCGCTTTCGTGACATAGCCGAGAAATTTATCACCGATACCTTTGCGGGCTTGCTCGATACCAGTGACGCGCGCGCCCGAATGAACTTTGTAATTGCTGTCAGTCGCGATATGAATCGTTTTCTTGACAATACCTTGCGGTGTCGCGATTTCGGCGAGCGCGTTCCGACCATTGAAAAAATTAATGATTTGTGTCGATCCGAGTGCGGTGATGCTGCCGTCGCGCACCCAGCCCCAATATTCGAAATGAGAGATTTTTCTCTTTTTGTTTGGATCTGGCTCGGGGTCAAATGGATCTGGTTTTTCTTTTGCGCCAACAGTTTCCTGGAAAGTCGCGAAAGGTCTGAAACATTGTTCGTGGCCTTTACCAATTTTCATTGTCAACTCGCGCGAGATTTCACCTTTGACAAAGGCATTGACTAGCAAAAGCCCGACGAAACCCATATCCGCGCTGCGGCTAATTTTAGTCTCTGTGCCATCTATTTTGATCTCAGCCTCGGAAAAATTGCCGTTGTCCGAAAAAGAATTAGCACGATCAACGATTTCACTCAAAGCACCGACAATTGCACCTTCGCCTTCGCGGAAAGCGCGATTGATCTGATTGCTGATATTGTGGACTTCAGCGCGCACTGAAGTCGATTCATTCGAGCTGGCGTAGCTTTTGCCAGTGCTTTCTGATTTCGAAAAGCCGGCATTGTGTTTTTCCAAAAGTTCGTTGCCGTAGTTCGTCTCGCCGATGAACCAACCATCAATACTTTTTTTGAAAGCTTCGCGCATTGGAGTGTAGTCGATCGCGGTATCGGCCGCTTCCCATTCCTTCTCGGAAAATTTTCCTCGACAGATAATTTCAATGAGCTCGCGTTTACTCATTCTCAGATTGCCGCGATCAGCGAGAGATTCCAAAATCGCGCGCCGCCGATCTTTCGCGGGAAGTTCTTTCAACTCGGCGAGCAACTCTTTTTCACTGAAATTTTTGTAAGTCTTTTTGAGATCTTCAGCACGACCGCGCTCGGCTGCAGTATCGGTGTGGTGAATTCTCCTGACAACTTCCTGCTTCCAAAACATGACATTCTTCGCCAACGGTGCGCGTTTATCTTCACTGGCTGACTCGGTGTATTTTTTCCAAGACTCTTTGATCAGCTTGAAACTCTCCGCGATGTCATGAAAGCTATACCAAACGATGTTGCCATTGGCGGTCATTGTTTTGACAAACAATTTGCCGAGTTTCGTGAAAGCGTTACTGTGGTCATGGCTGTGCTCGTGCTCTTCGGCATGTTGGCCAGCTTGATGTTTTTCTTTGTGCTCAGAATCAGTTGCTACGTTGTCGACTGGCGCTGGCGTAGTTGTTTTGTCTGGCTCGGCTGCTTTGGCTGCCTGCTCGCGCGCAGCTTCAAATTCGCTGCGCATTTTTCGTATTTCGTCTTCGTTAGCCTGCAAGAAAGTTGCTGCCAATTTCAAATCACTTTCATTTGGATTTTGCGCAAGCAGACCCTCGATGTGAGCGATATCGTTTTTTTTGTGTCCAAAAAAATCTGACCAATTGTCGGCTAGCAGTTTAGTCTCGGGCGAAGAATTGGGCTGGTCTCTGATCTCAAATGCAATTCTCCCGAGATCTTTATCATATTGGCGCAAGCGCATGAGCAAATCGTCTTTGCTTTGTACCTTCGCGCTTTCCCAGTTTTGATACAGTGCTTCGACATCGCGGATTGCCCGATCTAGAAGAAAAAGCTCTCGACCTGTGATACCAGTTAAAAATTCTTGTTCGTCTTTGCCGAGCTGATTTTTGTAAGCAAAAATTTCCTCAATATTGAATCCCAATTCCTTTTCGCTCTGCTTCGCCTGCAGAATTTGCGGCACGCCCTTGTTACGCAGTGTATCGAAAAAGGCTTTTTTCTTTGTGTCTCTCGTATCGAAAAGCCACTTCATTTTTTCGAGGCAGCTTTTGGCCAATTTTTCCTCTTCCTCGATTTCATCAAAAATGCGGTGATGTTCGCGTGTTTGATTGAGAATGTTTTTAACTCTTTTCTCGATTTCACGACTGAATTTTTGCGCTTGTTTTTTGACAAGATCTTTTTCTAGGACGTCTTTTTTGATTCCGAGATTTTCGATTTCATCTCGGATTGCATCACGCAATTCTTTCAGACTGCCAATATATTTTTGGTCGATTCTCTCGACTATGTTTGAGCTGATTGCTTTTTGGTCGGCCTTTTCGATTTGGCCGATTGCTGCTCGCTCTTCGTCGACTTTGCCTTCTTCGTTCTCTTTATCCCATTTAGCAAAAGCCACTTTCCCTTCTTGGATTCTCTTTTTGAATTCGACATCGTCGATTTCGTCCAAATCTTTGGCCTCTTTCAAATGAGCTTCATATTCGGCCAGGGTTTTATTTTTCCAATCGTTGACATTTGGTCGATATTGAAAAGTCGTCTCGCTAGCCTCACCGCCGGCATTCGCGTCCACAAAAATCGGGCGCGCTTCACGCAGTTTGACTTCACTTCCGCGAAAAGTGTTTGCAATTTTCATCTCAGAGATTGTCGAGTTGATTCAAAATATCGCTTTCCTTATTTTTCTCGACTTTTTCGGAAGCTTTTTCCTCTTGCTCGACTTCCTTTCTTTTGGCTTTGAATTTCGCCGGATCCCATTTCGGCTGAGTATTTAATCTTTCAACTTCATTGGCGTATTTTTTGTCGAGCTCGTCGAGCTGGTCGCGCTCGTTTTGCAAAATGTTTTGCAATTTCGCGACTTGCTCTTCTGTCATTGCTGGCAAAAGCTGAAACCAATATTTGCGCTCGTCGTCTTTCATTGATTCGGTTTTGAGAATCAAATCGACGAGTGCAGGATTCGATTTTGCGAGTTCTTCGCTGATGCCGAATTTCTCCATGTCGGCGTGCGTGATCGCGATTTGTTTCGTCGCGATTTGCGCGAGCGGAGTTCCGCCGGATTTCGATTCGTCGGGCAGGGGAGTGAAAGCGGTGGTTGTAGTTTGGTCAGTCATGTCGTTAAATTATTTTTTGGATTTTTAAAACGTAGAATTAAGCGAAATGTTTCAAGCAGCTTTTTTGAGTTGATCGCCCATTTGCGCATAAAATTTGCGGGCATCCGTTTCTCTCCTGCCGCTGTTATCGGCAGATCTTTCATAATATCGATTAAAGGCCGCTGCGGCCTCTTCCGGTGTTTGCGCGCGTTTCAATTGCGCCAGAGCACTAGATTCGGTTGTTTGTAGTTCGTGAACCAAAAACATCAACTGGGCGCGGAGCGAGTGCGGATCTGTATCGTGCGATTTTGCAAAAGCATAAAGTGCCTCTCGGCGACCAAGACGCCATTGACAGATGCCCTCAGCACCCTCGGCTGGATTAAAAGCTCTTGGATTAAAATTACTTTCGGCTTTGATATTGGCAATCACTCCGGCAATTTGCCACGGAGCAAGACCGAGCGGACTCAACTTCAAAAACTCAGCAGCGATTGCTGGATTGCCACCTTGTTTCACCAGCTCAGCCATTTGTTGATCGTTCATTTTGAAAAGCTCCTGTATTTTGGCCTGATTTTCGATGTTTGTTTTGACATCTTTTTGCAGGTCTTTTCGCATTTCTTCAGTAATACCCTCGACTTTCCCGCTATTCAGCATTTCGCCAAAAGTTTTGAGATCGGCTGGACTATCTCCTGAGCCCACAAAGGCAGACAAGAAATGACCCAAATCGCGCTGCTTGTAATAGTCTTTCGTCTTTTCGTTCAATCTTGCGACGACGTCAGCCGGTGGCGCTTCTTTCGAAATTTGGATACTTTTTTGTTTACCAGTCTCGACTTTGGCATAGCCGCTGCCATCGGCATATTCGAAAACGCCGCTCGGCATTCGATACGCGCTCTTGCCATCGATAATTACATGCTTGATGTCGGGCGGCAAAACGCGCAGCCCGACTCCTTTTTCGAGACCCGGATTTCCCCCCGAATCAAAAATAATTTCCGAGCCATTGATTTGGAAACACGCTTTCGCGAGTAATTTCGGATTGGTGACTTCCAGAGCGCGAGCCTGGGCGACCGAAAGATTTTTCAGATTCTCTCGAGCTTCAGCTGGTGAATTTAATTTATCGGCATCGAGTTTTTGTTTTTCTGCGATTGTTTTGGCGCGCGACTGGACGGACTCGTTTGGTTGTTCGCCTTTCAATTCTTTTTCGACTTTTTTCAGAGCTTCCGGTTGTCCCGGTTCGTCTTCCGGGCGAGGTGGCCATTTTTTTTCAGGCTTTTTTTCCAAAGTTTTGCCTTTTTCCTCGCCTGGCTTCTGTTTCTCGGGAACTTCTGGTGCGGTAACAAGTTTTAATTTTGAACCAAGTCCGCCCTCAAGGCTCATTTTTATAAGCCGATTCGGTTTGAGCGTGATTTGGTTTTTGTTTTCGAGGTTCATTTTGTTTGAATTATTTTAAGAGGTCAGGTTTTTCTTGGATGAGATTCAAAACAGTTTTCCTTTTTTCGTCTTCACTGATCGGATTAGCTTTATCTTTTTCTTTCAATTGAGTTTGCAATTTTTTGAGCTGATCGGCGCTCAATTTTTTGATTTTTTTCTCTTTCGCAAAATCAGCAAATTTTTCCGGATCAGCTTCCAAGAAGTCAGCAGTTGTGATTTTTTTCAGATCATCCAATTTAGCGACATCTTTTTCTTCAACGCCTAAAAATTTCAAAAGCGGTTCGAGTTTTTTTAGATCTTCGGCTTTTTTTTCTTTTTCCTTATCGCCAAAAATACTGCCAATCGAATCTGAGAGCCAAGGCGCTTCTTTCTTTACCCAGTCCCATAATTTTAGTATGAGAAAGCCTTTTAAGAACTCCATAAGGGCTCCCAGCCCATCTCCATTTTTCAATGCTGCCATACCTTCTTTGAAACCATCCTTAGCTTCTTGCAGGATGCTGCTATTTTCTTTATTTTCAGATTTTTCTTCGGCTCGCGCTTTGTCTTTCGATGTTTTTTGTTCAGCGACTTTTTCAACTTTGGGCGCTTCACTCGGTTTCTCTTGTTTTTTCAGTTCAAGCCAT
The DNA here is from genome assembly GCA_043799575.1 of Patescibacteria group bacterium. GTDB lineage: Bacteria > Patescibacteriota > Gracilibacteria > JAHISY01 > JAHISY01 > JAHISY01. The sequence continues at coordinate 395 of JAZDNQ010000048.1, read as the reverse complement.
TTGTCGAAATCCTTGATATCATCTTCGACTTTATTGAAAGCAAAATAACGTAGTAGCGCATCCGGGCTTTCTTTCCATGTATCGATACCTTTTAGTTTGAAGAAATTATCGAGCTGATCTTTTTTATTAGCGAAATATTCATTAAATTTCTTAAAAGCAGTAACCATTGATTCGGCATCTTGTGTCATTTCCCCATCGAATACTTTTTTGTTTTTGTCATTCTCCAAGGCATTGGATAGATCAATTTTAATTTTGATAAACCATCCTGGATTTTGGCCGACGAATTTTTCAAGAGCAGTCGTGAAACTATTTTTATCTAAGCCAAACGTTTCCAAAGTTGGCTCTAGTTTTTGCAGCATTTCTTTCCACTTCTCGCCCTCGGTTATTTTTTTGGC
>JAZDNQ010000033.1:0-5031 GCA_043799575.1 Patescibacteria group bacterium | reverse complement strand
CCATTTTTCCTGATATTTCTCGAGAATCGCGGGATTTTTTTCAAAAAGCTCGACGACTTTCAAAAGCAAATCGTCGAAGTCGAGCGCGTTCGCTTCCGCCAATTTTTTTTCGTAAAGCGGGTAAAGCTCGGCGACGAGATCTCCGAAACGCGAGCCGCCGATGAATTTTTCCGGACCGACCATGCGCGATTTCGCGCCGGAGATCGCCGCGAGCACCGCACTCGGATTGTAATGATTTTTCTCCTGTCCTGAGCTTGCCGAAGGGTCGATATTTTTGTCTTTGAAAATCCGCTTCATCAAAAGTTTCGTGTCGGTCGCGTCGTAAATTAAAAAATTATTTTCGCGCCCGAGGTGGTGAATTTCACGCCGCAAAATTTGGACGCAAACCGAGTGAAAAGTGCCGATCGTCGGCAGCACCGAGTCTGCGCCGAGCATTCCGCGAATCCGATTTTTCATTTCGCCGGCCGCTTTATTCGTAAAAGTCACGGCCAAAATTTCGTGCGGCGAAATGCCGTTCGCGATCAAAAACGCGATGCGGTGAGTGAGCGCTTTTGTTTTTCCCGAGCCAGCGCCCGCGACGACGAGCAACGGACCTTTGATTGTTTGAACTGCTTCAAGCTGCGCCGGGTTCAAATTCGCCAAAATTTCCTCACGATTTTTCACCCGCGGATTTTAGCAAATCAATTTTATTGTCTGACGATAAACACAATTTTTAATCCTTCACGCCAAACTTTAATTAACCATTGTAGATTGACCATATCACGTAATTCCGGGTGATCGTGTAACAGCCTTGCGAGTTCTTTACTCATTTTGAAAAGTTATTCCTCGATCGTGATCGCGCCGACTGGGCAAGCCGCTACTGCCTCTTTTGCCTTTTCTAAATTTTTCAAATCGGCGGTCGCTTTCGGCTGGCTTTTGCCGGTTTCCAAATTCATTTCGAAAAAATCCGACGCGATCGTCGCGCAAATTCCACAGCCGATACAAGCATCATTGACCACGATTTTTTTGGAAGCGCTCATTTTGCAAAAATTATCGAGAACGAATTTTAAACTTTTTGTGTGAATTTGACCAGTTCTTCGAGTTTTTTCTTCGCTGCTCCGGAATCAATCGATTCTTCCGAGAGTCTGATTCCTTCTTCGATGGTCGTGACGCGATCGGCCGCCTTGAGCGCCGCAGCTGCGTTCAGAATCACAATATTGCGCGGTGCGCCGGTCTCGCCGTCGAGAATCGCGCGCGTGATCTTGGCGTTGTATTCGGCGTCTTTGCCTAGCAGCTCCTCTTGGCGAGCGAGCGGAATGCCGAGCGCGCGTGGATCAATTTTTAAATATTCGACCTCACCATTTTTCAATTCAAAGGCCGTATTTTTTGCGCCAGTAGTGGTCAATTCGTCTAGTCCATCACCGTGTACCACTATTGCATGATTGTGTTTCAGCTTGCGCAAGACTTCCGCGATTTTTGTCACGAGCTCGGTCGCGAAGACACCGATAAGTTGGTGTTTCGCGCCTGCCGGATTCGTCAGGGGGCCAAGTACATTGAAAATCGTCCGCCGTTTGAGTTTTTGCCGGACGGGCGCAGCATGGCGCATCGCCGGGTGAAAATTCGGCGCGTATAAAAAGCCTATGCCGATCTCCTCGATTGATTGCTGAACTTTTTCGGGCGATAAATTGATCTCGACGCCGAGGGCGGTGAGTACGCACGCGCTACCGGAATTCGAGCTGACCGAACGATTGCCGTGTTTCGCGACTGCGACGCCCGCGCCCGCGACGACGAAACCGACTGTCGTCGAGATATTAAACGTCCCGGATTGATCGCCGCCCGTGCCGCACACGTCGACGAGCGGTTCGCGATCGGGTGCGATCCTGATCGCGTGTTCGCGCATTACTTCCGCTGAGCCAGCGATCTCGTCCGCGGTCTCGACTTTGTCTGCGAGCAAAACGAGATAAGTCTCAAGCTCATCAAAGTTGGCTTTGCCAGCCATGATGATCTTCATCGCAGCTTTGGCCTCTTCGAGCAAGAGATTCTCACGTTTTTTTAGTTTTTCGATAAATTGTTCGAGCATTTCAGATAGTTAAATTGGCGGATCCGTCTTTCAAAAATTTCTCTATTATGCCACTCGCTTTCGTGAGAATATCCGGAATTTGTTTTTCTTCGTTTGGGGTGAATTTTGCCAAGACGAATTCCTCTGATGGCATCACATCGAGTAATTCATTGCCGATGCCGAGACGCAGTCGCGCGAAATTTTCCGTCCCGAAATGTGCGATCAAACTTTTCAAACCGTTGTGGCCGCCGGCCGAGCCGCCTTCGCGGAAACGTAAAGTGCCGAAAGGCAAATCGAGATCATCCGAAATCACCAAAAAATTTTCGATTTTCGGTTTATAAAAATTCAGCAGCGCACCCGCCGACTCGCCGGAGAGATTCATAAAAGTCTGCGGCTTCACGAGAAAAATCTTCTCGCCGTGAATTTCTTTTTCCGTGAGCTCGGCTTTGAATTTTTTTTCCAGTTTGAAATCAGGAAATCCCAATTTTTCGGCCAAAAAATCGACCGCGCGAAAACCGAAATTGTGCCGCGTTTTGCCATAATCCTTTTCGGGATTGCCCAAACCAAGAATGAGTTTCATATCTTGATTTTAGCAAAAGTTTAGCTTCTATTTTCTAAGAATTTCTTTTACTCGTTTGGCTAAAACTTGTTCTGCGCTATTGTGAGTTTCTCCATGGTCGAGTCTGGTTTTATCCATCGAAGCATTATGCTTGTTAGTCCTGTATTCTTGAATGGCCGCCGCTAAAGCTCTTCGTACACTTTTTCTCATTCTTGTGCCACCAATAGTTTCTATTGTCTGAGGTAAATTTTCAGGGATGGTTTTAGCTTTTGCGATGACTATCGGATTCGGTTGATCGCCTGGAGCGTAAGTGCGAGACATTAAATCATAATGATCCATTTCTCCAAGAGCCTCAGTTAACCTGGCACGGACAGTTCTACTAATATCACGTGGCTTAATCGCATTTATTAATCCAGTAACGTTGCTAGTAGCGTCTAGGGCTGTTTTTTTGATCATTTGACTAAAATTAAGGGAGACGGAATTTTAGCTAGTTCTCAGTATTTGTCAAAACATCGAAAAACAGAGAAAAACCTTTTATTTTCGGCAAAATGAATTTTTAGCCCCACCACTCAAATCTCTTGCCCGCGATCTCGATCGTCGCGCCCGGTTCTGCACCCGCGCGGCTCAATTCGCGACTTACGCCAAGTTTATTCAAAACATCCTGCACGCGCGCGACCGCTTCGGAGTTCGTCAAATCAGACATAATCACGATTTGGTTCAGGCGTGGTCCGTCGACGAGAAAAGTTTTTTTGTTCTTTTTCTTGACCAAAAAAGCTTTCGATTTTTGCTCGAGATGCGGTCGGAAAACTGGAATTTCCTTGTCGATCTTCGGCACGATCGGTTTCGTTTTTGCCAAAATCTCCAGCGAAAAATTCAAAAGTTCTTCGACGCCGGAATGAATCGGGGCGCAAATCACGAAACTTTCGCGATCGAATTTTTTACGCAATTTTTCAAGCTCTTTTGGCTCGACAAGATCGCTTTTCGAAAAAACCAAAACTTCAGGCTTCTCCGCGAGTGTGGGATTGAATTTCCGCAGTTCATCGCGAATCGTCCGATAATCTGTCGCCGGAGTTTTGCTTGTCGCATCGATGAGATGCCAAAAAAAGCGGACGCGTTCGACGTGTTTCAAAAACTGGTGGCCGAGACCTTTACCGCGGCTCGCGCCTTTGATCAGTCCCGGCATGTCCGAGACCACGAAATTTTCGCCGCGCCACTCGACGACGCCGAGATTCGGTGTGAGTGTCGTGAAGTGATACGCCGCGATTTTCGGTTTCGCTTTCGAAATGACGGAAATCAAAGTCGATTTCCCGACGGAGGGGAGACCGATAATTCCGACATCTGCTAGCAATTTCAGTTCGAGTTTTAAATCTTTCGCCTCGCCTGGTTCGCCGAGTTCCGCGAAACGCGGGAGCTGGCGCGTCGAGCTGCAAAAATTCGAGTTGCCTTTGCCGCCGAGTCCACCTCGCGCCGCGAGCCAAGTTTGGCCATCTGCGACGAGGTCAGCGACCAATTTTCCATTTTCCAAAAGCAAAGTCCCGACCGGGACTTCGAGAATCAAATCTTCTCCGGACTTGCCAGTGCAAAGTCGCCCCGCGCCGCCCTGGCCATTTTGCGCCGCGAAAACTTTCACGCCTTTAAAATGCTGCAAAGTATTTTTATTCGCAGTCGCGCGAATCAGGACATTGCCGCCGTGGCCGCCGTGTCCGCCGTCCGGCCCGCCTTTCGTGACGTATTTTTCGCGATGAAAAGAAACCGCGCCTGCGCCGCCTTTCCCAGCTCTGATCGAAATTTCGACTTCATCGAGAAACATTTTGCTAAAATTCGTGAGCTTAATTCTAACTGATGAGTCTCAAAAACCGAATTGTCGATGAACTGACCGACGCGATGAAAAATTCCCGCGAAGTCGAAAAGCAAACTTTGCGCATGCTCAAAGCGGAAATCATGAAAGCCGAGGTCGCGGGCGATACGAAAAAAGAATTGACCGACGAAGAGATTTTGAAAATCGTGAAACGACTCGTGAAACAAAGAAAAGACTCGATCGAACAATTCGAAAAAGGCGGTCGGATAGAACTGGCAGCGAACGAAAAAGCCGAGATTGTGATTCTCGAAAAATATTTGCCGGCTCAGATCCCGCCGGAAAAAATAGCCGAAATCGTTGCCGCGAAAAAAGCAGAACTTGGGATTTCCGACAAATCGAAAATGGGAATGCTGATCGGTGCAGTGATGAAAGAAGTGGGGGACGCGGCCGATGGCGCGGCGGTAAAAATTGCGGTAGAAAAAAGTTTCGAATAGCTGGTGCCGGAGGAGGGAATCGAACCCTCACGAGTTGCCCCACACGATTTTGAGTCGTGCGCGTCTACCAATTCCGCCACTCCGGCTCGCAACTGCGGAATGATACCACAAAATTTCCGCGCAAACAGATTTGCAATTTTTG
>JAZDNQ010000029.1:0-10244 GCA_043799575.1 Patescibacteria group bacterium | reverse complement strand
GGCGAAGTTTCGGTCGCGCAAAGTTCGGTCGAAAAGTTGCTCGCGGATTCGCAAATCTCCGAGTCGAATCTTTTTTCACACGAGCACGGCGTCCAAGTTTTTCTCCCATTTCTCGCCAAATATTTTCCGGACACGCCGATTGTCCCGCTTGCGGTCAAAATTTCTGCGACGCCGGACGAGTTGAAAAATTTTGCCGAGTCGCTCGAAAAAATTCTCACGCCGGACACGCTGATTTTGCAGTCGACCGATTTCAGCCATTATTTATCGGCAAAAAATGCGACGCTGCATGACGAAGAAACTTTGCGGACGCTCGCGAGTGGCGATCCGGACGCGATTTTCGCGCTCGACGAGCCGGACAATCTTGACTCGCGCGGCGCGCAATTCCTCCAATTTTTCCTCCAAAAAAATTACTTCGCCGCCGCGCCGACGATTTTTGAAAATCGCAATTCGGAGTTTTATTCCGATGAAAAAGTCGCCGAGACGACGAGTTATCTCGTCCAGTTTTGGTCGCACGAGCCACTCGAATTTCCGCACGAAAAATACTTTTTTACGGGCGACACATTTTTCGGTCGTTCCATTTTTACCAAATTTTCCGACGTAAAACGTCGAGATAAAATGATTGCCGAGGTTCTCGCGATCACGCACGGCGCGAAAATGATCGTGAATCTCGAGGGCGTCGTCCGCGAAAAATGCGGCGCGCCGCGGAACGATTATGAACTTTGTATTCCGCTCGATTTTGCGCTGCCGATTCTTCGCGAATTGAATGTCGTCGCGGTCGGACTCGCGAATAATCACCGCCACGATTTCGGTGTCGCTGGTTATGACGAGATGAAAAAACTTTTGGCTGAAAATAAGATCACATTTTTCGAAGCGGGGGAGATTTTCAAAACTGCTGAGTTTGATCTCGCCGCGCTGACTGATCTCGACAATTTCGGCATCCCGCGATATTGGCCGCTGATTCACGACGAAGATCTCGCTTTCCTCCAAAAAAATAACAAACCGCTCTTTGCATTTCTGCATTTTGGTTCAGAATTTGTCACCGAGCCAAACAAGCGCGACCGCGAATTGATCGAAAAGTTGCGGCAAAAAGGTGTCGAATTTGTGATTGGCGCGCACTCGCATCGGGCGAGCGAGCTCGACTGCCAGCCCGATTTTTGCCAAATTTTTTCGCTCGGAAATTTTATTTTCGACCAACCTTACGATTATACCTCGGGCAAATTACTCGAAATCGATTTTTTCGCGAACGGCAATTATTTCGCGCGGACGCACGCTATTCCCAATTTTTATTTGCAATAAAAAAAGACCTCCCGGCGCGTGGCATGAGAGGTCTTGTGAAGATTAATCATCGCACGCGGCCGACATTGCTGTAGCCGCGAGCAGGTTTTTTCGCGCGGCTGACGAACGAAGCGAAGCTTATCCGCCAGCAAAACGCTATTTCGTGTAAGTGCCGAACTCTGTCAACCACTTGTCGTTCCACCAGAGCGCAGGGGTCGTGTTGGCCGGCGAAAGCGAAAAGCGGTCGTTAGAAAGCCTGAACTGGCGATTCTCGACAGTGCCGGGGTCGCCCCCGACGACTATCTCGTACCCTTTGCCATAGTCGTGCTCGTTGCTGATCCAGGTAATGTTTAAATCGAGTAAGTTGCCGTTTTTGACTGCGCCGGTGATGTTACCGACGGCAGAAATTGGGCCGCAGCATCCCTGCAGCTCAATCTTGCTCAGGATGTTCCCGGTGATTTCGCTGCCGTTTTGTGATAGGCCGATGGTCTCGTCCAGTGTGAGGTTCATGCCGTCGGCGTTGACTGACAGTGTTTGTGACCAGTAGTCGTCTCTTACGCTTCCGATGTTGCTATTCATGTTGAAGTTGAGGAAAGTTTCGGGGTTGTAGTAGTTATTCGCGACCCAGGATTTGTCCTGGAAGTAGGGAAAATATTTTGGACTGGTGTATTCGGGTTGTTCTAGAAGCCTACTGCTCCTAATTTCGAAGTGAAGGTGGGCATTTGTTGTCCCCGTGTTGCCTACAGTCCCGATGGGCAGATGTTCGTCAAAGTCTTTGCCGGCTTCAACGAAAACATCCTGGAGGTGGCCGTAAACGCTTTGGACAAAACCATCATTTTGTAAGTCATGTTGTATTATTATCAGATTTCCCCAGCCAGTCGCATAACCTGAGAAAACAACCTTTCCCTTGTTGACGGCGTACACGTTTTGACCAGCATCGCCATCTCCGGATGTGTTATCCATGTTGAAATCAATGCCAGGGTGAGGCACGTTTACCTTGGTGTTTTGGTAGTCGTAGTTATATCCCTGTAGCCATTGAAGTCCATTTTTGTTTATCCACCCTTCCCCGGTTTCCGTCCCGACCGGATAGCGCCAGCTGAGTGCTTGGCCTGAGTTAGTAAGTATCAGTAGAAAAATGACCAGTATTGTTACTAATCTTGCTTTCACTGTAGTTCTCCTGTTTTTGACTGTTTGGCCTTGATGACAATTGAACGTTTTCTTTAATGTGGCATAGGGCTTCTCCTTATTCGTGTTTGATGAATTTGAAAGTCGAAACGACCTTTTTGAAAAAATCATCCTCGACTGCTCCTCTGACTATTGAATTACCGTTTTCCAAGCTGAAAATGTATTTATCATCCGTAAAGCGGATGACACCACCTACATATAACTCAAACATTTCGATGTCATCAACGAGATCAATTGAGCGGAATAGATCTTCGCTCCATCCGCCTGCCCACTCCCACTTTCTAGTCTTTTCCCATTCTTCAAACGAAAGTTCTTCCGGGTTATCTGGCTTAATGTAAAGAACAATTACTTTGTCTTCATCTTCGATATTAGCTAAAACTATTGACCCGTTTTTTTCTGTTTTGCATTTATAGTCGGAAGGATATTTGATTGTGTAAGTGGCATAGCCTTCTTTGCTGCCTTTACAAATTTTCCAATCACTTGTATCGATTTCGTTCGATGTATTTTCGGGATCGACAGGAGCTACCATATTTTGGTTCTCTGACACGCATGCCGCAAGGAGAAAAATTGAAACAATCGCGAACGAAATCTTAGGAAACATTTAGGTGGGATTATCTAGTTATCGCTGTTTTAGATTTTGCTTTTCGAAATGTCAAAGAACGATTAATCTTCAATTTGCTAATTTACATCCCGATCTGTTTTTATAGGCTTTTTTACATTTATACTTAATGAGAAATTAATAATATTTTTCCAAAATTTTCTAATATTTTTTGAGCTAAAATTTGAGCGTGAAAATATCCGTTGTCATCCCGACTTTCAATCGCGTCGAAGTGCTGCGCCGGACTTTGAATCTGCTCGGCCTGCAGACTTTTCACGATTTCGAAGTCGTCGTGGTTGATGACGGTTCGTCCGATGAGACTCCGCGTTTTCTCGCCGAATTCGCGAAGAAAGCGGAGTTTCCGTTCCAGTTTTTCAGTCAAAAAAATTCCGGCGCGGCGGCGGCGCGCAATCGCGCACTCGAAAAAATTTCCGGTGAAATTATTCTTTTTCTCGGTGACGACATGCTGCCGCGCAATAATTTGCTCGAGATTCATCACAATTTTCACCAAAAGTTTCGCGACAAAAATTTCGCTTGTCTTGGGGTTGTGCGCTGGCATTCTGAGCTTCGCGTCACGCGATTCATGCGCTGGCTCGAAAAATCCGGCGTCCAATTCAAATTCGACGATTTGCACCAAAATTCCGCGACCGATTTTTGGCGCTTTTATACCGCGAATTTGTCGCTCAAAAAAGCGTTTTTGCAAAATGAAAAATTCTCCGAGCAATTTTCCGGCTGGGGATTCGAGGACGCTGAGCTGGGTTACAGGTTGCAAAAAAAAGGTTTGAAATTGCTTTTCGATCCGGACGCGGTCGTCGAACATTTACACCCGATTTCCGCCGATTCGCTGGAAAAAAGGCAGTTCGCCGCGGGCAAAAATTTAGTCGCTTTTCAAAAAATGCATCCCGAGGAAAATTTCCTTCCGACCGGCGCAAAATTATTCGTCCAAAAAATCGCCGCGATATTTTTGCTCTTCACTTTTTACGGTCGGGCTAAAAAAAGCTTCCTCGCCGGAATTGCCCAAGCGCAGCGGGAAAGCTAAAATCTCGACCGAATGCAGAAAAAAGTTTTGAAACTCGTGCTGGTCGTAGTTGGTGCGATTTTAGTCTGGGTTTTGACCTTTTGGCTTTTTGGCCACACGCGTGTGACTTCCAAAGCGACGCTCGAGTTTTGGAGTGTTTTTGACGACAAAGACAACTTGCAGCCGCTTTTGGATGATTTCACGAATAAAACCGGAATCAAAGTTAATTATCGCAATTTCACCGATTTACAGGATTATCGCGACACACTTTTGATCGAGCTTGCCGCCGGAGAAGGTCCGGACGTTTTGGCGATTCATAATACTTGGGTGCCGAAATACAAAAAGTTTTTGCAGCCGCTGCCGAAAGAAGTCGGTTATCCGCTCAAAAATTTGGACACGGACTTCGTCGCGGCCGTTCCGCAGACGCTTTTGCTCGAGGATACCGACGGAAATGACCAACTTTACGGTTTGCCGATGTACGTCGATTCGCTCGCGCTTTTTTACAACAAAGCTTATTTCCGCAATATTCTTTCCAAAGCTTATTCTGCGCCGGATTTGACTTGGGCGGGCGTGCGCAACGATTCCATCGGACTAACCCAAGTTTCCAATTCCGAGTCGACTGGTTTTCAGCTTGCCGGGATCGCGCTTGGGCGTGCCGACAACATTTCGCGTGCGGTGGATATTTTTTACACGCTTTACCATCAGCTCGGCGGCGGTGATCTGACCTCCGGCGGTTCGACGAGTTTTTACAAACCAATCAGCGACGCGCTCGAATTCATGACGTCTTTTTCGCGGAATATCAAAAACAAGGAATATTCGTGGAGCAAAATGGTGACGGCGAATTTGCCGAATCAGGAAGTTTCCGCTTTTGCACAGGGACGCGTCGCGATGATTCTCGGCTTTTCGTATTATTACAACGAGATCAAAAATCTACTGAGCTCGACGGGCGGGACGATCACTGTCGACGATATCGGCGTTTCTCCTGTGCCACAGCTCGAAGATCCACTCAAAGGCGGTAAAAAGATCGCCGTTGCAGACTTTTTCGCTTTGTCAGCGGCGAAATCTTCCAAATATCCGAACGAAGCGTGGCGGCTGATTCTCGACCTGACTTCGAAAGACTCAGAGGAAAAATATTTTGCTGCGACGAAACGTCCGACTTCGCGGCGCGATCTCATCGATTCCGAAAAAATGGATCCAGCGGTCGGAGTTTTCGCCGAGCAGGCTGTCTACGCCGACACGCTCAAGTTGGCTGATGACGCGGCTTTCGACGCGGCGATCGCGAGCGTGCTTAACCGCATTTCGAATAACGAAATCTCGGTCGCGGATGGCTCGAGCGAGCTGGCCAGTCTTTTCCAGACTACGATCGGCAAGTCGCAGGAATGATAAAATCGACTCGTGAAATTCTTCTCCAAAACAGATTTTCTCCGTCTCGCTCAGATTTTTTTCGGCGCGGCGCTCTTTCTTTTGCCACTCAGGATTCGTTCGCTGATTTATTTCGGCGAGGCTTATCACGCGGGTTTTTTCGATGAATATCTCGCTTTTTTCGCGAATGCGAGCGAGATTTTATTTTTGATCGCTTTCGTTTTTCTAGGACTCGCGTTCATTTTCGAGAAAATCAAATTCGATTTTCCACCAGCGAAATTGCTCGTGCCGTTCGCGATTTTGCTCGCGCTTGAGATTCTCGTCGTGCCGGTGGCGCGCGATCCGCTGCTCGCCCTGCTGCATTTTTGGCGGACGCTCGAATTCGCTGGTGTGGCATTTTTCCTCGCGAGCGGAATTTTCGGTGCGCGGTCGGTCGTCCGGATTCTGGCGGCGGCGCTATTTTTCCAGGCTGCGCTTGCGCTTGCGCAATTTTTCGCGCGGGGCGACATCGGCTTCCATTTCCTCGGCGAATCGTTTTTCGACGCGATGACTTTCAATGTCGCGAAAACGGTTTCGGCTTCGGGCGAGACTTTGATTCGCGGGATGGGCACGCTGCCGCACGCAAATATTTTCGCGGGGCTGTCCGCGCTCACACTACTCGCGCTCGCGAATTATGCGCGCAAACATCCACTCGTTTACTTCGTCGCGGTCGTGATTTTGGCCGGCATGTTTTTCGCGTTTTCGCGTGCGGCGACGCTCGCTTTTTTCACCGGACTAGCGGTGCTCACCGTTTTCCAATTTCGCCGTCGCGTTTTTTCTGCTGCAGCTGCGTCCGCGATTTTCGGCATTTTGCTCGTTTTTTTCAGCGCGTCTTTTTTCGCCCGCTTCGAAAATTCGGCTGACTCGGTTTCACGCTTCGACCAAATTTCACAAGCTTTAACAATTTCCCGCACCAATATTTTGGGCGTGGGGCGGGGGAGCTATACCGCCGCGCTCGCGGAAAATTTTCCGAATTTGGAATTTTGGGAAATCCAACCCGTCCACAATTTTTTCGCGCTGAAAACAGCTGAGGAATCTATTTTTACGGCGTTGGCGTGGCTCGGAGTTTTCGCGACTTTGGGATTTTTCGCTTTTCGCAAACAAAAATTTGAAGCTCTCGCGCTGCTCGCGGGCGCATTCGTACTTGCGAATTTCGATCATTATTTTTCCTCCAATTTCGCGGGCGAGGCTTTTCTCTGGATTGTTTTTGGTTTGGTGATCGCCGAAATCGCCGACGAACCGTACTTCCAAAAACTTGCGGTAAAATTAACCAAATAATTTAATTTTCCCCAAAATGCTCGGCACACCATTGACCGCGAATGCAACCAAAATTCTCCTGCTTGGCTGCGGCGAACTTGGCAAAGAAGTCGCGATCGAGGCGCAGCGACTCGGTGTCGAAGTGATCGGCGTCGACCGTTACGCGCACGCGCCGGCGATGCAAGTCGCGCACCGCAGTTTCGTCGTGGACATGCAGTCGGCGGAGGAATTGCGCCAAATTATCGAAGCGGAAAAGCCAACTTTCATCGTCCCGGAGATCGAGGCGATCAATACTGCTCTTCTGCTTGAGCTAGAAAAAGAGGGCTTCACGGTGATCCCGACAGCGCGCGCGGCGAATCTCACGATGAATCGCGAGGGGATTCGGCGACTCGCGGCGGAGGAATTGAAGCTGCCGACGGCGAAATACGCGTTCGCGGAAAGTTTGGAGGAGTTCAAAAAAGCGGTCGCGGAGATCGGCATTCCGTGTGTCGTGAAACCGATTCAGTCGTCGAGCGGCAAAGGACAATCGACAGTCGAATCCGAAGCTGATATCGAAAAAGCTTTTAATTACGCACTTTCCGGTTCGCGCGGCAAATCCGAAAAAGTGATTGTCGAGGAATTTATCAAATTCGAAACGGAAATTACTTTGCTCACTGTCCGGCACGCCGACGGGATTTCTTTTTGTCCGCCGATCGGTCACATCCAAAAATCGGGCGATTATCGGGAGAGCTGGCAGCCGCAAAATTTTTCACCAAAAATTCTCGCGCGGTGTGAGGAGATCGCGGGAAAAGTCGTCGACAATCTCGGCGGGCGGGGAATTTTTGGCGTCGAGCTTTTCATCGCGGGCGACGAGGTGATTTTCTCCGAAGTCTCTCCGCGGCCGCACGACACCGGACTGGTCACTTTGATTTCGCAAAATCTCTCCGAATTCGAGCTGCATGTGCGGGCGATTCTCGGGCTGCCGATTCCGGAAATCAAAAATATCCGCCCGGCGGCGTCGCGGGTGATTCTCGCGGCGAAAAATTCGGAGAAGATTGCGTTCGAGGGGATTGATGAGGCTTTGAAAGAAAAAGATTCGTGGATTCGCCTTTTCGGCAAACCGAATTCACGACCGAATCGCCGCCTCGGCGTGATCCTCGCCGCGGATGAAAATGTCGAAAAAGCGCGGGAAAAGACGGGGAGGATGTTGGAGCAGATTAGAGTGATTGAGGAATAAAAAGGGCGAAACCCGCGCCCATTGTACGGATTAGAAATCGCGAGCAAAGCGAGCGATTTCCCGCACAACGTTTCAGTATATCTGATGTTTGCCAAAATTCCTTTGAAAATCAATATGTTTTTGGCAAATATGGGTCGAGCGAGGGCACGAGCGAGCCAGATATGCTGTGTTAGGCGACCCGAACGAAGCGATAGTGGAGTGAGAATGCAATGTGGCTTTAGCGTATTTTCAAGTCTCTTTTATTTATTTGTCGAGTGAAAAATTTTCGTTTTGGGCGAAGGGCAGAGGGGAATTAAAGGGGTGAATGCCTGTAGCCCAAAACACCTTATTCTTCTTTCGGTGCTTGTGTAAGTCTGTGTTTAAACTCTGGATATGCTTTAGATAAACAATCAAAAATACTATTCATTGTTTCTCTGGCATCATCTGTTGTGCTTGGCATAAGTGGTAAATCGTACGTTGGAACTCTATGATAACGATGAAGAGGATTTATACATTTTTGATAAACAGATTCTCTTACAGCTCCCCAATTTCCATGCATAAATCCAGAAGTGTAGTTGTAGAACTTGTCATAAAGATCTTTTAATCCAACCTCCTCACTCATTTTTCTTAAATTTACAGAATCCCAGTGTCCTAAATTTATTGGTACAAATTCCACCCATTTATCCTCATTTGCAATACGATCCATTTCTTCCAAGTTAGTACATTCTGGAATACTTTTCATTTCTTGTAATTTGAGATAAATAAGTTTTGTTTGTCCTATTCCATAACTACGATAGTCATCCCAGACCTTGGGTTCATCTTTTTCTTTTTTTAGTAAATAGTTAAATGTTATATAGGTTTCAACAAGTGCTCTTAATCCCAATCTTCCTGTAATTGATAACGATGTTCTGTAAAAAATAGTTTCAATATAAAGAGATAGAGCATACATTGTTAATCCAAAAGCTCCTTCATGGCGAGAATCTATTGCTGATACTTGGGAAGTTTCAAAAAAATAATCAATGAGATTATTTCTTAGCTTTACTGTGTCATCAAAATAATGTTTTCTTGTTTCTTCCATTTCTTCGGATAATTTTTTTTGCCTACTCTGAATTTTCTTATTTACAGCCTCTTCAGGTGTACACCCAGTATTATCAAAGCAATATTTCCAAAAATATTTTGCCCATACTGAATCTTCTTCATTCTCTGAACGAGGTCCTATTTCCATTGCTCTTATAGAGGGACGAACACTACGCATGTCACCATAATTTGGATATTCTAATATCCCTCTAACAGTATCCTCCATTGTTTTTGCAAACTTTATTTTCCCTCCAAGAATTTCACACAAAATTTTTATCCAACGACAATCAGTCGCCTCTTGTGATTGATGCCAAAATGTTTTTGCAACACCGTCTCCTAGTTTATTCCAATCCTCTTTAATATTTGGTTCTTCAAGATACTCCTTCCAATTTTTAATCGCTGGTAAATCTGGAAATAATAGCAAAACACGAAAAATATCATTTACATCTTTTGAAAATACACACATATGATTGATGAGAGCTTTTCTTTTTATATCTTTAAGTTTAGAAATGCCTGAAATAGTTATATTTGAGCACTCTGGATTTTTTTCTACAAACTTTGCAACATATCTAAAGAAATCAAGTGCCTTATCCCTTTCCATATTTCCAATTATCAAAACTGCCCAAAGCATTTCTGGCAACCTTTCATCAAACCAAGATGAAGTTTTCATATTTAAACCATGAGCTAAAAATGGAGGATTTAATTCCTTTTTGTGTTGCTTGTGATCTTTTAAGCCGCTTTCATTTTTTTCGGATTTTTTAGTCATGTTCAGTTTATAAATATAAATCGTTTTTGTAGCGGAGCGGAGAAAACTCCTTATTTCCCCTCATTAAAATCAAGAAAATTTTTCACTCGTTCCTTATTCTAAAAAGAGACTTGGAAATATGTCGCCTAACTGGTTATTATCCAAACTAACTGCTACATTGTATGAAGTATTTGTATGTTATACAAACTTTCCACTGTGACGCGTCTACTATTTGCGTTTATCTAAAATTTTTCTCAGTTCATTGATAACAGCCTTTTCCCATGCTTTCATCGCGAACCAACCGATCAGCGGCTTGGCGATGATTCGCAACCACTTTTTGTGAATATCAACCTCGTAAACATAATTGATTTTTGTGCCGCCCTTCACCTTTTCCAACAAAAGCTCTTCGTGCCCCGACGTGCCGAATTTCGGACTCTGATTGTCAGAAATAAAACCTCTTTGCGGGAGAATTTTGGTTTTCATTTTGACCGGA
>JAZDNQ010000025.1:0-43395 GCA_043799575.1 Patescibacteria group bacterium | reverse complement strand
CAGCGTGTCATCATTATTTTTGTGCGCCAAATAGGCGCCGCACTGCGCACAGTCGAGTCCGCACGCGGCACAAATTTTTGGAGGCATTGCGAAAAATTAAAATCAAATGATTTCGATCTTTCCGGAGTTGGTGATTTTCCCGGCGACGCGCGCTGCGATTTTACTTTTCGCCAAAATTTTCAAAGTTTTCGTGACATCTTGCGGCGCGACGACGACGAGCATCCCGTTGCCGAGATTCCAAACTTCGCGCGCTTCCTCAGTCGCAACTTTGCCGATCCGAATCAGTTCTTTCACAAAATCAGGCATCGGCCAAAGATTGTTGAGTCGCGCGCCGAGTTTTTTATTTTTCAAAATTCGCGGCAAATTTCCCGGGATTCCGCCGCCGGTGATGTGCGCGATTCCGCGGACTGCGACTTGCGCTTTTTCTCCGAAGCGTCCGACCAAGCTCAAAATTCCGGCGTGATAAACCTGGCTCGGCGTGAGCAAAAGTTCGCCCCAAGTTTTCGCACCAAATTTCGCCGTGTGCCAACTTTCACCAAAATTATCGCGCAAAATTTTGCGCGCGAGCGAAAAACCATTCGAGCGTAAACCCTTCTCTTGCAGCGAAATAATCGCGTCGCCCGGTTTGATTTTGTCTCCGAGAATCACTTTCTTTTTATCGACGATCCCGATTGCGGTCGCGTTCCAAACCATTCCGTTCACAGCTTTCCCAACTTCCGCGAGTTCGCCGCCCGCGATGATGATTTTTTCCGCGAGGCAAGCTTGCGCGAGACCTTTCAAAAGTTCGCCGACAATTTTCCGATTCATTTTCGGCGTGTCCAAAGTATTTGTGATCGAGATCACTTCTGCACCGAGACAAACCGCGTCGTCCGCGACCATAGCGAGCAGATCCGCGCCGAGCGTGTCGAATTTCTGCATTCGTTCGGCGACTTCCATTTTTGTCCCGACGCCGTCGTCGCCCGTCACCAAATAGTATTTCCCAAAATCCAAAATCCCGGCGAATCCGCCCGGCAATTTCACAGCCGCGCCGATTTTTCCTTTCCGTCCGGGAAAAGTTTTCGCAGCGAATTGACCGGCGAGACTCGAAGCGGCATCGCCTTCGGCGATATTCACTCCGGCCGCGGCATATTTTTTCAGATTTGGCACGCGGAGATTTTAGCAGTTTTATTTCCCTGAATCGTTTAAAATTTTAAAACTGGGCGGATGAGCCGCTGCCCAAAAATCAGCCGCCAGCCAGCCTGCCGCGAAAGCCAAAGCAATCGCGAGCGCGATTCCGATTTCCACGAGATGAATTCCAGACTTCCGCAAACGCTTGTAATTTTAGGGCGAAATCCGGCGATTTCAATTGCCGAAATTCGGGCCAAGTTTCCTAATGCCAAAATCGCGGCGCGTGAAAAAACTTTTGCCATTTTCGAAAATTTGCTCAATCTTGATTTGAAAAAAGTCGGGGGAGTGATCAAGGCGGGGCAGGTTTTCGCGCATTCGCTTGATTTCCCGATCGCTCCGGTCGCCGAATTCCTCGAAAAGGAATTTGCCCAAAAAACCGGCAAACATAATTTCGCGATTTCGCTTTTTCCCGAGAACGATCCGACCCTGAAAACATTTTTGGTCGGTGCGAAGCGAGCGCTACAAAAGGCTAAGATTTCAGCTCGTTTCGCTAATAAAAATTTCACCAATCTCAGCTCGGCCCAATCCCAATTTGAGATTGTCAAAAAAGACGGCCTCGAAATTTTGATTGCGAATTCTGGCAAAAATTGGTGGCTCGCGAAATTGACCGCAGTTCAGCCTTTCGAGAATTACAAATTTCGCGATTACGAAAAAAAATTTCGCGACGCAAGAGTCGGCATGCTGCCGCCCAAGTTGGCCCAGATTTTGGTCAATCTTGCGGCACGTGATTCCGAGAAAGCCAAAATCTACGATCCGTTTTGCGGTTCCGGTGGTGTGCTAGTCGAGGCTGGACTGCTGGGCCACTCGATTCTCGGCAGCGATCTCGATGCGCGCATGCTCGATTTCTCACAAAAAAATTTGGCTGAGTTTGGTTTGTCAGCCGAGCTTTTTCGGCACGACGCCAGACAAAAGACTTTCAAAAAATTCGATTTCGTCGCGACTGAGGGCTACCTTGGGCCGCCGCGCCGGATTTTGCCGGACGAGAGGATACGAACCAAAATTTTCGCTGAGCTGGCTGATTTGTATTTCCATTTTTTTGGCTGGCTCGACTGCTCGCGCGTCGCGATCTGCTTTCCGATTTATCTCGAGAAAGGTCTGCCAAAGTTTTTTGCCTCCCAAATTATTTTGCCCAAAATCGCCCAATTTGGCTGGAAAATGCAAAACACGGAGAAGCTGATTTATGCGCGGCCGAACCAGATCGTCGGACGGGAAGTTGTTGTTTTGGCGAAAAATTAATCAGCTAGGGCGATCGCTTCGATTTCGACTTTGGCATTTTTCGGCAAGGCCGCGACCGCGATTGTTGACCTGGCCGGCTTGTTTCCCCCAAAAAACTCGGCGTAAATTTCGTTCACTTTCGCGAAGTCCTCTATTTTCGCTAGAAAAATAGTTGTTTTCACCACTTTGGAAAGATCGGAATTAGCAGCTTTCAAAACTGCTCCCAAATTTTCCAAAGCTTGCCGCGTTTGTTCCTCAATCGTTCCGTTCAAAAATTCGCCAGCGGGAGTGAGCGCGATTTGGCCGCTCGTAAAAATCAAACCAGCGGCAATGATCGCTTGAGAGTACGGTCCGATCGCTTGGGGGGCATTTTGAGTGGAGATGATTTGCATTTGGTAAATTAAGCTTTCCGATTTTACGGCGTGTTAGAATTTTCGGGAAATGCAGCTTTCTGATTTGTTCGCGCGCTTTCATAAAAAAAGAAAAATTTGGAAGTGGATTGGAATTGGTTTGGCCGCCTTTTGCCTTTTGATCGTGATCTTCGCCGAGATCGCTCTAGGTGAGCTGCGCGCGCTCGGTTTGCGCGAAATCACTGGTTTTCCAGGTGCGCGCGATTATCTGATCGTTTTCCAAAATGACGCCGAGCGCCGACCAGCCGGGGGATTTATCACCTCGTTCGCGATTCTCAAATTTCGTTTCGGCCTGCCATTTTTCGAATTCGGCAACGTTTACGACGAAAAACTGATCCAGAAAAATTCCCAGCCGCCCGATCCAGTCGTCGCCAGTTTACTGGCTGGGGATTTCTACCCCGGTCATGGTTTCCGTGATGGCAATCTCGATCCGGATTTTCCGACCTCGGCCAAGGAATTGATGCGGCTTTACAAATTGGGTTATCCCGACTCGGATTTCGACGGCGTGATCGCGATTGATTTCACGGCTTTCCAAAATTTGGCCAAAGAACTTTCTCCCGAGATCGGAGGTGAAGCCGGACTTTTCGCCGCACTGGAAAATCAAATTCAAAACATCGATTTGCACGATCCCGACCAGATTCAAAATCGTAAAAATTTTTTAGCTGAGGTCGCCAAAAACTTAATCAAAAAATCGATTTTTCACCCCCAAAAAGCGGTCGCAAGCTTGCTAGATAGTCTGCATACCAAGCATTTACTATTTTATTTTCAAGATGCTGACGCCCAAAAAGTTGTCGCAGCAAAAAACTGGGGCGACGTGCTGCCAGCTCCCCAAAATTCCGATTTGCTCGCGATCATCGAAGGTAATTTCGGCGGGATGAAATCGAGTCGCTATTTAGTCCGAGATGTTTTCTACGATCTCGAATTTACCGAAAATGAGAAGAAGGAATTAGTCGGGACTGCCAATCTGAAGATTTCGCTCGCGCACCGTGGCGACCCAGCTGAGCCGATTTCCGGCTACTACAAAAGTCTTTGGCGGATTTTCGTTCCGCTCGGCTCCCAAAAAATTTCTGGCCGTCTCGACCAGACTTTCGAAGATGGGGCGCGTTCAGTTTTCGGCAAAATCATAGAAATGAATCCGGGTGAGTCACGTGAGATCAGTCTGACTTACCAATTGCCAGCTTCGGTTCTCCAAAATGGAATTTACAAACTCAAGCTTTTTAAACAACCCGGTTCGGCAGCCGATCATTTCCGCGTCACAGTTAAGCTACCGCCTGGATTTTTGCTGGTTTCCCAGGATTTTGATGCGCGCGAAAATCTGGCGATTTTCGAGACTAATCTCAACTCCGACCAGGATTTGAGTCTCAAGATTTTGCCGGACACGACTCCGCCACGACTGGCTTGGCAGGAATTTACCGGTCCAGGTTTGAGAACGATCGATCTCAGGTTCAATGAGCCGCTTGATCCGGATTCGGTCGCCAAGGCGACCTTTGCTTTGCGGGATCTCAATTTTCGCAACCAAAGAACCGATTCGGTTGCGATTCAGAAAGTTATTTTTGTCGCTCCCCAAAATATTCGGCTCACGATCTCGGGCGCGACTCCCGAGTGCCGCGAGTGGTATGAATTACGTTTTGCTGGGGTGGCCGACCGACACGGTAATTCACTGGACGAGCAAAAGGTGACTGTCGTTCAGTGGATTGATGAAAGCGGCCAAAATTGCGATCCCGGCCGCCAGCTTTAATTTGCTAAAATTCAGCCAACTTAAACCTTGGCGATGAAAGCACTCTCACGTTTTTTAGTCTCAGTTGCGGCAGTTGCGAGTTCGCTCGCTTTCGCGGCAGCTGCTTTTGACAATGACCTTTCGCTCGTGGCTAGTGAGTTGGTTATCCAGCCGGTGAGTGGCGTGGTTGCTGGGCGGGTCGTCAAGATTTACACGACCGTCCACAATAATGGCTCGCAAGATTTGATTGGGACAGTCAAGTTTTTTGTCGATGGCGCGCAAATCGCGACTGACCAGCCAGTCAGTGTGAAATCAGGGAGTATTCCAGATGAGGTTTTCGTGAATTGGACTGCGATTGTTGGTCAGCACAAGATTGCGGCTAAGATTTTTCCTTCCGAGCCAGCCGGCGACGATCCATCCAATGATTATGTCGAGAAGACTTTTTTTGTCGATGCTGATTCCGATCGGGACGGAGTGGGCGATTCAGTCGATATTGATGATGACAATGATGGTTTGAATGATGAGGCTGAGAATTCTGGCGGCACGAATCCGAAGAAATACGACACCGATGGTGATGGAGTAAACGATGCCAAAGATGTTTTTCCACTTGACCCGACCGAATGGGAAGACACGGACAAGGACGGCATCGGCAACAACGCTGACCCGGACGACGACAATGATCGTTTGCCCGATTCGGCCGAGGCGCAGCTCGGGACGGATCCGCTGAATCCGGACACCGACGGCGATGGAGTCGAGAAATGCAGCGATCTGCTCGACAAATTTCCGCTCGACAAAAATGAGTGTTTCGACTCGGATGGCGATGGAGTGGGTGACAATTCCGATCAGTTTCCCAATGATCCGAGCGAATCGGGCGATTGCGACAAGGACGGCATCGGCAACAACGCTGACCCGGACGATGACAATGACGGTGTCCTCGATGCGAAAGACGCTTTACCTTGTGACGCAGGCGAGACGCTGGATTGCGACAAGGACGGGATCGGCAACAACCAAGATCAGGACGATGATAATGATGGAGTAGAGGATTCCAAAGACGCTTTTCCCTGCGACCCGAATGAATCCAAAGATTCTGACCAGGACGGTCTAGGGGATAACGCCGACCCGAACGATGCCAACCAAGGCCCGATTGTCTTCTTCGAGGGTAATCAAATCGTCGTCGTGGGTGAGACGGCGACTTTTGACGGTTCGCGTTCGACTGACCAGGACGGTGAGCTGACCGCTTTCGAATGGGATTTTGGCGACGGCTCGCCGACTTCCAAATCCGCTAAAGCGACTCATATTTATCAAAAGGTCGGGCAGTATTTGGTCAAACTGAAAGTGACTGACAACTCAGGCGAGAGCCGGGTTAAATCGGCGCTCGTCGTGGTCGAAAATTCGCCCCTGCTTGAGCAAATCCTTTTATGGCTGATGATTTTGCTTTTGCTGATTTTCCTCTATATTTTCTGGAGAACCGTCCAGCACAAAAAGAAGCCGCGCCGCTAACCAAATTCCAATGCGAAAAATATTCCTCGCGCTAGCGCTCCTCCTCCCGCTGCTATCCCAGACGGCTTTCGCCACGAGCGGAGTCGGCATCATCGACGCTTCGGAGCAGGCTGGCCTGGAGATCACTTGTCCGATCGGGACAGCCAGGTGCGTTGACTCTGGCCAGGAATCCCAAACCTATTCAGCGACTGGGATGCAAAGAATAATTCTCTACTTACTTGGCGGATTATTGGATCTCGCCGCGATCGTCGCAGTCGTGATGCTCGTTATCGCAGGTTTGCGGTTGGTGCTTGCGCATGGAGCTCAGGATGCGATCACTTCAGCCAAAAAACACATTACCTGGACGCTGGCCGGATTGGTTGTGATTATTCTTTCTCTGCTGATCGTCCAAAATGTGACCAAAATTATTTACGGCTCGACTCAATCGACCTCTGATATTTTTGGCTTAGTTCTATCCTTATTCGGCTAGCTTGGGATCGAAAAAGCCCCTCATGTAGAGAGGTTTTTGATTGAAAGTTTTAGGGATTCTTAGACTCGCTTTGCTCATTTCCTTGAGGCAGGATAGTTCTCTGTGCGCACTACATTCCCATACCCATTCCGCCCATGCCACCAGGCATCGTAGGCGTGGCTTCTTCTTTCTTCGGTTTTTCCGCGATTGCGGCTTCAGTCGTGAGGAAAATTCCGGCGATCGAGCTCGCGTTCTCTAGCGCCGAGCGCGTCACTTTTTTCGGATCGATAATCCCAGCTGCGACGAGGTCGACGAATTTGCCTTTCGCGGCGTCGAAACCAAAATGCTTAGTTTTCGCCTCGACGATTTTTGCGAGAATTGCGCCACCATCCTCACCAGCATTTTCCGCGATTTGCCGGACCGGGATTTCGAGCGCCTTCGAAATAATTTTCATTCCGACTTTTTCGTCCGGGTCGGATTCGCCCTCAATCAATTTCTCCAAAACTTTTTTGGCTCGAATCAAAGCCACGCCGCCGCCCGCGACGATGCCTTCTTCGATGGCGGCCTTGGTTGCTTCGACCGCGTCCTCGACACGGTGCTGGCGTTCTTTTTGCTCGACTTCTGTCGCCGCGCCGACTTTGATCACGCCGACGCCACCAGTCAATTTCGCGAGCCGCTCGGTCAATTTTTCTTTGTCAAAATCCGAAGTCGAAGTTTCGAGTTCGCCGCGAATCGCCGCGACTCGCGCTGCGATCGACTTCTTGTCGCCTTTGCCATCGACGATGGTCGTATTTTCCTTGTCCGAAATAATTTTCCCGGCGCGGCCGAGATCGCTTACTTCGACATTTTCCAATTTCAAACCTAGTTCTTCCGAAATTACTTTTCCGCCAGTTAGTGCAGCGATATCTTTGAGCATTTCCTTGCGGCGCTCACCGAATCCGGGCGCTTTGACTGCGAGCGTCGTGAAACCGCCGCGCAGCTTATTCACGACGAGTGTCGCGAGCGCCTCCCCGTCGACATCCTCGGCGATGATGACCAATTCTTTCTGCCCGGATTTCGCGAGCTTCTCGAGCAGCGGCAGGATTTCTTGAATCGAGGAAATCTTTTTATCGGTGATCAAAATCTTGGCGTCTTCGAATTCGGCTTTGAGACTTTGCGTATTTGTAATGAAATAGGCCGAAATATAGCCATTATCGAATTGCATGCCTTCGACGACATTGACTTCGAGTCCCATAGTTTGGCCTTCTTCTACTGTCACGACTCCGTTCTCACCAACTTTTTCTAGAACATCGGCGATGACTTCACCGACTTCTTCATTTTGCGCGGAAATCGTCGCGACTTGTTTCTGTTGTTCTTTCGTTTTGACTGGCTCGGCGAGTTTGCCGAGCTCCGCGACGACGGCTTTCGTCGCTTTTGCAATTCCAGCTTTGAGATTCATCGCGTTCGCGCCGGCGGTGAGATATTTCAAACCTTCGGCGATAATTGCATGAGCCAAAACGGTCGCGGTTGTCGTGCCGTCGCCCGCCGCGTCGTTCGTTTTCGACGCGACTTCTTTCACCATTTCCGCGCCCATATTTTCGAATTTGTCTTCGAGCTCGATTTCTTTCGCGATCGTCACGCCGTCATTCGTGATGGTGGGCGAGCCGTACGATTTTTCGAGAATCACATTGCGACCTTTCGGCCCCATCGTGATGCGCACCGCGTCGGCGAGTTTCGTCACGCCCGCGAAAAGTTTTTTGCGAGCTTCTTCAGAGAAGATGATGTCTTTGGGCATTTTGGAAAAGTTAAAAATTTTTTAATTAAGCGCCGGAGTAAATTTCGCCAAGATAACGACTCCTTCTGATCCGGCGACAACTTTGTGAGGGATTCCGGCCGGGATAACTAAAATGGTGCCGGGCTGGTAATTAATTTCTTTTGCTCCGATTATTCCTTTGGCTGTGCCGGAAATGACTTCTTGCACTTCGAGGTTCTCAGTATGTGCATGGGTATCGATTAATTTGCCTGGCTCAAATTTAACAATGTGAGAACTGATTTGCTCTCCAGTTTTATCTCCTTTGATCAAGTGCTTCATCCAGACACCTTCAAATTTTGGGTGCGGCTGCCATTGAATTTCACTGACTGAAATTTCGGATTCGCCGATAATGATTTTTCCGTTTTCAAAAACATCGTCTTGCATATTTTTTTAAGTTAAAAGCACTATTTCGTGATTACAGCGATCACGTCGCTTTCTTGAATGAAAAAATATTCGTCCGCGCCGAGTTTGACTTCGGTCGGTCCGTATTTCGAATAAAGGATCGTGTCGCCGGCTTTCACTGAAAGGGGAACGCGCTCGTTGTCGTCGCCGATTTTGCCCGGGCCGACCGCGACGACTTTCGCCTTTTGTGGTTTTTCTTTGTCCGCTGTATCGGGAATGAAAATCCCGCCTGCGGTTTTTTCCTCGGCTTTTTCCGGCTCAATCAAAATGTAGTCGTTGACTGGTTGAATCTTGGACATTTGAAAAAAAATTAAATGATTTTGCGGACCTGGATTTTAATGTCTTGAAGTCAAGATTTCAAGCCGTTAGAATTGATTTCGTGCGAAAAAAGACAGGTAGCGAGATCGTTTTCGAAAGTTTGATCGCCGAGGGTGTCGACACGATTTTTGGTTATCCGGGTGGGCAGGTTTTACCCTTGTATCACGCACTTACGAATTATTCCAAAAAGCTGCGACACATTCTGACGCGGCACGAACAGGGTGCGGCTTTCGCGGCGGAAGGCTACGCGCGCGCGTCGGGAAAAGTCGGCGTTTGTCTCGCGACGTCCGGTCCGGGCGCGACGAATCTCATTACCGGGATCGCGAACGCTTATCTCGATTCGATTCCGCTCGTCGCGATCACCGGACAGGTGCCGAGCAATTTAGTCGGCTCAGACGCATTTCAAGAAGCCGATATTACCGGCATCACGCTTCCGATCACGAAACACAATTACCTCATCACCCGCGCGAAAGATCTCGCGCCTGCGATCAAAGAAGCTTTTTTTCTCGCGCGCAGCGGCCGGCCGGGGCCGATTCATATCGATGTCACCAAAGACGCGCAGTGCGAGCTCGCTGATTTTGATTACGCGAAAACGCAAATTAATTTGCCGGGATATCTCGTGCGCGGACCAGCCAAAGAAAAGCAAATCGTGCGCGCGCTCGAGTTGATTCGCAAAGCCAAAAAACCGGTCGTGATTTCCGGTCACGGCGTTTTGATTTCCGGCGCGTCCCGCGAGATGCAAAAGTTCGTTGAAAAGCTCGATGTTCCGGTTGTCGCGACTTTGCTCGGCATTTCCTCGATTCCTTTTGGTCACCGAAATTACCTCGGGATGCTCGGGATGCACGGTTCGCCCGAGGCGAATTTCGCGATCTCGCACGCCGATTTGATTATCGCGGTCGGCGCGCGTTTCGACGATCGGATCACGGGTAAATTGTCCGAGTTTGCCGCGCAAGCGAAAGTGATTCACATCGACATCGATGCGGCGGAAATCGGCAAAATCGTGAAAGTGGACGCGGCGGTTCTCGCGGATGCGCGCGCCGCGCTCGACAGTTTGAATCGTCAAATTCCGAGTCAAAATCATTCCGCTTGGCTCGCCGAGATTCAGACTTACGGCGCGAAAGTCGAGGCGCAATTATTAAAAATTGACCAAGCTAAAAAGCCGAAACGACTGAAAGCCGTCGAGGTGATTCACGCGATCAATAAAACTTCGCCCGACGCATTTGTCGTTTCCGACGTCGGCCAAAATCAAATGTGGGCGGCGATGCATTTCCAATTCCACAAACCGGGGCGATTGCTTTCCTCGGGCGGTCTCGGCTCGATGGGCTACGGTCTTCCGGCGGCGATGGGTGCGGCAGTTGCGCAACCGAAGATTCCGGTGTGGTGTCTCACCGGCGACGGCGGGATTCAAATGAATATTCAAGAATTGACGACGCTCGCGCAGGAGAAAATCCCTTTGAAAATAGCGGTTTTCAATAACGGCTTTCTCGGGATGGTGCGGCAATGGCAGGAGCTTTTTTACAACAAAAATTATTCCGCGACTCCGCTTTTCAATCCGGATTTTGTGAAATTGGCTGAGGCATGTGGGATCAAAGCTTTTCGAGTTGCGAAGATTTCCGAGGCTTTGTCAATTACCCAAAAAGCCGCACAGACAAAAGGCCCGGTCTTGGTCGAGTATTTGATCGAGCCGGAGGAAAATGTTTTTCCGATGGTCGCGCCGGGGGATGCGCTGAAGAATACGCGAATTAAATAATTCTTGCTATCGCGGAATTCCACTTTTTTTCTAGCTCGGTGTCGCTACTTTTTTGACAGCAAAAAAGTAGCACAAAAAACTGCCCGCCGATCTCAAAAATTCGGCGAGCTTGGTTGCTCGCGCGTCCCAAAGGGACCCCTTCGGGGCTAAAAAATTCAATTGCTCACTTTGTTCGCTGAATTTTTCTTACGCGCGCTCGCAAGTTGCCGCCCCAATTTTTTCGAATGGCGGGGATGCGCGGCTCACTTCGTTCGCCGCGCCGCTTTTTTTATTTCAACAATGCTGAGAGTTCTTCCTCTCGTCCCTCAAACGGTCCGATCGCGGCGAGGCGGAATTTTCCTGGGACGAAAATTTGCTGCGCGAGTTTTTGGATTTGCTCCGCATTCACCGCGTCGATTTTCGCGAAAATTTCTTCGAGTTCGTCCTGTTTTTTGTACAGCAAAAATTGCTTGCCGATGAGGTGCGCGTATTCTTCGCTGTCTTCTAGACGCAAAGTCAGTTTGCCTTTCAAAAATTCCTGCGCGCGTTTCAGCTCGTCCGCGCCGACTTTTTCCGCGGCGATTTTTTCGTACTCCGCGCGAATCGCGCTGACCGCTTTCGGCAATCTTTTCAGATCGACTCCGGCGCTTGTCGAAACCACGCCTGCGTCGGTGTAATCATCGGTATTCGTCCGAATGTAATAACACAGCCCCTGCGCCTCGCGCACATTCAAAAACATCCGCGAGCTCATATTTCCGCCGAGAATAATCGCCAAAATGCGCTGCGCCCAGTGATTCTGATTTTCCGCCGCGACGCCGCGCACGCCGAGCACGAGATGTCCCTGCTCGGTTTTTTTATTCTGAATTTTCACCGGGCTGGTCGGCTCGAAATTTTCCAAAGCCTGCCAATCAAAAGCTTTTTTGCCGTTCCCGAAATTAAAAAATTGCTCGACTTTTCCGACGATTTCTTTGTGCTCACATTTGCCTGCGACCGCGACGACGAGATTCCCGGGCTGATAAAGCTCGTTTTTGTAATTCACAAAATCGTCGCGCTGAAATTTCAAAATGTTTTCCCGCGTCCCGATCTGATCCCAGCCCATCGGTTGGTCGCCGAAAAGCAGTCGCTCGAAATCCCAACCGACTTGGTACATCGGCGTGTCGAGGTACATGTTGTATTCCTCCAAAATCACGCCGCGTTCTTTCTCAATTTCCTCGGCGGGAAAGCGCGCGCTCACGAGCATATCACTCAAAACATCGAACGCCGTATCCGCGTGATTCGCGGCGACTTTCACGAAATAGCCAGCGTATTCTTTGCCAGTGAAAGCGTTGAATTCGCCGCCGATCGCGTCGATCGCTTCGCTCACTTCTTTCGTGTTTTGGAATTTTTCGCCGCCCTTGAAAAACATGTGCTCGAGAAAATGCGATAGTCCGTTGCGTGCGCGCGTCTCATATCTCGATCCAGCGCCGGCGAGGACGAGTGCGGTGATCGCTTCCGTTCCTGGCAAAGTTTGCGTCACGATGCGGAGCCCGTTGGGCAAAGTAGTAGTTTGCATTTCGATGAGTTTAGCAAATTGCTTTTTTGAGCTTAAAGTGCTAAAATTACGAGATTTCAAAAAACAAAAATGGATTTCACTGACCCAAAATTCAGAAAAACTTTGGCCGAATTTGCGCGGCTCGCGCTCGGTGTTTTGGTCGCGCTCGCATGGAAAGAGCCGATCAATTATTTCGCGCAGGAATTTCTGCCTCCGGGAGCCGCATTTTTCACGCTGTTTCTTTTTGCGCTTGGAGTCACGCTTTTTGCCGTTTTCGCGATGATTTTTTTGTCGAAATTTCTCGCCGTCGATGATTCGAAAGACGATATTCAAACTCCAGATGTTGATAGTCGTACTGTCGTGACGAAAACCAATTCCGTCGCGACTAGCTCTGCGACTGATGCTGCGACGAACACGATGCAAGTCAATGATCCGACGACGACGAATCAACTTTGATCCCGGCGAGCAAAAATAAGGTCAGCGCAGTCGGTGCGTCTTCGAGCGGATGTAGAAAAAACGCGACGACCAAAATTCCGACGAGCGAGTAAAAAAGCGGCGAGTCGGCGTTTTTCAATTTATGCAAAAGTTCGCCGCAAAAAACCAAAAACAAAATTCCGCCGAGCCAGCCGAGCTCGAGCGCGACGCCGAGAAAAGTATTTTCCGGTGTGATACCTGCGCCGAATCTTTGACTCACACCTGCGGTTTGACCTAACCCCAAGCCAAAAGGATTTTGCAAAACTAGTTCGCCGGCCGCGAGACTTTTCGCGAAGTGCTCACTCGTCGATCCGAGCCGCGCAAAAATTTCACTGCGGTTTTCGCTCGCAAAAAACAAAATTCCGCAGCCCAAAATTGCCAAAATTCCGCCGAGAAAAAGGCGCTGTCGCAATTTCGCGGGCAGATTTTTGCGCCACATTTCGACTGCGAAAATGAGAAAAATCGCCGCTGCGCCGAGCCAAGCCGAGCGCGAAAAAGTAAAAATTAGCACCAAAATTCCGCCCAAAATTTCCGCTGCCAAAAAATATTTCACCAATTTTTTCCCTCGCCAAAATTCGAAAAACGCGATCGGTAAAAGCACGAGCAAAAAAGCAGCGAGTTGATTTGGTCCGGCGAAAGTCGATTGCAGCCGGATTGTTTCGGAATTCCCGAGCAAGTGAAACATCGGTAAATTGCCGCCGGGCAGCCAGCTCGAAACATTTTCAGAGTAGCCGAAATTGCGCAGAAAATCAGCGGGCAGCAAAAATTTTTGCGCGAGCGCGAACAAAATTACGACGCCGCCGGAAAACAAAATTACGCGGAAAAGCGCGCGTGCTCGTGTGCCGAAATCAAAAAATTGCACGGCCAAAAATGCGATGAGAAAAAGTGTCGCGGTACGCAGCCCGAGAATTTTTTGTTCCGAAATTCCACCGAGAAATAAATAAAAAAGCGCCAAAATTACGAAAATTGTTCCGAGCCAAAAAGTGCGGTCGCGCGGTAATTTACGCATGAAAATTAATTTCACCGCCGCCAAAATAGCGATCAATCCGACCAAAATTTCTTTCCACGATTGCACGACGATCGTCCACGAGTCTGTCCAAAAATGCGCGTGAAACCAAGTCCACAAAAAAGCGTGGAAGGGGAGGAAAGTGAACAGAATTGCGACGAGCGAAAAGGCGACAAAATCGAGTTTTTTGGAGAAATTCATAAATCTTTAAATTTTATAATTTTTAAATAAATCTCAATTTTTAATTTTTCAAAACTTAGAATTTAAAAATTATTTACAAAATTAAAAATTCATAAATTAAAAGTTATTTTGCCGCATCCAAAATAATTTTAGCAATTCGCTCCGCTGCGTCGGTCGGGGCGAGTTTTTGCGCTGCCTTCCCGATTTTCGCGAGCCGTTCTGCATCCGACAAAAGCCAAATCGCGAGTTTCGCGAAATCGTGTACCTTCGCTTTTTCCTGCGGCAAAACCATCGCCGCCTGATTTTGCTCGAAAAAATGCGCATTCTCAATCTGGTCACCGCGAGACGACTCCGCCGGCAGCGGAATCAAAACGCTAGGCTTGCCGGCTGCTGCGATTTCGAAAAGTGCATTTGCGCCGGCACGAGACACGACGAGATCACTCGCCGCGAGGACATCGAGATATTCTGCGTCGAGATATTCGAAAATCCGCACATTCTCCGGCGCATCGATCTGTGGTTTTTTCCCGCGACCGGTGAGCCAGACGACATTCATTTTGTTACTCAAAATAAATAAACTTTTTTCAAGTAATTCATTCAAAAAGTCGGCGCCGCTCGATCCGCCGGCGACTAGTAAAATCGGTTTTTCTTTTTCAAACCCCAAAAACTTTTTCCCGCGTTCTACATCGCCGAGCGGTCGAACCGGATTCCCGGTGATTTGGATCTTTTGGTTGGAGCGCGTCGTCGGAAAACTGAGACAAATTTTTTTCGCGAAGCGGGAAGTGAGGCGTGTCGCGAGTCCGGGAGAGAGGTCGGATTCGTGGACGACGAGTGGGATGCGTAAAAAAGCGGCAGCGAGTGACACGGGCACGCCGACAAATCCACCTTTCGAAAAAACGACATTCGGTCGAATTTTCACGAGTCGATAAATCGATTGTGTGATGCCGATCGGGATACGCACCGCGTCGACCGCGTTTTGCCAATCAAGATAGCGTCGTAATTTACCGGTTTCGATCGCGTAAAATTCAATCCCTTTTTTCTCAGCAATCTCACGTTCGATGCCATTTTTTGAGCCGAGATAAAAAATTTGGACGTGGCCAGCGATTTTGTGCAGTTCGTCGATAATCGCGAGATTCGGGATGACATGGCCAGCTGTGCCGCCGCCAGTAAAAACAATTTTCATAAAGGCTGTATTTTACAACGAATCGCCGGATTTGCGACCAGACTCCGAATCAATTTTTTTGCGCATCTGTCGCAGCTCCTCTTCCGCAAAATTCTCTCCAGCGCGGCGTTGGACTTGATCGCTCTCGCGTTTGCCAAAATCGCTCGTTCGCCGCCGCGATTGACTGGCTTTTTGGACGTCCAAAATTTTACGCGCGGTCATTTGCGGCGACTTTACGAAATTCATCAGCAGCGGAATATCGCTGCCCGCAGTTTGGATTTCGAGCTGCCCGACATTGAAAAAAGTGAGCCAAAAACCGTGCGTCTGGCCGCCGACTTCTTGAATTCGGTCGAGATTCGTCTCGGCGATTTGCCAGTCAAAAATACTTTTTTGGGTGATGTCGACGACGCGTTCATTCGTCACGACCACGATTGTAAATTCACTTTTGATAAATTCGATCAACGTCAGCAACCAAGCCATTAAAAAATAAAAAATAATCACCAAATTAAGAACAATTTGATAATTTTCCGGTAGCCGGACGTATTCGAAAAAAATGAAAATTATCCCAGGCGAGGCGACTCCCAAAATCAAGAACCACATAAAAATCCTGGCGCGCTGCAGCCAGTGCATGCGGATCGAAAGCTGGACTTCTTCGCTCTCACGCTGACCAGGGAAGAAATTCTTTTTTTGATGAGTGTGAACGTGCAGCTTTTCGATCTGGTTTTGGATTTTCGCAGGCGAGGGCTTCAAGAAAAACATTGATGTAATTTTAATGTATTTTGGCGCAAACTAAGTTGATTGATTTTTCTTTGTTTTTTTGTTAAAATAATACGAACCCAAACCAAAAAGTGGATCAAAATACGCTCAACTTTCCGAATAAAAACGAAGTTTTTCGTCCGGTGACCAATGAAAAAGAGGTCGCAGTCGGAATGGATTTTCACAGCGCACTGCATTTCATCGAGGGTCGTGAAGAGGACGAGCGCTTCGCCGATGCGCGGCACGCGATTCAAAAAAAGCTGTCCGAGGCGAATGATGCCGAGGAGCAGGGGACTTGCAACTACTATTTGCTGCGGCTGATGCTGCGCGAGCATCTTTTATTCGAAAATAAGGACACGCGCGATATTTACAAAAAAATGCGCGAGAATTTTCTTGCGGCTGAGCGCGAATACCGTAAGAAATTTTTCAAAATGAAACGCGGGGAGGAGAAGGAGAATTTGCGTTCGCAGATCGAAACTTTTTACAAACTGGTCGATAGCTATTTCATTGTTCTCGAAAAGATTTATGAGAAGAAAGGTTTCGTCGATGCACTCGAGCGGACATACGAGGACAAAATGCATTTCCGCAAAAGCTTCGCTTATTTCTCCGGTCGGCATCTCGCGCACTTCGGTCATCTTTTCCTCGACACGACTTCGCGTTACGGCCACTCGCTCGGCCGTTGGGGATTCACGGTTTTGTTTTTCATCGTTTTTTTTGGTGCGGTTTATGCCTTACTTGATTATTTTTCGGCAAGCTCGATGTTCGCGCATTATCCGAATAAAACCGGCTTTTTCGATTATGTTTATTTTTCGATCACGACTTTCACGACACTCGGCTACGGTGACATCGTCCCAGTCACGATTTTCGAAAAAATCATCGTCGGCTTCGAGGTGCTGCTCGGCTTCACGATGCTCGGTGTCTTGATCAATCTGATCAAGCGCCATTTCGGCTAAAGATTTTCGAGGTTCTCGGCCATCTGGACTGGATCGTGCGAAGCGTGCAAAGCCTCTTCTTTTGAGATTTCGCCTGTCTCTACAAACTCCAAAAGATTGTCGTCGAAGAGTTGCATACCGCTTTCACCATTGATTTGAATTTGCGAATAAATCTCCGAAATCTTGCGTTCGCGGATTGCGTTCGCAATACCAGAATTATTGAACATA
This sequence comes from Patescibacteria group bacterium, assembly GCA_043799575.1. Lineage (GTDB taxonomy): Bacteria > Patescibacteriota > Gracilibacteria > JAHISY01 > JAHISY01 > JAHISY01. The sequence continues at coordinate 26,431 of JAZDNQ010000025.1, read as the reverse complement.
ATTTCGCGGACACATACCCGACCATCGCCATCTTGGCGCGGAATTAATCTTTGGCCCATGATGGCCGAAAGAGAATGACTGAGTTGGAGTGCGATTTGCTGTTGCTGCTGCGCCGGAAAGACGTCCAAAATTCTTTGAATCGCGCGCGGCGCGTCGTCGGTGTGTAAAGTCGCGAGCACAAGGTGTCCAGTTTCCGCGAGTGTGATCGCGGTTGCCATGGTCTCGAGATCGCGCATTTCTCCAACCACGATGATGTCGGCATCTTGTCGCATCGAATTCCGGACCGCCTTTGCAAAACTTTTCGTGTCGATTCCGACTGCGCGTTGCGAGATGACCGCATTTTTCCGCTCAAAAATAAATTCGATCGGATCTTCGATCGTGACGATGCGCGCTGTGCGAGTAGCATTAATATAATCGATTAGACTCGCAAGCGTCGTCGATTTTCCCGAGCCAGTCGGACCCGTGATCAAAACCAAGCCTTCATTCCGGCCGACTCGTTTCAGAATCCCGGCTGGGATGCCGATTTGCTCCGGTTTGGGAATTTCAAAAGGAATCGCGCGAATCGCGATCGCCGGACCGCGCATTTCCTCGTAAAAAGCCGTACGAAATCGCGAAAGACCTTTGCGTTCGATCGCGTAATCAACTTCTTTTTCCTCGCGCAATTTTTCCAAACCTTCCTCACCCAAGATATCGCGCGCCATATTTTCGATTTCCTCCCGCGAAATCACCGGCTCACCATCGATCGGTTTGAGCTCGCCATTCGGCATACGCAAAAAAGGTGGTTCGCCCGTGATGAGGTGCAAATCCGAACAAGCATTGTCGATTTGCTTGCGTAAAAGCTTTTCCAGATCAGCCATTTTTTGTTTTTAATTCGCAGAATTTTAGCATATTTTCAGCGCTTTTGCCAATCTGCTTCTTGTCGACAAAGTAGTTTTTGGTCGTTCGGATCTGCCAAAAGTTGTGCGATTGTTTTTTCGAGCCGGACTTTGTTTTGGCTGCCTTTCACCAAAAGCAAATCGCCCGCGCGAATTTCTTTCTGCAAAAATTTCCCGGCCTCGCCCGCAGTTGCGAAAAATTTCCCACCGAAAAATTTCGCGTCGCCATGAACTCCAATTATCAGATCGGCAATTTTCGCCGCTTTTGCGCCGAGTTCCCGATGAAATTTTTCCGACTCTGCGCCGAGCTCGTTCATTTGTCCGCCGACGAAAATTTTGCGTTTCGCTGGTAAATGCGCGAGCGTGTCGAGTGCCGCAGCGAGACTTTTCGGATTCGAATTGTACGAGCCGTCGAGAATTTTCGCGCCGCAAATTCCACTCAAAAGATTCAGTCTTCCTGATGGCAAATGAAAATCTGCGAGCGCAGAAACAGCTTTTTTCAAAGGAATTCCGCTTGCGAGACCGACGGCGAGTGCGGCCAAAATTGAAGGCAAATTTTGTCGACCGACGATCGGGACGGTGAGCTGCGCTGATTCTTTTTTCCAAAAAATCTGCGCGGAAATTCCGTTGAGATTTTCAACGATTTTCTCTGTGCGGAGATTCGCATTTTTCCCAAAACCGAAAAATATTTTCCGCGCCTTCGTTTTTGTCTCGCGCGAAAATTCGTCGTCCGCGTTCAAAATCGCGATGCCACTTTCCGGTAAATTCTCAATCAATTTCCGTTTTTCCTGCGCGATCGCCTCGACATTCGCAAACTGTCCCGCGGCGAGATGTACGGGCGCGACATTCAAAAAAACGCCGATTTGCGGTCGCACGATTTCGAGCAATTTCGCAATATCACCGGGTTTGTCCGCGCCGAGCTCGAGCACGATTTTTTCCGCGGACAATTTGCATGTTCCGCGCCACTCCGCGCGCCAAAGAATCCCGAGCCATTTCAGCGGATTGGAAAAACCGGAATTTTCTTCGAGCAGCGTGAGTGGCACACCGAACTCCGAATTCAAACTTTTTTTATTCGCCAAAACTTTGAACCGGCTGGCCAAAATCTGCGCCGCCGCATCTTTCGCCGTCGTTTTGCCGACCGAACCGGTGATTCCGACGATCGTCGATTTAGCCGAAACGCGTCGTCTCGCATGCAGGCTCAGGAATTTAAGGACGAGATGGCGGGCGAGCTTCTTCAATTTGCGAAACCAATTCTCCCAAAATTTGGCAAACTTCGTCAAAGATTTCGCGAGCGATTTCCAATAATTTTTCGATTTGAAAATCGGTGTCATCTGGGTCCATCAAAAAACACGGTAAATCAACTAACGCACTTTCGGTTTGCCGCAGTAATTTTTTAGCATGTTGATCAGGTAAATATTCCAAAACATCTGCAAGGTCAGAGAAGATTTCTCTTAATCGAGTTTCTCTACAGTTGCGATTTAATCTCTTAATAAGAGTCCACTCATCTTTTGTTGAGATATATTCTTGGATTGGCTGAAAATTTATAGACCTAAATATTCTTCTGATTAAAAAAGTAATTCGTGTGCGATTTGGTTCGAGAATTTCAGAAACCTCAGCCAAAAATTTTTTAAGTGGCTGATTTTACCTGAGGACTTTTTGCCGTCAAATCCAGTGAATCTCGCTCGCGAAGTCGCAATTGCGCAGCCAAGTCATTTGGCGTTTTGCGTAATTGCGCGTGTCGCGTTTGATTTCCTCGATGGCAGTTTCCCAAGTTTTTTCGCCATGCAAAAAATCCAAAATTTCCCGATAACCGTGTCCGCGCAGTGCGGGGGAGTAGCGCTCGAATTTTTTCGCGAGTGATTCGACTTCGCTCAAAAGTCCCGCGCGCAGCATTCCATCGACGCGGTGATCGATCTGCGCATAAAGTTTTTCGCGGTCGGTCGCGATTCCGAAAATCAAAAAGTCGAATTTGCGTTTTCCGAGCGTCGGTTTTTCCGAATTCTCGGCGCGCTCAATCGCGCGAATGAGATGATGGCGATTTTCCGGCGGGATTTTCGCCGCCGCGTTCGGATCGATTTTTCGCAGTTTTTCCCACAATTTCTGCGGATTTTTCAGCCAAATTTTTTCAAGCGCCGCGCGCCGTGCAAGATCGGCTTTACCCGGGAAACGAAAATTTTCGACGAGTGCGGAAATTAAAAGCGTGTGCCCACCCGCGACGATCGGGAGTTTCCGTCGCGTCAAAATTTCCCGAATTTTCTTTTCCGCGAGTTTCCGGTACGTCGCGACAGAGACGACTTTTCGCGGGGAAAAAATTCCGACGAGGTGGTGCGGAATTTTTTTCCGCTCGTCCGCGGTCGGCGGAGCGCTGCCGATCTCGAGCCCGCGGTAAATTTGTCGCGAATCAGCGTTCACGATTTCCCCGCGAAGTTTCTCCGCGAGTCGAATCGCCGCCGCGGTTTTGCCGCTCGCGGTTGGACCGACGAGCACGACGACTGGTTTTTTCGGCTTTCCGGCCAAAAATTTTTCCACCAATTTCACGGCTTTTTGGACTTTTGCCATTTTTGGAATAAACTTGAAACGAATTTTAACCTTAAAAAATGAAAAAGATTTTTGCGGCCTTGGCCGTTTCAACTCTGCTTTTCGGCTGCAATTTTGGCAGCGGCCCGGCCGATCCGAGCGAAAATCCGCCGGCCGACGAGCCGACAGTTCCGACTGATGTCGCGTTGACCGATGCGCTTTTCATCGATTTGTCCGCGCAAATTCTTTGCCTTCCTGCGAACAATCCGACCGATTCGAGTGCGGATATCGAGACGAAAGCGCAGCAGATTCTCGCCGAGGTCGGAGTCGCGGCGGATGCTTTCGGGACTTATCAAAAAACTATCGAGGCTGATCCGACTAGTAAAAAAGAAATTTCGCTCGCGATCGTCGGCAAAATGTCCGACTACTGTGAGATCAAAACTTCAGCAGGTGATTCAGCCCAAACTGATTCGACGACTGCGACCGAGCAAACGACTACGACCAGCAGTTCGGAAAATTCAACTGCTCCGGCGGCTGACTCGACCGAAACTCCGGCGCAGTAAAAAAATTTGCATTCCGTAAATTTTTCGCTAAAATCCCCCTACATTTCGGGCTGAAGAAAGCGGGTTGCTAAATCCCGCCGAGGCAAAACCACTGTTTCCAAAGGGTTTGCTGTCTCCAGTCTGAGCGCAAACCTTCTTTTTTATCTCACTAAAATGGCTGTCACCAAATCCAAAAAATCCGAAATTCTCGCCGACCTCGAGGCCGAATTCAAAAATTCCAAATCGGTCGCGCTGACCGCGTACATCGGGATCAAAGTTTCCGAGATTCAGGCGCTTCGTTCGAAGTTGCGCGAAGGCGAGGCGCGAATGGTTGTCGCGAAAAAAACTTTGATTCAGCTCGCGGCAAAAAACGCGGGGATGAAAGAAATTCCGGCTGAGGCACTCGAAGGTCCGGTTGCCGCGGTTTTCTCCCACGGTGACGAGCTGGCTGGTTTCCAGATTCTCGAAAAAGCGAAAAGCGATTTCAAGCAAATTGATTTGCTCGGCGGTATTTTCGAGGGCGAAATTCTTACCAAAGCGGCTGCTCAGCAGCTCGGCCAGTTGCCGTCGAAAGATGTCCTGCTTGGTCAATTGGTTGGACTTTTGGTTTCTCCGATTCGCGGCTTCGCGGTTGCCGGCAATCAAATTATTTCGGGCTTCGTTCGTGCTCTCGACGCCATTCGCGAAAAACAAGGCGCGCAGGCTTAATTTATTAATAATTTTTAACCCAATTTAAAATGTCTGATGAGGCAAAAATCGAGCTCTCAGCTGAGGCTCAAAAAATTCTCGACGCAGTGAGCGAGCTCAAAGTCCTCGATTTGGCCAACTTGGTCAAAGCGATGGAGGAGAAGTTCGGCGTCTCGGCGGCGGCTCCGGTCGCAGTCGCGGCTGCTGGTGTTCCGGCTGGTGCTCCGGCAGGCGAGGAAAAATCTTCTTTCGCGATCGAGCTGACTGATGCCGGCGCGAATAAGATTGGCGCGATCAAAGTCGTCAAAGAAATCACTGGTCAAGGTCTCGGTGAAGCGAAAGCGACTGTCGAAGGCGCTCCGAAAGTCATCAAAGAGAATGTTCCGAAAGCAGAAGCTGAGGAAATCAAAAAGAAATTGGAAGAGGCCGGCTGCAAAGTCACCCTCAAATAATTTCTGCAAAAATTTAAAAGAGGTAGAGATGTTGCATGCAACATCTCTACTTTTTGTTGCTAAAATAATTCGCGATGTCATTTTTTATTCACAAAAAAACTCCGGTTTCGGACGCGCTGCTTGATCTGATTGCGCATTTGCCGACGACTAGTTTGCTAAAATTAGTTGAAAAAAGTTTCTGGAAAATGCTGGAAAATAAGGATTTTATGCGCATTGCAGTTTTGCTCGCGCAAAAAAGTTTTGCCGAAGGCGGCTGTCCGATCGGCGCGGTCATTATCGACAACAAAACGCGTGCGATCGTTGGCAAAGGTCACAACACACTCGTTCAAGAAAATGATCCGTACAATCACGGTGAGACTTCGGCCATTCGCGACGCTGGCCGGATCGATTTCAGTCGGACGACGATTTTTACTTCGCTCAGTCCCTGCGATGTTTGCGCCGCGCTGATTTACATGCGCGGTTTCAAGAAAGTCGTCGTCGGCGATGTCACGAATGCGTCGGGCAACGAAAAATTATTGCGCCAAAAGGGGATCACGGTTGAGATTCTCGAAGACGAAAAAGGAATTGAACTTTACGCGAAATACCGTAAAAAAAGACCCAAACTCGATTTGGAGGATTGGAAAGGTTTGGCGGCAGTGCGGAAAAAATCAAAGTGATTCCAAATATTCCGCGAGCGCGTCTTCCCATCTGCGCATTTCTGGCAGTTTCGAATTCTGCAGAATCGAATTCTGCGGTCGCCGCGCGGGAGTCGGAAATTCCTTGGTCGGAATGGTGATCACTTTCGTCGGTAGATTTTTCAACTCAAAAATTTTCCGTGCGAAATTTGCCCAGCTCGTCGCACCGGAATTCGTTGCATGAAAAATTCCACTCAGATTTTTTTTCAAAATCTCGCGCGTCATTTTCGCCAAATCTTCGGTGAAAGTCGGACAGCCGATTTGATCGGAAACTACTTTAATTTCAGTATTTTCTTGCGCGAGCGTGAGCATCGTCCGCACGAAATTTTTGCCGTCGCCGAAGAGCCAGCTCGTTCGCAAAATCGCAAAATCGCAACCCGATTCTAAAATTTTTTGTTCTCCGGCGAGCTTCGATCCGCCGTAAAAATTAACCGGATTCGGCTCGTCATTTTCGAAATAACCTGCAAAATTTTCTCCCGCCTTCGCTCTTTGAGCTTCGGCGGGCTGCGCCTGCGGCTTGCCATCAAAAACATAATCCGTCGAAAAATGAATTAATTTCGCATTCAAATTTTTCGCGACCCGCGCGAGATTTCCGACGGCTTCAGAATTCACGAGTGTCGCGAGTTCGCGTTCGGTCTCCGCGCGGTCGACGGCGGTGAATGCGGCGGCGTTCACCAAAAAGTCGGGACGAATTTCGCTGCAAACTTTTTCGACTTCCGCGAAATTCGTGATGTCGAGTTCGTTTCGCGAAAAACTTTTCAAATCGAAATCAGCGGAAAGCACTTGTTTCAAAGCTTTTCCGAGTTGGCCGTCCGCGCCGAAAAGGAGAATTTTTTTAGACATTGAATTTGAAAACGCAGACATCGCCGTCCTGAACGAGGTAAGTTTTGCCTTCCGAACGAATCCAACCGCGATCCCGCGCTGCCGCTTCACTCCCGGCTTCCAAAAGTTTTTCCGTCGCGATTACGTCGGCCTTGATAAATCCGCGCTCGAAATCGGTGTGAATTTTCCCGGCGGCATTCGGCGCGGTCAAACCTTTTTCAATCGTCCACGCGCGCGTCTCTTTTTCGCCGCTTGTGAAAAAAGTAATCAAATTCAAAAGCGAATACGCTTCGCGAATCAGTCGGTTCAAACTTGATTCCTGCAAACCCAAATCAGTGAGGAAAATCGCCGCTTCCTCGTCGGAAAGTTCGACCAACTCGCTCTCGATTTTCGCCGAGATCGGCACGATTTTCGCGTCGGCCGGGAGTTTCGTTTTCGCCCGAAAATTCGCGACATCGAAATTCGCCAAACTTTTTTCATCGACGTTTACACCGTAAATTAAAGGTTTTGCTGTGAGCAGTTGCAGCTCGCGGAGAATTTTCGCCTCATCTTCATTTTCGATTTCGACCGACCGAGCCGGTTTTTCTGCCTCCAAATTTTCCCGCAATCGCGCGATCAATCCCGCCGCGGTTTTCGCATCTTTTTCGCCCGCCCGAGCGCGCTTCTCGAAATCGCTTCCGCGTTTTGCTAGCGTCGCGAGGTCGGCCAAAATCAATTCCGTCTCGATCACCTCGATATCTTCGGTGGCGTCCGGCTCGTTCGAAACATGCTGAATATCGGGATTCACGAAATCGCGGACGACTTCGACGATCGCGTCGACTTCGCGAATGTGCGCGAGAAATTTATTGCCGAGACCTTCGCCCTCGCTCGCACCTTTCACCAGCCCGGCGATGTCGACGAATTCGATCGCGGTCGGAATTTTCTTCTTCGACTGCGAAAACTGCGCCAATTTGTCCACGCGCTCGTCGGGGACTTCGACAATTCCGATATTCGGGTCGATCGTGCAAAAGGGATAATTTTCCGCAGCAGCTGCGTGCGACCTAGTCAGCGCGTTAAAAAGCGTCGATTTCCCGACATTTGGCAGTCCGACAATCCCGATTTTAAGAGCCATTAGTTGCTTTTTAAGCTAAAATTTGGTAAAATTATCAACCAATTTAATTTATTTTAGTGGAAAAACTGCGAAAACTCATTCGTGCGCGCAAAGGTTTTACTCTCGTCGAGCTGATTGTCGTTGTGATGATTTTGATGGTGATTACCATCGCAGCGGTTCCCGGGTTTGTTGCATCGATCCGTCGTAGTCAATTCGAGAAGACAGTCGCTGATGTTGTGAGTTTACTCAATCAGGCACGTACTCAAGCAATCGCGAGCGAATTAAACTCACAAAGTAAAATACCGACGGGCGGTTACGGTGTATTTTTTGATTTGACGGATGCGGTTGAGCCAACAGAACAAAAGGCAGTTCTTTTTGTCGATGACTGGAATGAAGCCAAAGGTGCTGCCGTAAACGTAAATTACGCTGACGAAGATATTGCTAATCGGATTTTGCCGGACGGGATCTATACACCTTCGAAAGATTCAGAGTTGGAGACGGTTAATATCAATGCCTACAAATATGTGCAGCTAACTTTTCTGAAAGGCGAAGATCTCACATCTGGCGAAGCTTGGCCGAACACGCCGGGTAATACAGTCACGGTTATTTTCAAACCGCCATACGCGGAGACTAACATCCTCGGAAATTCGTCAGTGGAGCTTCAAAATTTTGAAGCTGAGTTTAAACTTCTGACTGAGGATCAAACTCGTACGATCAAATTTAATCGCGTGACCACTTCGCCCCAAGTTTTCAAAAACTAATGCTTGCCATAATCAAATCTCGTCGCGGTGAGACTTTGATCGAAGTTCTAGTAGCTACGATCGTGTTGATTGTTGGTGCGCTGGCTTCAGCGCGTCTTTTTGCCATAGCGACGGTTAATAATGATCTTACAAAAGAACGTGTGATCGCTACTAATCTCGCGCGTGAAGGACTGGAGGCGGTGCGAGTAATTCGTGATACCAACTGGTTGCGTTTCGCGGGAGACAGACGGACTTGCTGGAACAATCTCGATCCTTCGGAGTGCGTTGATTCTGGTGGGGGATACTCTATCGATCCGATCAGGCATCGACAGCAGTATGTCGCGCGATTTGATCCTAACAATTACCGTTGGGAACTTCAGTCTGCAGGCCTAGGCGGTAGGCTTGATCTGTACGATGGTGTAGGTGATAGCGATGCCGATTATCAACTCAAAATCGACGCAAATGGACTCTACAACCAATTTTCGAATGGCGCAGACACGCCTTTTTATCGCGAAATTTACACAGAGTATCTCAATGACGATCAGACCCAAGATGCCCTAACCACTGAGGCTAACAATATTTTGCGCGTGACTTCGATAGTTGAGTGGTATGATCGCGGGAAAATTAATAACGTGACTCTTACCACTATTCTTACTGATTATCTTGGCCGTAAAGACCACAATTAAATGCTCTCCCAAATCTATCGCGTTCGCAGCAATAAAAAGGGCTTCACGCTTGTGGAGGCGCTTGTTGCGATTTCCGTGTTTTTGGTAATTATCACGATGGTCACAGGTATTTTCACCAATTCTTTCGCGACTCAGCGCAAGACAGATGTTTCGAAAGTGCTTTACGAGGAAGCACGGATTGCTTTTGAGCGAATCGTGAAAGAAGTGCGTCGTGGCACGATTGACTACGAAGAATATTGGAACCGTTTTCAGTATCAATATTCCGCGACGAATAACTCGGCATACGGTGAGAATTATGGCAATTATGCAAAACAATTTTATATCGACGGAGATGGTGATCCCGATAAGATTACGCGTTTTGACGAAAATATTGGTAGAAATACCGGCCCCAATCCTCTCGATGATGCAAGCTCTCTTGCAGTTTGCACTCCGCCTCTTGTACCTGTGGCCCCGGGCACATCTGGTTATGAACAGTGCGAACTTTATCTCATCACCGCTGATGGTACTGAGAAAACCGTTATCAAGCTTGTTCCCGAAGATATCAACGGTACTTATGAGTACCGACTTGAAATGTTGAAACTGGACGGTAGTGATTCAAACTCTGATGAAATCATCGATACATGGACTCCGAAGATTGATTTTAAAAATTATACTTTCCAAAAAATCCAGCCTGATTCGATCAAAATTACATCACTGAAATTTTATGTTTCGCCGGTGGAAGATCCACGCAAAGCTTTTGCCGAATTTACCAATGATGTGCAGCAGCAGCCTCATATCACAATCAAGATGACAGCTGAACCCAGTGCTTCTCGATCGCGCGGATTACGCGGAGAAATTCCTTCGATTACGCTGCAGACCACTATCGGCGGACGCGCACAAAATGAAGTTAAAAGCTCACTCTAAAAATGTCAGATTTTTTTTCCCGTTTCCGTAGGAATTTCTGCGACCGACGCGGTGTCTCGCTGCTCGTAGTTGTCGGTCTGACCATGGTATTGCTCTTGTCTGCGACGATAGTGACCAAGCTCATCCTTGGTTTTATAAAGACGACTACACAAGTTGAACATGCAAATATTGCCTATTCGGCTGCAGAGAGTGGGGTTGAGCTTGCGCTATATGATTTGGACGGCTACAAAGATGGCTATCAAAACGATCCAAATCAATTGGTTTGCGGCAGTACTATAAATCTCGATGCCACATCCAACTTTGCTGGCACTTGTGACGCGACGAATCCGTATCGTTTCGTAAATTTCACAGATAGCAATCTTTCTGGCGGGCGAGGCTTTTGGCGACTCTTTTCGCGCACGCTAAAAAGCGGCGATGAATATTTCATCCCAAACCCATACTTCTTCGGCAACAAGGACGGTGAACTTGGAGATGATGAATGGGGAGACCTGACAAAAAGTCGACCACTCAGCCTGAGTCTTTTGATTGACCAGGATCCTAGTGCGCCTGACTCAAAAGATAGATTCGTGTCGCTTTCTGATACTAGTGCCAAAAAAATTATTTTCGATCCTGGCGTTAACTGGGATCCGGCCTGGACCGGAGCGACAAAAATAAACGACGAGCTTTTCACTTGGACTTTTTCAGCGATCGATGGTTATGGTGAAGAGCACACACTGCAGGGTGTGGCTTGGGAGTCTGATTTTGACGATGATTGCGGCAATGGCCGTAGTAATTGCTTCATTTTTGATTTGAATGATTCTGATGCGCACAATCCGGCTGCTCCAGACGGAGATGTCTATGCTGGTGAAGATATCAATCAAAATTTGAGTGAGGCAGAGACTTCCATTGGTGCAAGTTTCAATCGTGTCTCCTCAGTCGAAGAAAATTTTCGTTACGCGACACCACATGAGTATTTGGTCGATCTTTACGATGCGATGACGGAGGTTGATGCTAGCAAGCAGTGGACAAGTGCACGCCTCACGGTCAATCTTATCGCCACGCTCTCTGAGGCATCAGGTGTTCCTTCAAATTCCCTCAAATACAAGCTCGAGAGTGATGAGCCATGGGCGGACGAATATACCTATATCGTTTCAGAGGGTTTTGCAGGTGGTGTGAAGCAAACAATCGAGACGCGCTTCCGCCGCGAGTCGGCGATCCCGATTTTCTCGTACGTGATTTTCCAGTAAACATTAAACATGGAACATGCAGCATGAAACAGTTTTTATGCTATCTTGTTCCATGTTTTAAGTTTTAGGTTTCATGAAATTAAGTCTTTTTTGCGACGGCGGTGCGCGTGGCAATCCCGGTCCGGCCGCGGCAGCTGCGGTTATTTTCGATTCGACCAAAAATAAAATTGCCGAAGTCGCGGAGTTTCTCGGTGATATGACAAATAACCGCGCGGAGTATTTCGGCGTTGTGCTCGGCCTGCAAAAAGCGCTCGAGTTTCACCCGACCGAAATTGAAATTTTTCTCGACTCCAAATTGGCGGTCGAGCAGATTTCCGGCCGCTGGAAAATCAAAGATTTGGAATTGAAAAAGCTAGCTGAAAAAGTTCACGCTTTATTAGTCCGAGTTCCCAAATGGAAAATTGCGCACGTCGCACGCGAAAAAAATCGCGATGCGGATCGCTTGGTTAATCAAGTTCTCGATTCGCGCGGTTTCAAGAAGGCTCCAAAATTAGGCTTTTTTCGTAGCTGATTTCGCCATTTTCGCGACCTGCGATTTGCGGCGCGCAGCCGTTTTTTTGTGCAACAAATTTCTTTTCGCGGCTTTGTCGATCGTTTTGTAGGCCGACTTCAAAGCCTCGCCGATTTTCGCGGTATCTTTCGCTTTAGCCAATTTTTCGACCAATTTGATTGAGTCGTGCATTTTGTTTTTTTGCACACGATTGCGCGCAGTTTTCTTGCGGTCGCGGCGCATCGCTTTGAGGGCTGATTTGAGGAGAGGCATTGGAAGAATTAAGAATTAAGAATGCAAAATTGTTGTGCGAGTTTAGTCACAAATTCGCGATTTTTCAAGCCCAAATCGCCAGCTCGATTTTTTCCTCGGCCAGCGCGCGAATCATTCTCAAAGTGTCGACTCGCGTTTCGTCCAATTTCACAATCACGATTTTCATTTCGTGTTTTCCGATTTTTTCGACGTCTTGCGGCAATTCCAAACTTTTGAGTTCGAGCTCCAATTTGCGCGGATCGCAGTCCGCCCCAACCAAAATCGAATTGCCGGATTTTTTGGCGAGTTTTTTCAAAAAATTGGTCTCCTCGCTTTTGGCTTTGCGAAAAATCACAGAGGCGCGAGTGCGCAAAATTCTTTCTGTTTCGCGAATCGAATTGACTCTGCCGCCAAAAGTCGCCGCCAAAACCAGCCAAATACTTGCCAAAACGATCCCGCCGAAAATTGCGGCCGCGATTGTTTTCACTGGGTCGCCGCGCGCATCACTGGTCGACTCGCCATGGATCGTTGTGAAAAATTTGAACTTCGATTGAGCGTTGTATTTCGCGAGTTCTTCACTGAGGACTTGCTTGACTGCGGCCGCGACCAGCCCGCCGTCATTTTGGAAAAAAGTCGCCTCGACCAAAAAATTCTCGGTGGCCTGCGCTTGTCCGGTCAATCCGACCGGCGTCCCGGCCACGCCGCTCACGCGCTCGGCGAGAGTCGGGGAGCGCAGCCAGCCCGCGATCGTGTCCGCAAAATCATCACTCGCCTTTGTGAAATCAAAACTTTTTTCGACCTCGCTGTTATCTTGTACTCCGACCGAAAACAGCAAAGTCAATTTCTCAGTCGGTGGCTGCAAAAAATAAACCGTCCCGGCGGCCAAAGTCGTTGCCAAAGTGACAACCAAAATCACAAGCCATTTCCGCCGCAAAAAATTCGCAAAATCGAGAAAGTCCATTTCAAAAAGTTAAAACGGGGAAAGTCTATCGAAAAAGCCGAAAAATAAAAAGCGCCTTTTTTTCGTCCGGCCGAGATGCTACAATCCCAGCCATGCAAATCCAAAAATTTTACGAGACAGCGATCGCAGCCGGGCGCTCAGCCGACCCACGCTCGAAAGCTGACATCGACCGATTTCTCGCCGACCAGAAAAAAGAATTCGACAAGCTCGACAAAAAAGAGCGCGATTTCTTCGATCCAGAACGTTTGAAAAATCCATATTCCGACACGCGGATTCTCGTCGGCGACCCGAAAACCGAAGTCAAAAAAATCGCGGTCGGGATCGATCTCGAGTCGGATGGTTTGCTGCTCGTCCACGAATTGAACAAATCTGGCGCGAAAATTAGTCTCGCGCTCTCGCATCATCCCGAAGGGATCGCGCTCGCGAAGCTCGACGGCGTGCTCAAATTACAGGAGGATTTGTATGAATTGGCTGGCGTGCCGATCAATGTGATGGAAAAATTGATGGACAAAGAAGTCGCGAAAATCGTGCGCAGTATTCATCCGATCAATCACCAAAAAAATCTTGATTTCGCGCGTTGGCTCAAAGTTCCGTACATGTGCACGCACACGGTCGCGGATAATTTGGCGTACCGGTATGTCGAAAAATTAATGGAAAAAAAGCAGCCCCGCACACTCGGAGAAATTATCGAGGTTCTACTCGGCGAGCCGGAATTCCGCGAATCCGCGAAGCGCGGAGTGCCGCCAATTCCGTTCGTCGGCAGCAAAAGTTCCCGTGCGGGCAAAATCGCCGTTTCGGGTTTCACGGGCGGGACGAGCGGTTCATCAGAAGTTTATGAGTCGCTGAAGCACGCGGGCGTCGGGACGGAGATCGCGATGCACATGCGACCGGAGGCGCAAAAAGAAGCCGAAAAACATCACATCAATGTTTTGATCGCGGGACACATCGCGAGCGATTCGCTCGGGATGAATTTGCTTCTCGACGAGATTGAAAAGGTCGCAAAAAAGAAATTCGAAATTATAGAACTTGGCGGCTTCCTGCGTTTTTCGCGGAAATAATTTCCGCGCTAAAATTACGACATGTCGACTTTACTTTTCATCCAAATCGCGGCTGGTCTGGGCTTGCTGCTTTCGCTGTACACCCTGTATTTGCACTGGAAATCCAAACGCGAGGCGAATTACAAAGCGGTCTGTGATCTAAGCGACCGGATGTCGTGCATGAAAAGCATTCGCAGCGAGGAGGGGAAAATTTTTGGCATTCCGAACGGTGTTTACGGAATTGGTTTTTACGCCGCAGTCGGGCTTGCGACACTTCCGCAATTCCAAAATTATCTTTGGCCGCTCGCGATCATCGGAATGTTATTTTCGTTTTATTTTGCTTACCAGCTTTATTTCAAAGTTAAGACTTTTTGTGTGGTTTGCACTTCGACTTATCTCATCAATCTTTTATTACTGTTTTTGGCTTGGCCAAAATAATTGTTCGCCCAAATCCAAAAATTTGGATGATTGTGTTTTTTGCTTTACCATTTAATCTAAATTTAATTTTTGCAATTCAGTTTTTCTGAAAAGCGCCTCCTGATTCGCGACTTAGTCGCGAAGGGAGGGTTCGCTTTCAGAGAGAGGTTTTTGTTTAAAGTTGAATCGGCTTTCGAACAGGCTGAGCATGAGCGAATTACGGCCGAAGCCGTGGGTTTAGTGCGAGCGATTAGGCAGGAGTTGGAAAATTTTTACCAAAACCTTGAATTAACTGAGTTTGGTAAATTGGGCGCATTTCAGAATTTTAAAAATAAGCTTGGGTTTGCAGGGGCAAACCGTAAAGAACATACCCGTAAATTCATCGAGAGAATTGTTCTTGGGATCGCAGAAAACAAAAAATCACTTCTAACTCTTTATGGTCTTTTGAGTGAATTTGAGAAGCAAGTCTTGAGTGGGGAAATATTTGGTCATATTTTCTTAAGGAAATTTGAGGAGTTGATACGGCATAAACTCGCAAACAATATCTGGATATTTCGCCGAAGCATCGCTAAAGAAATGAGGCCGCAATATACGGGGGTGGTTGTTAATTTTCAGCAGGGTATCGAACCTATATTGAAGGAAATTCAAAAACTTGCAGGAGAAAAAGAAGTGATTGAGCCGACCGAACCAACAAAACTTCCTTGCATGCAGCTTGTTGGTTTATGTCAAAAAATTATTCAAAGTATTGAGGCTGACGAAAGTGGAATGTCACAGACTTGTCTTTCGCCCGATGAAATCAGGGCAAGCTTCCAAAAAACAAATTTGTCGGACGGAGAAGTTAGCTCGCTGAAAGCAGCCTTTTTCTATTTTGCGGAAGCGGTTAAATTTGCAAAAAACGGTGGAGACATCGATCTTGGATTGGTTATCACAAATTTAAAAAAACTTGTTGAAAATTCCCGCGATAAAGGTTCTGAAAGAACGCCCTATAAATTATTGGCTTTGCAAATTTTGCAGCATTTACAAATTGTACAAGCAAACGGACTCCAACTAGATTTTGTCTTGAAATCTTTTCGCGAGCTGGAAGCGATACTTCGCGATCAGTATTTCTCAATTGAAGAGCACTTGCACCTAGAACTGAGTATGGCAGAGCATGTATTGATAGAATTAGAGTTTCGTACAAAAACGGATGATGAGGCCAGGATTTGGTGAGGCTTACTTCTTCTCAAACATTTTCCTGATCCGGGCGCCGACGACTTCGATCGGATGTTTCGCTTCTTCCGCGCGCCACTTTTTCATTTTCTTCATTCCGCCAGCGTATTCCGCCATCCAGACTTTCGCGAATTTTCCACTCTCGACATCTTTGAGCGCAGCTTTCATTCGTTTCTTCGTCCCGGCGTCGATAATTTTCGGACCGACGAGTCGACCGCCGAATTCCGCGGTGTTCGACACGACGTCATACATTCGCCCGATGCCGCCTTCGTAAATTAGGTCGACGATCAATTTCAATTCGTGCAAACACTCAAAATACGCGAACTCGGGCGGGTAGCCCGCTTCGGTCAGAGTTTCGAATCCGGCTTTGATGAGTTCCGCTGTTCCGCCGCACAAAACCGTTTGTTCGCCAAAAAGATCTTCGTAAGTTTCCTGAGCAAAAGTCGCCTCGATCACGCCCGCTTTCGTGAAGTACATCGCTTTCGCCATCGCGAGCGCAATTTTTTTCGCATCTTTCGTTGCGTCCTGCTCGACCGAAATCAGCGCCGGCACGCCGAAGCCTTGTAAATAGCATTTGCGTTCTTCCGTGCCCGGACATTTCGGTGCGACCATGATCACGTTCACATTTTTCGGCGGGACGATTCTTTTGAAAACAATATTAAAACCGTGCGAAAAACTTAAAGTTTTGCCAGCCGTCACGAATTTTTTGATCTCTTTTTCGTAAACAGCTTTTTGAATTTCATCCGGGATCAAAATGTGAATAATGTCGGCTTTTTTTGCAGCGTCGGCGATTGACGCGACTTTCAAACCGTCTTGCTTGGCGAGCTTCGCAGACGGTCCACCCGGGCGGACACCGACGACGACTTTCACTTTCGAATCGTGGAGCATCCGGGCCTGCGCGCGACCTTGCGCGCCGTAGCCGATCACCGCGATCGTTTTGTCTTTGAGGATGCGCGTATCAGCGTCTTTTTCGTGGTAGATTTTCATGGGAGAAAAAAATTAAAAATAAAATTATTGTGCGGGAGTGGTCGCGGCTGGCTGATCAGTCGTATTTTCCGTCGGTTGCTCAGTCGTAGTTTGATTAGTATTCGTTTGCTCAGTCGGAGTTTCGCCGTCCGTCGGCGCGACTTCTTCCGCCGGAGCGGGGACGAGCGCGAGCGGATCAATTTCTTCTGCGCCGGTCGGAGCTTCGATCGTTTGCGGTTGATTAATCTCGCTCATTTCTGAATTCAAAACGAGGCTGACTGTTCCGACTGGAATTTGCGCGATACCGAGATCGACGAGATTCAAATTCACAACTGCCGAATAGCCCTGCAAAGTGCCATCGTGATTGATTTGCAAAGTAATCGTCGAATCGACTTTGCTCGCGATTTCGGTCAAAGTTTGCTGGATTTGGGTTTTTTGTTCCTCGGTCAATTCGAACGGACTCTTTTCGCCTTCGGGCACGCTCGGCGTAAAAATTTTCTCGAGTTGCGCCAAAAAGGCGTCCGAAGTTACGACTTCGGTATTTACGACGACTTCGACTGGCTGGACTGCGCCCCACGCGAGCGGCATTTTTTTGACCAAAAGCAGATTGCTAGTCGCGAGCAGATTCTGCAAATCAGCTCGCATTTTCAGTTGTTGTGCTTTTTGCTCCTCAAAAACTTTCGCGATTTCTGGATCAGAATCTTTGAATTTCGCGAAAGATAGGCTGTACCATTTGCCGACAATTGCATTGATTTGGTCGAGCGGCAAATTCATATTTTCCGTTCCCGTGGTCGCAAAGCTGGCCAGCTGACCATAAAGAATCTCGTCCAAAATTTTGAGCTCACCACTCGCTTTCGCGGTAATTGCTTGATTTGCGATGTTCAAAGCCGCGTCCAAATCCATTTGATAATCAAGGTTCGGCAGATATTCGGTCGCGTTCGCGACGGTGCCGTTTATTGCGATGGCGATTTGGCCATTGCCCATCTGTCCGAGATCGGCCGCGATTTGGAGATTGCCGCGCGCTTTCGCGGAATTCACCTCGAAAGATTTGGCCAAAGCTTCATTGACGAAAGCCTGGGGATCGCTCGGTCGATCAATCCAAATTTTCACGAAAAGTCCGCCGCCCCCCAAAATAATTATCGCGATGACTGCAAGAAGGATTTTTTTCATGGCAAAAATTTTTAAAGACGAAATAAAGTTTAGCCCAATTCCACTCAGCTCGAAAGGCCAGTCGCGCCCGCGCGCGAGATTTCCAAAATGCCGAATTTTTTCGCCACTTGCAAGAATTCGTCTATTTTTCCTGGCTCAGCGCAAATCTCGGTCACAATGAATTCGCCATTTTTTTTGATCGTCTTCGCGCCAAATTGCCGCAAAATTTTCGCTAGCTCGGGCGATTTCGCGATTTTCACGAGGGCGAGATCGCGCAGTACGGCTTCTGCCTCGTCCAATTTTTTAATTTTGATTACCTCGATGATTTTGTACATTTGCCGCACGACCTGATCGATGTTGGTGCCTTTTTCGACCACGATCGTCATCCGGCTCAGTCCCTTTTTTTCCGAACGACCGACTGTGAGGCTCTCGATATTGAACTGCCGCCGACGAAAAAGACTTGCGACGCGATTGAGTACGCCAGTTTTGTTTTCGACGAGAGCGACGAGGGTGCGATTTTTGGGAGGCATTGCGGGGGAGATTTTAACAAAAATTCGCGAGGGGTAGGGAACGCAGATCTGCGTTCCCTACAAAAAATTTACGGCTAAATTCTTTTTCGTTAAAATTAAAATATGCAGAATTTATTTTCATTTTTATTTTTCCTTTCGCTAATTTGTTTGGCGATTGGCTTAATTAAGCCAAAACTTTTCAAAAGATTTTTGAAAGAACGCGCAAACAGAAAAGGCGTGGCGAAAGTTTTTGGGACGTCCACAATAGTTTTCTTTTTCTTAATTGGTGCGACGGAAGACAGTCAAAAAGTTAATTCATCACTGAATGAACAAATTATTGACGAAAATATTTCTAGCGAGTTGGTAAATGAGGGAAAAATTGATCCTGTTGATTTTCAAATTGTCTCAACAGATGACTACAGTATTAAAGCGGTGGGAGATAAATCGCTTTCGGATTTTTCTTCGCAAGAAATAGCTGATTTGCCAACAAACAAAAGAATGAGTTATCGAATTCTTGTTTCTCCAGAAATAAAAGAAAATCAAGTTGAGCCCACGATTAACGAAATAATTTCTGAAATTATTTCACAAGATGATGAAACTGACGAAATTAGTTTGCTTCTTTACAGCGATGAGAACTTGGTTGACGGAGCTTATGATGTAGCCATGGCAACTTGGGCGCTGCAGGGAAAGTGGGGGAATACAACTCCAGAAATCGCGGAGAAAAACGATCGTAGCAATTATAGAACTTCAATTCAAATCAAAGAAAATTTGGAAGAATATTTAGCGCAACGTGGAAAATCGGAAGATAAATTTGGATTTTCTGAAGCAGAAAGGCGTCAAATTTTTGACGAATTGCTCGCCGCAGAGCACAGAGGGATGGAAGAAGCCGAAACAATTTATCCTTTGGCTGTTGCGGGAAACTTCGAAAAAAATATTGATAAAGAGCGTGAATTAATGGATAAATATAAATTGGAAATACGAGAAAAATACGGTATTTCCGAAGATATTGAAGCTTCGATCACGCTTGAGGCAGTTGAGGAAGGATGGTTTTAAAAAGTAGAGACGTTGCAGTGCAACGTCTCTACAAAATAGACAAACTTTTCCAAATTATTCTTATTTCTCATCCACGACTTCGCCCTCGACCGTCTCGTCGCCGTCTTTTTTATTCTTGTCTTCGACTTTGACATCATCGGTCGATTGCGTCGCTTGTTGTTCGTACAATTTCGCGAAGGCGGCTTGGGCGACTTTCGAAAGTTCCTCCATCGCGGCTTTGATTTTCTCTCGATCCAAATCTTTGTCTCCCAAAGCATTTTTCAGCGCCTCCAATTTTTCTTTGATTGTTTTTGCGTCGGCTTCGGCGATTTTCGATTCGTGCTCTTTGAGAGTTTTCTCCGTCGAATAAACCAAGGCATCGGCTTCATTTACGATCGAAGCGGCCTCTTTTTTCTTTTTATCCTCCTCGGCATGCGCCTCGGCTTCTTTCCTCATTTTCTCGATCTCCTCATCTGACAAGCCGCTTGAGCCTTGAATCGTAATTTTCTGTTCTTTGCCAGTGCCTTTATCCTTGGCTGAGACAGCCAAGATGCCGCTCGCATCAATATCGAAAGAAACCTCGATTTGCGGGACGCCGCGCGGGGCGGGCGGGATTCCGTCGAGGATGAATCGCCCGAGCGATTTGTTGTCGGTTGCCATTTCGCGTTCACCCTGCAAAACATGAATTTCGACACTTGGTTGATTGTCCGCCGCGGTTGAAAAAACTTGGCTTTTTGAAGTTGGAATTGTCGAATTCCTTTCGATGAGCGGCGTGCGTACTCCGCCGAGTGTTTCGATACCGAGAGTGAGTGGTGTGACATCGAGCAGCAAAACATCTTTCACATCGCCGCGCAAAATGCCGCCCTGGACCGCCGCGCCGATCGCGACCGCTTCGTCCGGATTCACATCTTTCATCGGCTCTTTGCCAAAAAGTTCTTTCACTTTCGCGACGACCGCGGGCATCCGCGTCATTCCGCCGACCAAGATCACCGCGTCGATTTCGTTCGCCGAAAGTTTCGCGTCTTTCAAAGCTTTTTTGCACGGTTCGACAGTTCTTTCGACCAAATCTCCGACCAAAGCTTCGAGTTTCGCGCGGCTGAGCTTCAGATTGAAATGTTTCGGGCCGGACGCGTCCGCGGTCAAAAATGGCAAATTGATTTCGGTCTCGGTCGCGGTGGAAAGCTCTTTTTTCGCTTTTTCCGCCGCTTCTTTCAAGCGCTGCAGCGCGAGTTTGTCTTCGCGAACATCGATGCCATCCGATTTTTTGAATTCCGCAACGAGGAACTCAATAATTTTCTGATCGAAATCGTCTCCGCCGAGGTGAGTGTCTCCGTTCGTCGAGATGACTTCGAATTGTTTTTGGCCGTCGACGTCGGCGATTTCCAAAATCGAGACATCGAATGTTCCGCCGCCGAGATCGTAAACCGCGATTTTTTGATCTTTCCCCAGTTTTTTGTCGAGACCGTACGCGATCGCGGCTGCGGTTGGTTCGTTGATAATTCTTTTCACATCGAGGCCCGCGATGCGGCCGGCATCTTTCGTCGCGCTGCGCTGCGAATCATTGAAATAAGCCGGGACGGTGATGACCGCCTCGGTAATTTTTTCGCCGAGTTTCGCTTCCGCGTCGGCTTTCATTTTGCCGAGCACCATCGCCGCGATCTCAGCCGGGCGCAAATTTTTGCCGCCAAGCACGATTTCGCATTCGCCTTTCGTGCCAGCCACAATTTTGAAAGGCATTTCCGAAATCTCCTTGCTGACTTCGTCGAACTGTCGGCCGATGAATCTTTTCGCGGAAAAAATAGTGTTTTCCGGATTGATCGTCGCTTGATTTTTCGCCGGTGTGCCGACGAGGCGATTGTCGTTCTTCACCGCGACGACGGACGGAGTGGTGCGATTGCCCTCGGCGTTTTCGAGCACTTCCGGCTTGCCGGCTTGCATCACGGCCATGCAGGAGTTGGTCGTTCCGAGGTCGATTCCAAGGATATAAGGCATATTTTTAGAGTTAAATTTGTGCGAAACGTCGAATAATTCGGCAACGAATCGCACCGAGAATTGTATTCTTTTTTGAAAAAAAATCAAGCCGCGAGTTTTTCTCGCTCACTTGCAAGTGCGGAGTTAAACAATTCATTCAACCTAGTACGAGTTTCTCTTTTTTTACCTTTGTCGACCCAATCAATCACAGTATTTAAGGCTTTATTCCATTGAGATCTAACCCACTCCAAAGTGTATTCCCGCATAAGACACTCTTGAATTAGTGCCCTGAGTTCTTCCTTGAGTTGCTCGTGGTTAGGATTTTCAATTAAATTAAAATTATTAACAAGTCTGCGTGCGAGATTAATTCTCTTATTGGCCATTGACTCTCAATTATGAAATATTTTTAACTAAAAATCAAAATTTTGAAATGCTAAAATCATCGAAATGTCTAGCGACAATCCCTTGATTTGGGTCGAAATCTCGCAATCCGCTTTGCGCCACAATTTCCAGGTTTTCCGCGAAATTGTTTCTTCGACAAGCTCAGAACAGGTGGCAAAAATTGAACTCGCGCCGATGGTGAAGTCGAACGCGTACGGCCACGGACTCGAGATTTGCGCCGAGATTTTTCGCCAAGCCGGGGCCGAATATTTGGCAGTCAATTCGATTTTCGAAGCTGAAAAAATTCGCGCTGCAGGAGACACCGGCAAAATTTACATCGCCGGATTCACTCCGGAGTCCGAACTCAAAAACGCCGTTGCCGCAGACGCAGAGTTCGTCGTTTACAATTTCGAAACTTTGGTCGCGCTAGAGAAATTAAATTTAGCCGCGAAGATTCATCTCAAAGTGGAGACCGGGACGAATCGGCAGGGGATTCAATTGCCAGAAATCCCCAAATTTATCGAGAAAATTAAGTCTTTGAAAAAAGTTGAATTGATCGGCGTTGCGATGCATTTCGCCGATATCGAGGACACGACGAGCCACGAATTTGCCAAGCAGCAGCTCGCCGAGTTCCAAAAAATTCGCAGCGAAATCGCAAAGCTCGGTTTTCCGAATTTGAAATTTCACGCCGCGAATTCGGCTGCGACTTTACTCTGGGACGCGACGCATTTCGAAATTTGCCGCACCGGAATCGCGAATTACGGTCTGTGGCCGAGCGAGGAGACTTTCGTTTCGCTCGTCGAGAACCGCAAAAAGAAAATTGTTTTGCAGCCAGCGCTGACTTGGAAAACGCGCATTGCACAAATTAAAACGATTCAAAAAGGCGAGTCGGTCGGTTACGGTCGTGCATTCATCGCAGAAAAAGAAACGCGAATTGCAATTATTCCGGTCGGCTATTATGACGGCTACGCACGCAATTACGCCGAATCGGGTGCGGTTTTGATCGCCGGACAGCGCGCGAAAATCATCGGCCGCATTTGCATGAATATTTTTATGGTCGATGTCACCGCGATTCCAAATTTGAAAATCGAAGACGAGGTTGTTTTGCTCGGAAAATCCGGCGACGAAGAAATTACAGCCGAGGAGATCGGGGAGTGGGGTGGGACGATTAATTACGAAATCACGACGCGGATTCGCGAAAATATTTTGCGAAAAGTGGTTTGAAAATTATCAGGATTTTATTCTGCCAAAACACGATTGATTTCTTGAAGCATTAATGCCTTTATTTTTTCTAGCCTGTTGTGCGAATCGATAAACTTTTCATCTCTAGGGTTTTCGCTTGGGTTATCGGAAAAAAGAAAAGTTGTTTCTCTCCACCAATCTAAAAAATCTTCGCGTTGCTGCAAAAGCGCTTCCATATTCTTCGGAGATTGGTCTCCATATTCATTAAAAGCGTTTACTAAAATCACTGCCAAGCTTTCCCAGTCAATTAAACATTCAAACGCCAAAGAAATTTTTGGGATAGATCTGTCGTTTAATGTTCTACTTATTTCGAAGTTTCTGACAAAACAGCTTAAAAGTTTTTGGATGATTTCATCCACGATTGTCCGGGGAATTTCATTTAGGCCATAAAATTCGGACCTAAGTTCATTCGCTTTGTCCATTATGATTCTGCTGATATTTTTAGCTAAAGGACCAAAACCAATTCTTTCAGTTCCGGATATTTTGCTGGGACAGTCGCGCATTTCAAAAAATTAGAGTGGAGCATATTATCAAAATTTGCCGGAGAGGCGGGCGGTGATTTGAATTCGGTGCGAAGATTGAATCTCAAAAAAGTTTTTTTCTCGCACCGAAAAATAGTCGATTGAGCTGCAAGCCATTTGGTTTTCAAAATTGAAATTTCGTTCTAAAATCTCGCCGCTCAAAACTCTAAACTAAAAACTGCAATGGGGCTGTAGCTCAGTTGGTAGAGCGCACGGTTCGCAATCGTGAGGTCAGGGGTTCGATCCCCCTCAGCTCCACCAGCCTTCGCCCTTCGGGCTTCGGCTGGCTGCGCCAAAATAGAATATGAAAAACCCAGTTCAATTGCTGAAAATCCTAAGCTATCTGACTCTGGCCTTGGCTTTGCGTTTTTTGATTGTCAATGAAATCTTGCTCCCAGAAAAAGTTTGGTGGCTGCAGTTGATCGGGATTATTTTGATTTTTGGAATTGGCATCGGTTACGTTTTTCGCGGCACGGCGAAAGTGATCGAAGAGACGACAGATGTTTTGCAAGATCGGACGCGACTTGCGGGTGGACTTTTGCAGGCTTTCGGAACGGCTTTCCCAGACATGGTCATCGGGGTCGTGGCGGCAGCGATTTCGCTGCAGGTCCGTGATTTGGATTACGCGCGCTCAGTCAATCTCGCGATCATCGCGGCGTCGACGACTTTCGGCTCCAATATTTACAATATTTTGCACGCGACGTGGTGCATTTTGCGTCAAAATTTGGCCGACTCGAAAAACAAAATTGTGCAGATGTTTCCGCCTTTTGATTTTGGCGGGATGCTGCAGCCAATCAGGCGACACAAACGCAAACCCGTCCGCGCCGAGATGGACAACGCGATTCGCATTTTGACGGCGCTCACCGTACTCACTGCGCTGTGCGCGATCAGCATGGTTATCTTCGGCAAAGTCGAGAATCAGGCGCTGCATTTCCAAGGTGATCTTTATCAATTAATCCAGCCGGTTGGTCTCGTGATTTTCGTGCTGTGTGTTGTCGTGATTTTTTATTTCCGGCGCAGCAGTCGTCCGCTTTCGCACGCGGTTGAAGCCTTGGAAGAAGGCAAATTTTATTTGAAAAGTCGGACTTGGCGGATTTGGTTCGACCTGATTTTGTCCGGCGTCGCGATTCTTTTTGCGGCGGAAAGTATGGTCAAGGCGATGGAAGTTTTTTCCGATTTGTTTGGTATTCCTTTTGTCGTGACTGGCGTGGCCGCCGGCTTGATTGGCTGTTTCGGCGAAATGGTCGTCGTCCACAATTTTTCAGTCAATCCGCGCGGTCGGATCGGGGACGCGATCGTCGGCGTCGCGATGGACAATATCGTGACGACGCTCGGCGCGGCGATCGTCGCGATCATGGGCGGTATTTTTTTGGGAGGTAATTCTTTGATTTTGATTTTTATCATTATTCTCGCAGCGAATACTTTGCTGATTGAGCAGATTTCCAAATTCAAAAACAATTTGAAATAAGCTATTTAAAAGGTTAAGTTGGACGCATGAAAAAAATAATTTTTGTCGCGCTGGCTGCCGGGATCATTTTCTCAGGTTGTCAAAAAACAGCTGAAAACTGGGTTGGGTTTTATTATCCCGAAGGCGCGCCCACAGTCGGTCCAGCAAATTGTGAGGTTCAAGAATTCGCGGATCAAAAAGCTTGTCAAAACTGGGCGGACGCAAAAGCGGCGGATCAGGCTGGCGCGGAATATTTTTGCGGATATCACTGCAAATACGATTCGAGTTGCCAATACGCTTGCGGCGACGCGCCGGTCGAGATTCCCGCCGACTGGCAAACTTTTTCTGACGCGAATTTTTCGTTCAAATATCCCGCCGACTTCGGTTCGGAATTCATAACCCCAGTCGATTGGCCGCCGGTCGTAGACTCAAAAGACGGCGTTTTTGTGTGCGCTGGCGAGATTCGCGTCGTCGGCGCGCAAGAACTTTGCCGGCTTGAAACGAGCGAGGGTGCAGCAGGGAGCATTTATTCAAATTTCCATTTTTCGGAAAAATCCGGCGATAAAATTTTGATCCTCGATTTCTCGATTCGCGAGCCGCAGTGTCCGAATTATCCCGAGCCGAAAATGTCGCAGTGCACTGCCGACCAAAAGAATTTGAACCTCGACCAAATTGTTTCTAAAATTTTCACGAGTTTTAGTTCCAAAAAATGAAAGTCCTCAAATTCGGTTCGCTTGGCTGTATCGGCTGCATCGTGATGAAGCCGCGCTGGGGCGAAATCGAAAAAGAAAATCCCTGGGTCGAGACCGAGTTTTTCGATGTTGACGAAAATCCGGAGATCGCGAAAAAGTGGAAAACCCGCGACATTCCTGAGTTTATTTTTCTCGACAAAAACGGCGCCGAAATTGAGCGGATGCATGGAATCGTCGAGAAAGAAATTCTGGTCGCTAAAATTCGCGAATTGCGCAATCGTTAATTGTTCGGCAAAATCCGTTGGCTTCGGCCTGGCAAACGGAGAGGTACCCAAGTTGGCTTAAGGGGCGGCTTTGCTAAAGCTGTAGGCGGGGGTCTACCTCGCGCGAGGGTTCGAATCCCTCCCTCTCCGCCAGCAAAGTTCTCCCACCGGCAGGTGGGAGGTTTTTGCTGGTCGGGCGGGGATGGTGAGAAATCTCGAAAGTTCGTGAATCGATTTTGCGACAATTTTTCCGGCGCGCGCCGCTGACCAACTTCGAATTTCACGGAACTGTGAGCCAGCTTCGAATCCCTCCCTCTCCGCCATTCGACTCGTCCCGCGGTCGCGGTACTCGCTCATGGCAGGCCATTTTACTTGAAGACTAATCGAAATTTGTCTTCGGCAGTCGAATTGCAATGTAGCGACCGGAGTTTTTATATAGGACAAACTTCAAATATGAAAAAACGGTTGGCATATCACAATTCTCGCAAAGGTGCGAAGTGGATCGCCAAAAGATTACCTGCGAGATTGGTATATTTTTTGGCTCTTGCCTAGCTAACTTGATCAGTTAGTCTAGATAAGTGCTTAAATACGCCAAAATATCGAAATCCAAACAGGTCAAAATTTTGCAGCATTTCTGTGCGGATTTAGACGCCACAAAAACATCAAGATTGTTGGATG
>JAZDNQ010000072.1:0-2757 GCA_043799575.1 Patescibacteria group bacterium | reverse complement strand
GGCGCAGTCGACATTTTGGAAGAAGGCAAATTTTATCTGCACACAAGCACTTTGCGAATTTGGTTTGATTTGCTTTTGTCTGGCGCGGCGATTCTTTTTGCAGCTGAAAGCATGGTCAAAGCGATGGAAGTTTTTTCCGATATGTTCGGGATTCCTTTTGTCGTGACGGGCGTGGCGGCTGGTTTGATTGGTTGTTTCGGCGAAATGGTCGTCGTTCACAATTTTTCGGTTCATCCGCGCGGTCGGATCGGCGACGCGATTGTCGGCGTCGCGATGGACAATATCGTGACGACGCTCGGCGCGGCGATTGTCGCGATCATGGGCGGTATCTTTTTGGGAGGAAATTCTTTGATTTTGATTTTCATCATTATTCTCGCAGCAAATACTTTGCTGATTGAACAGATTTCGAAATTCAAAAACAATTTGAAATAAATTTTTGGTAGCGGTAAGTTGGTCGCATGAAAAAAATAATTTTTGTCGCGCTGGCTGCCGGGGTCATTTTTTCCGGTTGTCAAAAAACAGCTGAAAATTGGGTCGGTTTTTATTATCCCGAGGGAGCACCCACAGCCGGTCCGGCGAACTGCGAGGTTCAAGAATTCGCGAGCAAAGTCGATTGTCAAAACTGGGCGGACAAAAAAATGGTGGATCAGCCCGGTGCAGAATATTTTTGCGGCTTTCACTGCAAATACGATTCGAGCTGCCAATATGCTTGTGCAGACGCTCCAGTCGAGATCTCTGCAGATTGGCTGACTTTCCAAAATCAAAATTTCACTTTTCGTTATCCGACTGATTTCAATTCCGAATTTATCACGCCGGTCGAGTGGCCACCGAAAGCCGAATCGCAAACCGGAGTTTTCGCGTGCGCGGGTGAGATTCGCGTCGTCGGCACGCAAGAACTTTGCCGGCTTGAAACAAGCGAGGGTGCAGCAGGGAGCATTTACACGACTTACCATTTCTCCGAAAAATCAGGCGAACAAATTTTGACCGCGGATTTCATTTTGCGTTTTCCGCAGTGTCCGAATTATCCCGAGCCGAAAATGTCGCAGTGTACCGCCGACCAAAATAATTTGAATCTCGATTCGATCGTCGGAAAAATTTTCGCGAGTTTTAATTCGCAAAAATGAAAGTCCTCAAATTCGGTTCGGCGACCTGCCCCGGCTGCGCCGTGATGAAGCCGCGCTGGGCGGAAATTGAATCCGAAAATGATTGGCTCGCGACCGAGTTTTTCGACATCGACGAAAATCCCGACGCGGCGGAAAAATGGGGGATCGACGAAATTCCGCAATTTATTTTTCTCGACAAAAACGGCGCGGAGATCGAAAGATACAAAGGCGAAGTCGACAAAGATTTGCTCGTCGCGACGATCCGCGAATTGCGCAATCGCTGATTTTTCGGCAAAATTCGCGAGCTTCCACTTTGCGGAGAGGTACTCAAGTGGTTGAAGAGGCGGCTTTGCTAAAGCTGTAGGCGGGGTTTACCTCGCGCGAGGGTTCGAATCCCTCCCTCTCCGCCAAAAACGAAGCAAAAATCCGGCATTTATCGTAAAATTCTTCAAAATGCCATCCCACCCGCTCTTCCATCTTTATCGCCAAAATAAGGTCGTCAAATTGCGCCGACCGCTTTTTCCCGAGAAGTGGGTCAAAATTCTCGACAAAGTCGTGATGGTCGTTTCGCTGCTCGGACCAGTTTTTACACTGCCGCAAATTTACAAAATTTACGCGCTCCAAAATGCGGAAGGATTGTCGCTGATTTCGTGGGGAGCTTATCTCACCTTCAATATTCCGATGTTTTTTTACGGACTTGCGCACCGCGAAAAAGTCATTTCGCGAATGTATTTTTTGTGGATGCTCGTGAATGGCGCGGTCGTCGTCGGGATTTTGTTGTTCGATCAAGTTACTTTTTGAATCAAAATTCGTAATATTTTTCGGAGCTTCCAAATGACCGCGAACGAAATTGCCGAGCGCGTTGTCCACGGCGAGACCAAATATTTCGCCGAAATTTATGAGCTTTTTGCGCAAAAAATTTTCGCCTTCATTTTTTACAAAACTTTCCATCGCGAGACCGCTGAGGATTTGACTTCGCAAACTTTCATTCGCGCGCTCGAAAAAATTGACTCGTTCGACCCGAGAAGAGGCAATTTCAATTCCTGGATTTACGCGATCGCGCGCAACTCGGTCATCGACCATTTTCGTTCCGCGAAAAAAATGCAAAACATCGACGACATTTTCGATCTCGCCGACGCGACCGACATTTCCGCCGAGTTCGCGCAAAAAAGCGATTTCGACGAAATTCGATCGGCGCTCCAAAAAATTTCGCCGCGGCAGCGGGAAATAATTTTGCTGCGAATTTGGGACGGAATGAAATTTCGCGAGATCGCCGAAGTGCTCGAAAAATCGGAAGCCGCGGTTAAAATGGATTTCGCGCGCGGGATCAAAAATTTGAAAAAGGAAGTCGTCGTCGCGCTCATTTTATTTTCACTTAATTTCTGAAATGCAAAAAATTATCGACGAAATTATCGTCGAGCTCGTCGCGCTCGATCCCGAGTTCGCAAAAATGGAATCCGAAATTCGGATTTTGGCGAACAAAATGCTCGCGGCGCGACCGGACTCCGCGATCGATTCAAAATTCAAAAAAGAGCTTAAAAATAAGTTGCTCGCGCGTGCCGACGAGCTGAAAAGCGCGCACCCAAACTCATCTTTTAATTTTTTCAAAATGCAAAAATTTTTTTTCGCGCTCGCGGGCGCGGCAGTCGCGATC
>JAZDNQ010000057.1:0-2818 GCA_043799575.1 Patescibacteria group bacterium | reverse complement strand
GTAATCGAGCCTTATCTAGGCTCTGCTTCCTCATTCTCAGAAGGGCTTGCTTGCGTAAGTGTTGGCGGAAAGTTTGGCTACATAAATCTTCTTGGGGATTTTGTAATCAATCCTCAGTTTGAATATGTGGGAGATACATCTTCACCCGACTTCAAAGATGGGGTCGCCAAGGTGAAACGAGAAGGTGAATTTCTTTACATCAACAAGAAAGGCGAAGCTGTGGACGCACCACCATCCAAAAACTAAAACTCTATTTGTTTAGTGCCTAAGCCCTTCTGATTTAGAAATATAAAAAGGCTAAGAGGCGAAAGGAGAACGCGTTAGAAATAAAGTAAAGGGCGAAATCTTAGATGTTTGGCTGTGCCCACAATCCAAATTCAGAAAAAATAAGCCTGTTGCTGTTTTGTCGTTCCGAATTACCAAAAATTATTTACTTAATCCAATCAATATGAAAAACCAAACCTGCATAATTTATTGCCGAGTCAGCGATAAAGACCAGCAGTCCGTTCCTGCCCAAGAAAAGATGTGCCGAGAGTATGCCCTCAAAAAAGATTTTGATGTTGAGGGTGTTTTTGTCGACCAAGGTAAATCTGGCACCCAAATAAAATATCGTGATGGTTTGCACGAAGCTTTGGTAATGGTAGAAGAAATTAAAGTAAATTATTTTCTCATCACAGAAACGGACAGGTTCGCCAGAAATTCGGGAGAGCATTACATGGTTAAAGATTTTTTGCGAAAGCAGGGTTGCAAGCTTATCGCGGTCAATCAGCCTTACACGGAAACCGATTCAGTCGAGGGAGATTTGATTGATGGAATCATGGCAAACGTGAACGAGTTTTACAGCAAGCTCTACGGGAACAAAGTTCGTGCGCACATGAAAAAGAAAATTGAAGCAGGAGAGTTGCCGGGTTGGGCACCAGTCGGATACAGAAATAAAAATATCGGAACGAAAGAAAAACCACACAACATTATCGTGATAGACGAAGAGCAAGCTGATCTTGTGGTCGAGACTTTCAATTTATACTCCACGGGAAATTATAACAGCGCGAATCTTTGCGACATCATGCATCAGAAAGGTTTGCGAGCAAGGCAAAGTCCGACACGCCCGAAAAAGAAAATGGCGAGGTCAACTTTTCTCGTGATGCTCAGAAACCCTTTTTATTACGGAATGTTGAAATACAAAGGCAAACTTTATCGAGGTGCCCACAAGCCGATAATAGACAAGGCAACTTTTGATGCCTGCCAAAAAGTTTTGGATTTTCACAATCAACACGCTAACCGTGAGAGAAAACATTCCGAGAAATTTTTTCTACGCCAATTTTTGAGATGCGGAATTTGCGGAGGAAAAATTACTGCTGAATGCCACGAGCACGAAGGTAAGAAAAGTTATTACCATTGCTCGCACACCAAAAAGCGGCACAGCAATGTTGGGCAAAACATTACTTCGGACGAATTAGAGAGATTGGTTGCTGATGAAGTTGGAAAAATTCAAATTAGCAAACCGCTTTTGGAAAAAATTGTGGAAAAAGCTCATGAAATTCTTGAAGAAACTCATTCAGGCATTGATAAAAAGAAACGTAAAATCCAAAATCAAATTACCGCATTGGAGCAACGAAGAAATAATTTGGAAGTGGACAGACTAGATAGAAAAGTAAGTTTTGAAACTTACCAGCGTCAGCATTCTCAGATTGAAGAAGATTTGGAACAATTAAATTTTGAGCTTCAGAATCTGAAAGACGAAAGAGCCGATAATGTTGATATTTTCAATCGGTTCACAATGCTCACGGATAACCTAAAACAAACTTACCTTGCCGCTAAACCAAATTTGAAAGTGTAGTTGCTATCCTTATTTTTCGAAAAATTTGTAATAAAAGACAGAAAATTAATGAAAGTCGAGCACACAAAAATCATCCAAGCATTGACTCAGGATGGTCGAATTATAATAAGAACAAAATGGCTCGGGAGGCGGGGGTCGAACCCGCGACATTTCGGTTAACAGCCGAACGCTCTACCACTGAGCTACTCCCGAATAAGTGGAGGGATTTTAAAAGCGAATCAACTTTCGAGCAAGCTTTTCATTTCGCGATGCAATTTTCCGTTCGTCGCCAAAATCGAAACATTCGGAAATTGCAAATTCGGCGGAGTCGCGTCCGAAATTTCGCCGCCGGCTTCGCGAATCAAAAGTTCGCCTGCCGCGACGTCCCAAATTTTCGTGTTCCGTGAAAAATCGAGATACGCGTCCGCCGCGCCGCGCGCGACGAGCGCGAGATCGCTCGCCGCCGACGCGAACGCCCGCACCCGGCGAATTTTTTCGAGCGATTTCGTGAACGCGGAAACATCTTTTTTGAAACGATTTCCGGAGGTGTGTCGCCGCGGAATTTCCACGAGCACGAGCGAGTCGCCGATTTTCACCGTCGACGAAACGCGAATTTTTTTGTCGTTCAATTTTGCGCCACCATTTTTGCGCGCGGAAAAAAGTTGATTCGAAATCGGGACGAAAATCACGCCGACGACCGATTCGTCATTTTCGCGGAGCGCGATCGAGACGCACCAATTCGGCAGTCCGAAATGAAAATTTTTCGTGCCGTCGAGTGGATCGATCACCCAATTTCGTTTTCGCGGATCGAACTCGTGCCAACTTTCCTCCGCCAAAATTCCGTCGTCGGGAAAATTTTTCCGCAGTTCGGCGACGATCAATTTTTCGCTCGCGAGGTCCGCGTCGGTCGCGAAATCGTTCGCGCCTTTTTCAACCGCGATTTTCGATTTCCCGAATTTCGCGAGCAAAAGTTTGCCCGCTTTTTGCGCCAATTTTTCCGCG
>JAZDNQ010000069.1:0-2281 GCA_043799575.1 Patescibacteria group bacterium | reverse complement strand
GCATCGTCCCGGGCAGTTTGATTTTGCTCGGCGGCGAACCCGGTATCGGAAAATCAACTTTGACACTTCAACTCGCCGCGCAATTCGCGGAATCGGTCGGCAAAACTTTGCTCGCGACGGCCGAGTCCGAAAAACCGAAATTGCTCATCGTCGACTCGGTGCAAGTTTTCGCGTCGCTCGAATCGGCTGGGATGTCCGGTTCGATTCCGCAAATCCGGCTCGTGACCGAGCGATTGCTCCGCTTCGCGAAATCGACGCGCACGCCAATTATCCTGATCGGGCACGTGACGAAAGACGGCGATCTAGCCGGGCCGCAGCTGCTCGCACATTTGGTTGACGTGGTTTTGACGCTCGAGGGCGATCCGCACCGCGATTTTCGCATTCTCCGCACTTCGAAAAATCGCTTCGGCGCGACGAGTGAAGTCGGTGTTTTCGAAATGCGCGAAAACGGTTTGATCGAAGTGAAAAATCCGTCCGCGGCTTTTCTCGAAGGTCGTGCGGAAAATCCGGTCGGCTCGTGCATCGCGGTCACGGTCGAGGGCACGCGGCCGCTGCTCGTCGAAGTGCAGGCGCTCACCTCTCCGTCAGTTTTTGGCTATCCGAAACGCACTGCGAGCGGTTTCGATTTGAATCGGCTGCAATTGATCGTCGCGGTCCTGCAAAAACACGCCGGGCTGAAATTGGATTCCTCGGATGTTTTTGTGAATGTCGTTGGCGGTTTTCGGTTGCGCGAACCGGCGGCAGATCTCGCGGTCGCGCTCGCAATCGCCAGCTCGAAAAGCAAAATTCCGCTCGCGCCGGATCTCGCGGCCTTCGGCGAAATCGGTCTCACCGGCGAAATTCGGAATGTTTCGCAAAATGAAAAACGCGCGCGCGAGGCGAAAAAAATGGGTTTCGGCAAAATCGCGAGTGGCCAAAATTTTCGCTCACTGGCCGACGCAGTCAAAAAACTTTTGCGATGAGATTTGAATTTTCACTCAAAACGCAGGGTAACTACGATTTGATGAACTTGACTGAGCGGGTCGGGAAATTGGTCGCGGAGGCGAAAATCCAAACTGGAATCGCGGTCATCTTCGCGAAACACACGACCGTCGGACTGACGCTCATGGAGTGGGAGGACGGGACGAAAAAAGATCTCGTCGCGACTTTCGAAAAGATCGCACCGCAGTCGGGCGAGTATTTTCACGAGAAATGGAACGATGGCAATGGGGCGGCGCACGTGAAATCCGCGCTTTTCCCACCCTCGCTCACGATCCCAATTCAAAACGGCCGACTCGATCTCGGGACTTGGCAAAATCTAATTTTGATCGATTTCGATGTCAGGCCGCGAGAGCGGGAGGTTGTGGTTCAGATCTTTAAATAATTCTTTGCAATAAATCCCGGACACTTTTTTTTACTGGACAGCCTGGAATTTCGTCTTTGCAAATTTCTGCTCGAGCTGTAGTCGATCGAGGAGTCTGCACGCAACAATTAACCGCATCGCGCGATCTCCAACAAAGATGTTCGCATCCTGGCTCGCCCGTACAGGCGAGGATAAACCCGGCATCTTCCATATATTGTTGCGCGCTCATTTTAAAAATTAATTGGACGAAATTTAATCAAAATTTAATTTTTTGACAAGTCTTTCTTTGCAGTAAAATTTTATTCAGATGAGTTTATCCTTGCGAGTGCTTGTCGCTGATATCGTCCCGCGGCATTTGCCGAAGCCCGACGCAGAAAAACATTTCGCCGAGCTCGTCCGGCTGATCGAAACACTCGGTGGAATGACTATCGTGAAAGTTATCCAAAAACGCGGGCGGCCCAGCGGTAAAACTTATCTCGGGACCGGTAAAGCAGTCGAGATCGGCGCGACTGCCAAAGAACTGAACTGCGATGCGGTAGTGGTCAATGGACTGCTCAAAGGCAACCAGATTTATGAGTTGAAACAGAGAATCCCGATTTTGGTGTGGGATCGCGTCGATGTGATTTTGCGCATTTTTGCCAAACACGCGACGACAACCGAAGCGAAATTGCAAGTGAAACGCGCGCGACTGAAGTACGACATTCCGAAACTCTATCGGCGCGCAGCAACGACACTTTTTGAGCGCGAACGCGGCGGCGGCGTGATCCAGCGTGGCGCGGGCGAAACCGGCATCGAAGCCGAAAAACGCCATATTTTGCGCGAAATCAAAGCGATCGACCAAAAAATCGAACAACTGCTAACTCTGCGCGACAATCAAAGAATGCGGCGGCGGCGCGAGAATCTGCCGACCGTCGCACTCGTCGGCTACACGAATTCCGG
>JAZDNQ010000017.1:0-4190 GCA_043799575.1 Patescibacteria group bacterium | reverse complement strand
CATCAATTGAAAATAATTAAGCTTCTCGCAGACCTTATTAAAAACCTCGCAAAATGAAGATCAGCTATTTGATTTCGGCACTCGTCATCACCGTCGTGCTACTGATTATTGCTTTTCAAAACATTCAAACGAACGCCGGATTCTCGATGTTTTTCAGTTTCAAAAGCGTCACGTTGGCGTTCCCGATCATGCTTGTCTCTTCACTCGGAATCGCCGCCGGAGTTTTGTACACGCTCGCGATCCAGTCCGCGATCAACAAAAAAGCCGAAGATCTGCGCGACGAGCTCGACAGCCAATTTTGATTTTAAAAAAGAGCACCGAAATACCAGCTCCACATTTTTTCGGCGAATAAAATTGCGACGATTCCGCCCGCGGCGAGGAAAGGTCCGAACGGAATTTCGGAACGCAATTTTTTCTTTTTGCGGAGAATCGCCGCGACGCCGAAAATCGAGCCGACGAGCGACGCGACGAAAAGTGCGACGAGAAATCCGCGCCAGCCGGTCAACGCGCCGAGTAAAAGCCCAAGTCGAATATCGCCGCCGCCCATCCATTTCCCGTTCGACGCGAGCACGAGCGCGGTGAAAAATCCCCCACCGATGAGCGCACCGACGACCGTCGCGAAACCCGGAGCGACGAGAAATGCGAACACGATCGCGGGCAGAACGACTTCATCCGGAATTTCGCTGAAGCGCGCGTCGTAGCTCCCGAGAAAAATGAGAATCGAAACGAAAAATAAATTGAGCAAAAGTGCGCCGGTCGAACACGCCCCGAAAATCGCGACGAGCAAAAATGCGACCGCGGTCGCGAGCTCGGTCCAAAAATAAATCGGGTCAATCGACTTTTTACAAAAACGACATTTTCCTTTCAAAAATAAAAAACTCGCGAGCGGAACGAGATCGCGCGCCTCCAAATTTTTTTTGCATTTCGGACAAAAACTCCGCCCGGTCAAAAGCGATTTGAATTCGCCGATCCGCAATCGATAAACCGCGGCGTTGATGAAACTCCCGACTGCGAGTCCGAGCGCGCCGATCACGAGAATCAAAAAAATTTCCATTTGAATTTACGAACCGGAAACTATTTTCGCCCACCGGCGTTTCCCGATTTGGAGAATCAATGCTTTTTTTCCGACGGTAAAATTCGCGTCAACCGAATCAACTTTTTTGTCATCAACTCGAACGCCGCCTTGTTCGATCAGTCGCCGCGCCTCCGATTTCGAGGAAACTAATTTCGCGGAATTCAAAAGTTCGACGATCCCCCAGCTCCCTTCTTCGATTTGAATTTCGGGAATCTCGTCCGGGCGACCGTTTTTCGAATCGCCCGAAAAAAGTCGCGCGAATTCTTCGACCGCGGACTCGGCGGATTTTTCGCCGTGATAAATTTTGACCAATTCTTTCGCGAGCTCGATTTTCAAATTTTTGGGATTCTCTTTTTTTAATTTCTTTTCGAATTCGGCGAAATCCAAATCAGTACACAATTCGACCCAGCGCGGAATCGCCTCGTCGGGAATGCGCATCGTTTTGCCGAAAATCTCGGTCGGCGACTCGGTGATCCCGATGAAATTGTCGAGCGACTTCGACATTTTTTCTTTGCCGTCCGTGCCTTCGAGAATCGGGAGTGTCAAAACAGACTGCGGCATTTTCGAATTCATCTCCATCACTTCCCGTCCCATCAACATGTTGAAATGTTGGTCGGTGCCGCCGACTTCGAGATCGCACGAACCGAAAATGTCGGCAATCACGTTCGAGTCGATGCCTTGAATGATCGGATACAACATTTCGTGCATAAAAATCGGCTGCTGATTTTTAATTCTTTCTTGAAACATGTCGCGCTCAATCAGTCGCGCGTGCGTGATTTTGCGAAGCACGGCGAGAACATTGATGAACGAATAATGTCGAACTTTGCCTTTTTGCATCCGCGACGCAAGCCACGCGTTCGTCCGCGCGAGAATGTGATTGCCCGGGAGCGGCGGCGTTTGCATTTTTTTGCCGTCCGCCTCGATCGTGAAGCGCCCGCCGTCGGGCGCGCGAACATCGTGAATCGAAACGAACCAGTCGGAATTGCGAATCCACGAAAAATTTTCGGGATTTGTTTTGAGAATTTTGCCCGCCTGCTCGAGATAAGTTTTCACATTCGCCTCAACCTCAGCTTGATCGAGCTCCGGACGAATTTTGGATTGTCCGGTCGGGTCGCCGATCCGCGCAGTGAAGTCGCCGATGAGAAAAACGACGCGGCAGCCGAGATCTTGAAATTCGCGCAGCTTGCGCAGACAAACCGCATGACCGAGATGAATGTCTGGACGTGTCGGATCGACGCCGTATTTGATTACGACTTTTTCAGGAGCGATCTCCAATTTTTTCTGCAGCTCGTTCTCACCGATCATCTCGACTACGCCGCGCGACAAAATTTTCTTGAGATTCATTTCTCGGATTTTAGCAAAAAGAAACCGAACCGATAGCCGAACTGTCGACTTGCAAAATAGAATATTTGGTTGTAAAATATAAGTCGTAATTGACCTACATGACCGATATAAAACCGCCTCGTATCCAAGAATCACCTAACAATAATCCCAAGCTAGATGAAGCTCTTGCGCTGGTCCAAGAAGCAATCGCGGCAGCTCGAGCTGCTGGCCCGACCGCGATGAATGCGCTCGCTTCGCGAATCAAAAGTTTCATGCCTGTATTGCTAAAAGCTGCCGCTGGACTGGAAAAACAGGCTCAAGCTAAATTAAGAGATGAAGTTTTGACGGCTTTGCAAAATTACCAGCCCCCAGTCGTCGCGTCTCAAGAAAAAGAAGTGCCCGTGGAACAATCTGCCGGACAAACACAACCACCTATTGAGTCAGAACAGTTAATTGACGAGCTCTCAATAGATCTATTGAAATTTTCTAATTTGTCGATTGATCAGCAATTATCTTTATCGCAAAGATTACTAGGCAGCATGAGAATTCCGGTTCCTCTTAGATATCGTCGCGGTCAGGACTTAAACGCCGAGCAGATGAACAGAGTTCCATCTGAAGAATTTTTTGTTTATTTAGCCAATATTCTTGGGAGTGATAATCAAGCCGGCAGCTTCGATTTGAGTAGAGCAGCAAACAGCTTCGAAAATGGGTGGAAAGATATCGGATCGCGTGGAGTAGAAAAGCCTGTTTTTTGCGAGGAAGATCTCTTCAGTGACTTTGCCCGCCGTTTAACTCGTCTCATTTCAGACGGCTGGTGGTATCGTGAGGGAGTCAGGGAAAAAGAGCCCAGTCTTTTTGCAGAAAGACTTTTAAGTTCAATGAATGGAGCGAAAAATTACGGTGATTACATTGAAAAATCTAAACCTATTTTCGAATTGGCAAATTTGATTCTGTCTTCTCAAACCTACACCAATAAACGGCCAAACCCGAGAAAAACAGAAAGCACTTTAACGTGGCTAAAGTTACCAATGGCAAGTTCGACCAAAGAAACTCTTAAATTTTTGGCAAACCATAACCCTGGGCAAAAAAATCGTATTACAAATTTACAAACAAGACTGGCCAAATTACCAGAAACTCCTTCTAAACAGGAATTAGAAACTAGCCTCCCTGACAGAATTGATAATATTGAAGAATGGCTTGATGCTGCTCTTAGTTTAATAGAATCCCAGATTGCCTTTATTGAAAGAAACCAGAAAAAGTTCGGCAACATGCCCGCTGTCATAACTACTGACGAGAAATAACTTCGCCGAATTTTATTCGGTCGCGATCAAAACTTTCCCGATTTTCCGGTCAAACTTCTCGGTCGGAATTTTTTCCAAAATTTGAAAATCGAAAGCCAGCCCGACCGAGTTGCCCGAAAATTTTTCGAGAATGCGATCGAAAAATCCCCCGCCCCGCCCAAGCCGATTACCGTCGCGATCAAAAGCGAGCGCCGGCACGACGAGCAGATCAATTTTCGCAAGCGGAATTTTCGGCGAACTTTTCGCGGGGCAATTGATCCCGAAACAGCCCGGCGCGCATTCAGCTAAATTTTTGATTTCGTGGAAAGTTAAGTTGCGCTGCTCCCCCCTGACAAGGGGGGCTGGGGGAGATTCGACCCGCGGGAGCGCAACTTTTTTCCCGAGCTGCAAACTTTTTTCGATCAAAAAATCGGTCGCGATCTCGAAAGGCTCGCTCGCGAAAAATCCAATTGTTTTGGCGTTTTGAAATTCGGACAAAGCTAAAAATTTTT
>JAZDNQ010000059.1:0-11497 GCA_043799575.1 Patescibacteria group bacterium | reverse complement strand
TTACGAAAAAAAATTGGCGGAAGCGAACGCGCTCGACTTCGACGATTTGCTTTTGAAAGTCGTCGAGCTTTTTGAAAAAAATCCCGCGATTCTCGAGAAATATCAGGAAAAATGGCACTTTTTGAATGTCGACGAATATCAAGATACGAATCTCGTGCAAGCGCGGATCACGAATTTGCTCGCGGAAAAATATCGGAATCTCTGCGTGATCGGCGATCCGGATCAATCAATTTACAGCTGGCGCGGCGCGGACATTTCGAATATTCGCGACTTCAAAAAAAATTATTCCGAGGCGAAAATCGTGAAACTCGAACAAAATTATCGCTCGACGACGACGATTCTCGAAGCCGCGAACGCGGTCATTTCGCGAAATCGCGGTCGCGAAGACAAAAAACTTTGGTCGGAAAAAACTGGCGGCGAAAAAATTTATTTGCTCGAAATGCCGGACGAGCGCGCGGAGGCGGAATTCATCGCCGCGGAGATCGAGCGCAAAATTCGCGAGTCGAATTATTTTTATCGCGACTGCGTGATTTTGTATCGCACGAACGCGCAATCGCGCGTGATCGAGGAAGTTTTTTTGCGGCACGGCATACCGCACCGCATCATCGGCGGCGTTAAATTTTACGCGCGCAAGGAAATTAAAGATGTTTTGAGCTATTTGAAAATTATTCAAAATCCGCGCGACGACATTTCGCTGCTCCGGATTTTGAATGTCCCGACGCGCAAAATCGGGCTGAAAACGGTCGAGGCTTTGCAAAAAAAAGCGACCGAAGTTGGCGGCGGGATTTGGGACGCGCTGAAAAATTGTCGCGAAACCGAAATTCCCGATTCGAAAAAAGAAATTTTGGAACGATTCGTCCGACTCGTCGAAAATTTGACTGAACTGAATCGGCGAAACACCGCGGCGGCGATGATCAAAAATGTGCTCGCGCAAACGAAATTGAAAGATTTTTGGCTCGCGGAAGGCGAAGTCGAGGGCGAGGCGCGCGTCGAAAATGTTTTGGAATTAATTTCGGTCGCGGCGAAATACGACGCGCTCGAGCCGGCGGTTTCGCTCGCGACTTTTCTCGAGGAAATTTCGCTGCTGTCCGACGCGGATCAAATCGAGGAAAAAGAAAATGCGGTACTTTTGATGAGTCTCCACGCAGCGAAAGGACTTGAATTTCCGATCGTTTTCATCGCGGGTCTCGAGCAAAATATTTTTCCGCACTCGCGCAGTCTGCTCGAACCGCGGCAGCTCGAGGAGGAGCGACGGCTTTTTTACGTCGGGATCACCCGCGCGATGGAGTCGCTTTTTCTTTTGAATGCGCGGCAGCGGATGTTTTTTGGCGAAACGCAAATGAACGCGCCGTCCGAATTTTTGAAAGACATTCCGGAGAATCTGCTCGCGGAGGAATCAAAAAAAGAACTGAAACGCCGCGGATTCGGGGAAAAAATGCTGCCGGACGAGTCGGCGAATTTGCCGGAATTCGCGATCGGCGATCGCGTCGCGCATCCGGTTTTTGGCGAGGGCACGATCACGAATCTCGTCGGCGGAGTCGTCGAAGTGAATTTCCCCGGCGGGGTGAAAAAACTCGCGCTGTCGATCGCGCCGTTGCGGAAGATTGGATAAAATTACTTCGTGCAAAATAATTCGCGCGAACGAAAATCGACGCTGCGATTAAAAGATTTTGATTATTCGACGGACGGCACGTATTTCATCACAATCTGCACGCAAAATCGCGAAAATTTTTTTGGCAAAATCGAAAACGCAAAAATGATTTTGAATGAATACGGAAAAATCACAGAGCAATACTGGCACAATTTACCGAATCATTATGCGAATTGCCGCTTGGATGAATTCGTAATTATGCCAAATCATGTGCACGGAATTATTTGGATTGATAATTTATTTAAACCCGATTTGTCTAAGCCCGTAGGGACAGGTTTGAAACCTGTCCCTACCCCACCCAAACCCACCCCTACCGTACACGGTCTTTCCGAAATTATTCGCGGATTCAAAACATTTTCCTCACGAAAAATAAATATCAAAATGGTCGAACAATCCGCACCGTTAATTTTTCGCTAGCAAAGATCCTTTTACGACAGAATCATCCGCGACGAAGATGAATTAAACAAGATCCGGGACTACATTCGGTTGGACCCGACAAACTGGATGCAGGACAAAAATTTTTGCAGTAATGTCAATGAATAAATTTTTGTTAAAATCCTCCCACTTGCTCGGGTGGCGAAATTGGTAGACGCGCACGCTTCAGGAGCGTGTGGGAGCAATCCCATGGAGGTTCAATTCCTCTCCCGAGCACCATTCGACTCGTCCCGCATTCGCGGGACTCACTCATGGCAGGCCATCATCCCCCCGCAGCGGGCTTCGGCTGACTTCGCCAAAAACTACCAAAAGTATTTGCAATTTTTAGTAAATTTTGTTAAAATAGAACCGTTCCTTTACTGAGATTGTCTGCTCTTCCTGACTCGCCTCG
Source organism: Patescibacteria group bacterium (assembly GCA_043799575.1). GTDB lineage: Bacteria > Patescibacteriota > Gracilibacteria > JAHISY01 > JAHISY01 > JAHISY01. The sequence continues at coordinate 9,020 of JAZDNQ010000059.1, read as the reverse complement.
GCGAATCAAGAATCTCCCAATCATTCGCCCCCTGATCTCACGATCATCGTACGAAATCAGTAATCGAGCCAAAAACAAAAATAGTCTGCCTCGGTGGGCTATTTTTGTAATAAAATCAATACAGTGAGTTTCTCCCAAAACGCTCCCGACTGGTACGCCTCGCTCGCGAAGCCGAGCTTCGCGCCGTCCGCCGAAATTTTCGGACCGGTTTGGGCATTTTTGTATTCCGTAATTTTCATCACTTTCGCGATTGTTTTTTGGCAAGCCGCGAAAAAAAAATTCCCGCGAAAAGTCGCCGTCCCGTTCATTTTGAATCTCATTTTCAATTTCGCCTTCTCCCCGATCGCCTTCGGGCTGCAAAATAATTTACTCGCATCGGTCGATGTCATTTTGGTTTGGGCGACACTAATTTGGGCGATCTTCGCGATTTGGCGACACTCGAAAATAATCGCGGCGGCGCAAATCCCCTATTTTTTGTGGGTTTCCTTCGCTTCGGTTTTGCAAATCACGATTACCGTTTTAAATTTTTGAGAAATTTCGCGAGATCGTCCGGCAGCGGCGCGTGAAATTCGACGAGTTTTTTGGTCGTCGGATGAATGAATTTCAGCTGCTCGGCATGGAGAAAAAGTCGCGGCGCACCGAATTTTTGGTTAATTTTTTTCGATCCGTAAACTGGGTCGCCCAAAATCGGATGACCGATCGACTGCAAGTGCACGCGAATTTGATGCGTGCGCCCGGTCAATAACTTGATTTTGAGTAAAGTCGCCTCGACCAGATTTTCTAAAATCTCAAACTCGGTAATCGCGTCGCGCGCGTCGGCGGCAGTCGAGATGCGGCGGCGCGTCGGATCGGCCGGATCGCGCCCGAGCGGCGCGTCGATCCGTCCGCGCGGCGTTTTGATTTTGCCCGCAGCAAGCGCGAGATAAATTTTTTCGACTCGGCGCTCCGCGAATTCCCGCGCGAGAAAAGTTTTTGCCGCAGCGGTTTTCGCGATCACGATGCAGCCGGAAGTTTCGCGGTCGAGCCGGTGTACGATCCCCGGCCGCAATTCCGCACTCGCTTTCTTGCCGAGATGCCCGAGCACCGCATTAACCAAAGTCCCCGACACGTGGCCACCGTGATCGGTCGGATGGACGACCATCCCCGATTTTTTATTGACGACGAGCAGCGCAGAATCTTCGAAAAGAACCTCGAGTGGAATTTTTTCCGGCTCGATTTTGAGCTCTTTGAGCCGCGGAACTTTCACTTCAACTAAATCCCCCACGCCAACTTTTTGCGCCGGCTTCGCGGATTTCGCATTAACGAGCAAAGCGCATTTCGCGAGAAATGAACGCGAAAATTGCGGTAATTTTTCAGCTAAAAATTTGTCGAGGCGAATCGATTCCCCTTCCTCGATTTTGAAATGAAAATAAGCCATTACAGAATTAAAAATAAAGCGTTAAGAAGTAAGTTAAGCGATTTTATACTTACTCCTTATTCCTTACTACTTAATCCTGTAGTAATTTTTGAGCGATTCTTCCGTGCCGAACGCGACATCGGTCTTGCTGCATTTCGGACAACGAAAAGTGAATTTCTTTTTGGTCTGTTTCGCTTCGACAAACTCCTGGCATTTTTTGCAATAAAAAGCGAGCTTGGCGGGCTTGATGTCTTCCTCTTTTTCAGGAATTTTCGTAATCGGACGAAGATCGGAAGTCATAAATTGTTCAATTATTCTAAATGTTCAAGTTGTTCAAGATATCAGAGGTGGACATTTTGAACAATTTGAACACCTCGAACATTTCGAACTGTCAGATGTCGAGTCGCATGCGGGAATCTTCTTTTTCTTTTTCCGGATTTTCGCGCAAATCAATCTGCCCGCCAAAAGTCGTCCGGCGCGGCAAATGCGCGAGCGGCTCGGCGCGCATCGAAGCAACTTGCGCCTCTTCGGTCTTGAGTAGATAGCCGCCGATGAAAACTAGTGCCGTCCCGATTAACGCGAGATGAATTCCGAGTCGCAACTCGTAATTCGCGGCGCGCGTTAGCGAAGTCGCGTGCATGATTGTGAGCACGAAAACGAGCAGCGCGGACTCGCCGCCGAAAAAAATGAGCATGCCCGATTCGCGCCAGGCCGTCCGCGGAAAACGCATTCCGAGTAGTGGCAAAACGACGATCGCGAGCGATGCCGCCATACAAATCAAAGTGATAATTCCGATAATCAAATTTTGATCGCCGAAACCGTTGTACGAATTTTCTGTCCCGAGCACAGCTGTCCCGATCGTGTGCCACGGCATGAAAACAGACAAAATCGCGAGTGCCGAGCCAGCCAAAACAATTTGTCGCGCCCGCGACAGCGATTTGAGATTTTGGGAAACCGCTTGCATTGCGAGAAGATTAAAGCTTCTCGCCCGGACTTTCAAGATTTGATTTTTGAGCTAAATTTTTGCACAATTGGTTAAATCAAATTTCTGGATGGCCCCCGCACCCAAAGCCATCGCGCACAAAAATCTCAAATGGTACGATTTTGTCAGTCCCGACAAAAGCACGACAGATTTTTTGGCGAGCAAATTTAAATTTCATCCGCTTGATCTCGAAGACTGTCTGACTGAGATCCAGCGGCCGAAGATCGATGAATATCCTGATTATCTTTTCATCGTTTTACATTTCCCGATTTGGAATAATCAGTCCGGGCGCATCTCGACCGAGGAAGTCGATATTTTTATCGGCCAAAATTTCATTGTGACTTTGCACGAAGGTGCGCTCACGCCACTCGAAAAAATGCGCGAACGCTGCGGAAAAATCGTCGGTCGTAAAAAATATTTAGACAAAGGCAGCGGATACTTTTTGTATCGACTCACGAGTAGTCTTTTCGATAGCTGTTTCCCGATTTTGGACAAATTGTGGAAAGGCACAGCCGCGATCGAGAAAGATGTTTTCGATCAGGAAGGCATTCGCGATTTGCTCAAAGACATCATGCTTTTGAAAAAAAATATTATTACTTTTCGACGGATTCTCGCTCCGGAGCGGCCGGTCATTTCCTCGCTCGAGCACAAAAATAAAAAGTTTTTGCCGGAGTCGCTCGAAGTTTATTTCGATGATGTCGTGGATAAAATTGAGAAGCAGTGGACTTCGCTCGACAGCCTGAAAGAAGTCGCCGACACTTTGCAGGACGCGAACGAAAGTTTGATCTCGCACCGCTCGGGCGAGACGATCAAAGTTTTGACCATTTTTAGTGTGATCATGCTGCCGCTGACTTTGATCTCGGGAATTTTTGGAATGAATGTAAATCTGCCGTTTCAGCAACATCCCGCGGCTTTTTTGATCGTCGCTGGCACGATGGCGGCGACTGTAATCGGGATGATTTTTTATTTCAAATGGAAAAAGTGGTGGTGATCATTCCGCCTTTTTTTGCAAGTGAATAATCGTAATTTCGTTTTGTGAGCCGAGTCGCAGCGGTGGCCCCCAAGTCCCCGTCCCCGGAGAAATATGGACTTTCACATTGTGTTTTTCGTAAAAACCGGAAACGAACGGAAAGAAAAATAATTTGATGACCAAATTGAAAGGAAAAATCTGGCCGCCGTGCAGATGGCCAGCCAGCTGCAAATCAATTTCGGCGGCGCGCGATTTCGCGAAATTGATCGGCGCGTGCGACAACAGCAGCCTGAATTTATCTTTGACGTGCAGATTCGCGAGATAATCATGGCTCGCCGAGCGATCGAATTCGAAGCCGTCGAGTCCGACGATTTCAATTTCGTCTGCGAAATGCGTGTGTTCGTCGCGCAAAATCCGGAGCGGCGAACGCGCGAAGATTTCGTCAAAATCTGGACTTTTGAGCCGAATATCGTGATTGCCAAAAACGAAATAAATCGGCGCACGCAAATCGCGGAGCGGCGCGAGCACAGCGTGATTCGCACCGTCGGCCGTGTCAAAAAGATCGCCAGTGAGCACGACGAAATCCGGCGCAAGCGCATTCGTCCGCGCGACGACATCGGCGAGAAATTCGTGACCAAAAATCGGCCCGAGATGCAGATCGGAAATGTGCGCAATTTTGAAATCGCGGGAAATTCCGTTCGTGGAAATCTGGATTTTTTTGACCGCAATTCTTTGTCCTTCCCACGCCGCAAAAATTGTCAGCAAAAAAGCGCTGACCGGAACGATGACCTCGAGCGCGAAGCGCGGCAAAGTGAAAAAGGCATTCGCGAAATAAAACAGCGGAAACTCGAAAAAGAGAATCGTGACGAAGCCGAAATAAATTGCCCAAAAAAGATAATTCGTGCGAAGAAAATTGTTCCAGCGTCTTTGAAAAAGATTGAAAATCAATAAAATCACAAGCAGGCAAACCAAAATCAAAAAGAAAAATCCCGCGCCGAGATAAAACGGTGAGTCAAAAAAAACCAAAAGTCCGCCGCGCAAAAAGAAATCGAAGCCGAGCAAAATTCCCGCACCCGCCGCCGCCAAAAAGAAAATTGCTAAGAAAATAGGCATCTGGAGAATTGTATTTTTTAGGATAAATTTTGTAAACAAAAAAATCCCCTGAGGGACTTTTTTGCAACCTAAAGTTTGCTACAAGGGGGATTTTAGGCGCTTTTACCTTCCTAAGCAAATTAAATTTTTACATAAGTTCAACCATTTTTTTACATTTTTTCCAGATGAATTATTTGATTACTTACATAAAAACGCTAAATTGCGAACAAATGCTGACCGCTCGCCAAAATCGTTTTCTCGAACTGTTGCGCTCATACATCCAGCTGCACGGCGATGCGCCGACTTTGGCCGAGATGAAAATTTGGCTGGAAGAGAACGGCTGGGGCGAAGTGCGCAGTTTGAATTCGATCAAGCAATATCTCGATGCGCTCGCGGAAAATGGTCTCATCGCGCGCGAAAGTCGCAAACGCGGCATCACGCTTCTCGACGGCGCAGTCGAGCTGCGGAAAATTCCGCTCGTCGATTCGCGCGTTTCTTGCGGTAGCGGCAGTAAATTTATCGAAGAAAATGCGAACGATTTTTTGGAAGTCTCGCGCAAATTGATTCGCAATTTCGATGATGTTTTTGCTTTTCACTGCGAGGGCGACTCGATGGATGAAGCTGGAATCGAGGAAAATGATTTTGTGATCGTGAAAGCTCAGCCAGTCGAAATTCGCGATGGCGATCTAGTACTCGCGAATGTTGGCGACTGCGGCATCGTGAAGAAACTTAAAAAAAGCGGCGATACAATCGCACTTCTCCCCCAAAGCTCAAATCCGATTCACAAGCCGATCTACCTGCACTCAAGCGACGAGGGCATGATCATCGGCAAAGTAATCTCAATTTTGAAAAATTAAAATGTCAAATTCATCCAAAGATCGAATCAAATTCGTTTGGCAAAAACTCGTCGGTGTTTGGTTCGCGCGACGCTTCCATCTCGACCATATTTGAAAAAATGATTTTATTTCTATTTTTAATTTTATTTTTTTTAACTCTTTTCAAAATGCAGACCCAATTTACTTTTCAATCTCGCGAACTCGAACGACCGAGTGAATTATTTTCGCCGAAAAAAGTCCAACTCGCACTCACGCTTCTTTCGCTCGCCGTCGCGTTTTTCGCGATTTTAGAATTAGCACTTTCTTAATTTTTTTATTTAAAATGACTACAGCTAATCCCAAAAATATGGATGACAATAAGAAAAAAGCGCTTGAAGCTGCGCTCGGTCAGATCTCAAAAAACTTTGGAGACGGCGCGATCATGCGCCTCGGCGAAGCGAAGAGAATCAATGTCGCGACGATTCCGACCGGTTCGATTTCGCTTGATCTCGCGCTCGGCGGCGGCCTGCCAAAAGGTCGCGTGATTGAAATTTACGGTCCGGAAAGTTCGGGCAAAACGACACTCGCGCTGCACGCCGTGAGCGAATTTCAGAAACAAGGTGGTCAAGCCGCATTCGTCGATGCGGAGCACGCGCTTGATCCAGAATACGCCGCGAAAATCGGCGTCGATGTCGACAATCTTTTGATTTCGCAACCGGACACTGGCGAGCAAGCGCTCGAAATTGTCGAAACACTCGTGCGCTCAAACGCGGTCGATGTGATCGTGATCGATTCGGTCGCGGCACTCACTCCCCGCGCAGAGATCGAGGGCGAAATGGGCGGATCGCTGCCCGGTCTTCAAGCTCGATTAATGAGCCAAGCTCTGCGAAAACTCACCGCGGTAACCGCGAAATCCGGTTGTACTTTGATTTTTTTGAATCAGATTCGTATGAAAATCGGCGTAATGTTCGGCAATCCGGAGACGACTTCGGGAGGAAATGCACTGAAATTTTATGCGTCCGTCCGACTCGATATTCGCCGCACTGGCAAAATCGATACCGGCGTCGGCGATTTGAAACAAACGATCGGCAATTCGACACGGGTAAAAGTCGTGAAAAATAAAGTCGCGCCGCCATTCCGGCAGGCCGAATTCGAAATCCGCTACAACGTCGGCATCGACAAAGCCGCAGATTTGATTTTGACTGGCGTGAAGCTCGGCGTGATTGGGAAATCCGGAGCATTTTTCGAGGTCGAGGGTACGAAATATCAAGGCATGGAAAAAGCCCGCGCAGCGCTTCTCGCTGACAAAAAACTTTTCAAAGAAATCGATGTGAAAGTCCGCAAAGCCGCGAAGAGTGTCGATCTCGCAACCGGCGAAGTGAAATCATGAAGCATAAAACATGAAACATGGAGCAAAAGGATTTCACGAGAACCTGAAATTAAAGATGGATCAATATGCTCACGCCATTTATAAAATAACGAAAAATTTTCCAAGAGAAGAATTGTACGGTGTGACCTCGCAACTCCGCCGATCCGCACTTTCGATAATTTTGAATTATATTGAAGGATACGCCCGAATGCGCGACAAAGTTCACAAAAATTTTTTGGAAATTTCGTATGGATCACTGAAAGAATCTCAATATTTACTGCGCTTTTCACTCGTTGAGAAATATTTAGACGAGGAAGATTACAAAAGATATTTGGCGATAGCCGATGAAATCGGAGCAATGCTATGGACTATGATTAAAAATATAAAATAGCTGTTTCATGCTTCATGTTCCCTGTTTCATGTTGTAAATCAAGCCTTTTTCTGCTAAAATGGCTTGAAACAAAATTGCAAAAACACATACAAAAGAACGATTGGACTTGCGCCGAGATTGAGTGTTTTCATTTGGAATTGGCAAAAGCCGAGGCCAAAATCCGCAAAGCAATTTTGCGGGCGCGCAGCGGACATCGTGGCACATTGCGTGAATTCGCGAAATTCGGGCTCACCGCCGCAGTTATTTTTGTGTTCGTTTTTGTCGGGATGAATTTCGGCGCGTTCGCGAAGCGCGCGGAATTTTTGCTCGCGAAAGCTGAGCCGGTCGCAATCGAAAATCCGATTGCGAAAAAAGTCGTTTTCACAAAACCGAAACTCGTGGTCGCGAAAAATGCAGAAAATGATCGGCTCGAATTGCCCGAACTTTTGACCGAAGTCGCGCCACCGGAAAATCGACTTTTCATCCCGAGCTTGAATATTCGCGCGCCGATCAAAACGGCCGCTGGCGTGAATCTCGACGCCGCGAATTGGGATGAAATCGAATCGCAAATTCAGGACGCTTTGAAAAATGGAGTCGTGAATTTCCCCGGGACAGCTCTGCCCGGCGAGCGCGGAAATGCTTTTATTACAGGACATTCCAGCTACTACCCACTTTTGCCCGGCCGCTACAAAGATATTTTTGCCCTGCTGCCCGAGATCAAAATCGGTGATGAAATCGAGGTTTGGCAAAACGAGAAAAAATTTACTTATCGCGTCAGCAACAAAAAAGAGGTCTCGCCGCACGATGTAGATGTCCTCGAAAATACCGACGACTCGCGATTGACTTTGATGACCTGCACCCCGGTCGGGACAGCGCTGCGCCGACTAATCGTGACAGCCGAGCTTGAGCCGAACGCGTGATAAAATTTTTTCACGCTGGGGTGGCGAAATTGGTAGACGCGCTGGTCTTAGGAACCAGTGGGGCAACCCTTGGAGGTTCGAGTCCTCTCCCCAGCACCATTTTTTGTGAGAATATTTTTAATTTTTGGGAGAGACGATAAGCTCAAAAAATTCGCGCATCACAAAAATAAAATCACGCCGGCGCGTGCCGCCACAAAGTGGCCCCTTTGGGGCTGCGGAATTTTGTTTTTCACGAAACTCCGAGCCAGCTTCGAGTCCTCTCCCTAGCACCAAAACTTTTTGACTTGAGAAACAAAAAAGCCCGCCTCATCCAAGCGAGCTTTTTTGCATTTCTAACCTTTTAACCCGCAAATTTAGCGAATCTTCCGAATCCGAAAACCGGCTCGATTCGAGCGAAAAATATTGTGTCTTTGGTGTAAATAAAACAGACCGCCTAAAAGCAAAATCACGCCAATGACATTGACGACGCGCGACATCTCAGTCGCGACTGCCGCCGCGTGAACTTTGGCAACCGCCGCCGAAGCTTCAGCCGCCGCGTGCAAATTCTCCGGACTGGCTGCGTAAAATTCGCGTTGCGCGGCGTAATCCGTTGCACTTTGCGCGACGAAATTGGGGTGATTGAGATCCGCTGCGTGCATGATTTGAATCGCCGCTGCGATCACAACCAAACCCGCCAAACCGAAAATCAGTGGCGAGAAAATTTTGGCGAAACTGTCCGGGAGCGATTCGCGAATGAGCAGGTGCGGCCGGCGAATGAGATGCGAACGCGCGTGTCCGATCACGAGATCGGTCGTCGAACCATGAATTTTTTTGGTTTTTGTTTTTGGCATTTTTAGTTTTTAAATCCGGCCATTTTAGCATTTTTTGGCTTGCTGAACAATCAAGACTAATTGACTAAACTAAAACTTTATTTCGAAAAATATTCTCTTTTCTGTTCTGAACTTTCTTTAGCGGGATATTTTTTATTGGCTCTTGCCTAGCTAACTTGATCAGTTAGTCTAGATAAGTGCTTAAATACGCCAAAATATCGAAATCCAAACAGGTCAAAATTTTGCAGCATTTCTGTGCGGATTTAGACGCCACAAAAACATCAAGATTGTTGGATG
>JAZDNQ010000043.1:0-27988 GCA_043799575.1 Patescibacteria group bacterium | reverse complement strand
ATCCCGTGAAATCGTCCGAATTCGGGGCGACCCAGTTTAATTCGATTGAACCAGTCCCGCCGTCCGCAGCGAAATCGGAAACTTCCCCAGGCGCTGTAGTATCGAGCGTGAAGTTTTGCGCCGCGGAAAAAGCGGACCTATCGCCGTGTTCGTCGGTCGCGCGAACGCACCAAAAATATTCGCCGTCGGGAATTTCAACAGTCGGCGTCCACTCCCCGCGCGAGCCGGATACGATCAAATTCGAGCTCCCCGATTCGCGAAAATTTTCGTCTGAGTTCGAACATTCGGTCGGCGTGGCGGTGAAAAATAAAAATTCGAGTGTCCCAGTGTCGCTGTCAGAATCGGAGAAAATTGCGGACAATTGCACTGAATTCGTCGTCACGGTCGGTGCGAAATCAGTCGGAACATCCGGCGCGTGATTCGCGGACGAATCGGAATCTGTCGGGACGACCGGATCGCTCGCGGAATTTTGCGGCGTCGGCGCGTCGATAATAGCGAAATCTGCGGAATTATCGTCGGTGTCGAGAATCTCGTTGTGTGCGGAAAATTGGCGAGCGAGCGATTTCCCGGCGACGGGATTCGTCGCGAAAGCCGCAGTCTCAACAAAAATATTTTGGCAAGCGCCCCAACCCAAACTATCGATAATTTCACCTGTGTCTGCCGCACCGATACGCAAAGCAATTCCGTTATCATCGGCGATGGTTGTCGAAGTCGAAGTATCTGCTCCGATCGTCTCAGCCAAATCGCTATTTGCCCAAAGATAATGACCATAGGCCGGGATAAATGTATCACTTGTCCAAGATTTGATCGACGTGTCCGTCGTCCCAGTTTTGGCTCTTTTAACCAAACGATAACCCTTCAAGTTGATCTGCTCGCTGGTTGGATTGAATAACTCAATAAAGTCATCTGTTGTATTTACACCTGCAATTTGCACCTCTGAAATCACAACATGTCCGACCGAATCCGCTACGGCTACTCCGGTCATAATCAAAAGAATCGCGAATGTAAGAAAAATTTTTTTCAAAGTTGTTTGAAAATCAATTTTTCAAAAAAAAGCTGCTTTTGCAAAGCAATAACAAGATTTCGCATTGACACCAAATTAAATTTTCGTGAATCAATGGAGCCTTAATTTCCTGCGCTTTTTCCGCTACACTTCCCGAGTGATTGCGACCCGTCTTCAAGCCCGCTACCCTTTCGACCATGTTTTGGGAATCACGATTGTCGGCCTCGCGATTTTTGGCTTGATCATGATTTCCTCGGCGAGTGTTTACGAGAGTTATCAAGTTTATGTGAGACAAGGCATCGACTGCGGAGCGCTTGATGCGAATTGCAACGATTTTTATTTTTGGCGGCAAGTGCGCAATATCGCGATTGCGATTCCTTTCGGTCTGATCGCCGCAGCGATTCCCTATCTTTTTTGGCGCAAAGCCGCGCTCAGTCTTTTTGTAGTCAGCATTTTGCTTTTGATCGCGCTCTTTATTCCCGGACTCTCGACAGGCTGGGGCACGAGCCAAAGTTGGCTGAATATTCCGATTTTGAGTTCGATTCAGCCAGTTGAGATCGCGAAACTTGGTTTAATTTTTTATCTTGCGCGCTGGATGGAAGGTCGCTCAGACGCTATCGCGACAGTCGAAAACGGCTTCATTCCGTTTGCTGTGATCCTCGGGATCGTCGCTTTTTTACTAATTTTGCAGCCGGATTTCGGCAGTGTGCTCGTGATGACTTTGATTGCGACCGCGATTTATTATGCGGCGGGCGCGCGATTGAAACACATAGTCGTCGGCGGTTTGATCGCCGGGACGCTCGCAGTTTTGGTCGTCGGACTCGGCGGAATGGATTATGTGAAAAATCGTTTTGCAGCGTTCATCGATCCGTCGCTCGACCCGGAAGGCATCGGTTTCCAGGTAAAACAAAGTCTCATCGCGGTCGGCAAAGGCGGAATTTTCGGAGCAGGATTGGAAGGTGCGACACAACGTTTCGGCTATCTGCCGGAAGTGCAATCCGATGCGATTTACGCCGCGACATCAGAAGCATTCGGCTTTTTCGGCAGCGTAATTTTGGCTGGGTTTTTTCTTTTGATCGCGTACCGCGGATTCAGAATAGCAGCGAATGTCCCCGATCGTTTTGGACAATTGGTCGCGGTCGGGCTCTCCGCGGCGCTCGTCGGGCAGGCTTTCGTACACATCGGCGTGAATATCGCGATCGTGCCGTACACCGGGATCACTTTGCCGTTTGTGAGCTACGGCGGTAGTTCGCTCGCGACTAGCTTCGTGATCGGCGGAATTTTGCTGAATATTTCCAAGTTCGCGAATATCCACTCGGCGAATTTTTACCGCGAGCAAAATTTGTCAACGCGGGAAACCCGACGGCAATTACGCTCGCGGATTTGAGGTAAAATTTCGAGGTGGACGATTTCCCCGGACTTCGCGCAGGTGAAAGAGTGCTTTTCGTGATTCGCAAAGTTTTTGCAGCCTACTTGGGGATTATGTTTAAATTTTTGGTCAATCTTGGAGTCGTCTTTTTGCTGTCTTATTTTGTGGTTGAAAAATTTCCGCACGGCTCAATCAGCTATTTTATTTTTGTCGAAATGCTAATTTTTTATTTGCTTGGCGCGTGGTGGTTTCTTTTTAACGGCTGGTTGGATGAAGAACTCGACACGATTATCATCACTAGCGAGCGACTAATCGACACTACCGAATCGGCTTTTATGTCGATCGCGATCGCGAGCGCCGACCTCGACGAGATCCAAGATGTCCGCGGTCGCGTCGCGGGATTCCTCGGCGGAATGTTGCGCTTCGGCGATCTCGAAGTCCAAACCGCGAGCCACACAAATGTCTTTTTTATGGAGTATATTAAAAATCCGGAAGGCTACATCGACACTTTGATTGAACTGAAAAATAAATACGTCGCGGCACAAAGTGGGACATGAAAAAATATTTTTGGAAAATTTTCGGCTGCGCGATGAACTACGCCGATGCCGAACGCGTCGCCCGGATTTTGGCAGATTTGAATTTCGAGCGAACGGAAAATTTGGACGAAGCCGAACTCGTTTTGCTTTTCAGCTGCTCGGTGCGCCAAAAAGCGGAAGACAAAATTTTCGGCGAGCTGCAGAAATTCGCGGAATGGAAGTCCGAAAAACCGGAACGATCAAACCTGCCTGCCGGCAGGCAGGTCGGACTGACTGGTTGTTTGATCCGGCAAACCTCGAGTCAAAATTCTCGGAAAAAAGATTCGCTTTTACGACGCGCGCCTAGTCTCGATTTCGTTTGGAAAATCGAGGAAAGCGGAAAACTGGACGAATTTTTGGCTGAAGCGCCGCTCGAAAAATTTGCGGATTTTCTGGAAATCGAGCCAGCGCGACAAAATCGGCGGCAAGTTTTCGTCCCGATCATGACCGGCTGCGACAATTTTTGCAGCTACTGTGTCGTGCCGTACGCGCGCGGCCGCGAGATTTCGCGCGACCCGGAGGAGATTTTGGCGGAGTGCGTAAAAGCCGTGAAAAATGGCGCGCGCGAAATTACTTTGCTCGGGCAAAATGTAAATTCTTTTCAGAAAAAAAAAGGTGCGTTTGCGAAGCTACTTGAACAAGTCGCGCAAATCCCCGGTTTGCGAAGATTGCGCTTTACCTCTTCGCATCCGAAAGATTTTGATGAGTCGGTGATTGCTGTGATGGCGCGGAATGCGAATATCGAGCGGCATCTCCACCTCCCCGCGCAGCACGGCGATGACGCGATTTTGCGGCAAATGAACCGGCATTATTCGGCGAAACAATATCTGGAGTTGATCGGTAAATTTCGCGCGCAGCTGCCGACCGCTTCGGTCACGACCGATTTGATCGTCGGCTTTCCCGGCGAGACGGACGCGCAGTTTGAGAATTTGTTGAATTTTTACCGCAAGGCCGACTTCGATTTTGCGTTTATCGCGAAATACTCTCCCCGACCCGAAACTCCAGCCGCGAAATTCGCGAATCAAATTTCGGCCGAGGTGAAAAAGTCGCGCTTCGACAAGTTGAATAAATTCGTAATCGCTACAACGAAAAAGAAATACGCGAAGCTGAAAGGCCAAGTTTTGGATGTTTTGGTCGAAAAGTGTGCGAACGGAGTTTGTGAAGGGCGCAGCGCAGAATTTTATTTAGTTAAGTTCGCAGGTGCGGAAAATCTGATCGGAGCAATGGTAAAAGTAAAAATCACACAACCGCGCGAAGTCGAATTATTCGGTGAGATTTTGGGTTAAAATGCGGCTCGGCGGGGTGTGGCGAAGTTGGCTATCGCGCCTGGTTTGGGACCAGGAGGCCCCCGGTTCGAGTCCGGGCACCCCGACCATTGTGTGTCACGACAAAGAAGTATGGATTATCCAGAAATTCTTATCGGATTATTGTCGGGTGGAGCTATTGTTGCGGTAGTTCAACATTTTTTAGACAAGAAAAAAGAAGCTGAAATTCAACTAAACCGAATAAAAGAAGAAAAATACCGTAGTTTATTGATTTTTATGACTTGCTCTATGGATTTTGAGAAGCGTAAATATTTCAGCTTGAGTGAGCAGGTAGAGATGAGTAATTCTGAAGATTATCTAAATAAGATTAAAGAATATTTTTATCACAATGTTCTTTTCGCTTCAGATGAAGTAATACTCGCCATAAAAGGCTTTATTCACTCTCCCGATCAGGAAAACTTTGTAAAAACCGCCAAAGCTATGCGGCGTGATTTATGGGGCACAAAGACAAAATTAACAATGCAAGATCTACTTGTTGATTCTAAATAGAGTGCAAATATATGAAGCTGCTGAAAATTCTCGTGATACATATTCCTTCAAATCTTTTATTGTCCCGACAAACAACTCGTCACACCTTTTGGCATTTGGTTCGAGTTGTGGTTTGAAAGCCCGACCAGTAAAAAATGTTCCCCGCTAACGGCGGTACTGTTGGGTCGGCGAGAACCGGAGGTTCGCGCTCCGAGAATAGCGAACAAACCGCACCAAACGCAGTTTGGTAGGATTTGTGAGCGACGCAGGAGTCTTTTCTGTGTAGCAGAAAACATCCGGGCACCCCGACCATTTTTGGTCTTATTGGCTTTTTGAAATACTTGACTTTTACAATTTTGTTTGTTAAAATAACATCGACAAAAATCCAAATATGCCAAAAAAATCTTTCCTCAGATCGTTGGCAAAAAGGTTTTCTCTAGAGATTGTCGAGAAAGATATCATCAAAATCTCTGGTATTGTTTTGACTGCCCTGATCGCAATTCAGCTTGTTTTCACCAAAGGTTTGCATGTTGTCGAAGACTTAAAAAGTGACGTTTTGGGGTCACACGAGTCAGCCAAAACCGAGCAGGTTGTCGAACCGGAAAAAACTGAGCAAGAGGTCAAAGATCCTTATCAGGCGATGGTCGAAAATTCGCGGAACATCGTTTTGGAATGGAACTCGGGCGGCGTCATCACCTACATCAATCCTTTTGGCGCGGAATTTTTCGGCTACGGACAAAAAGAAATTATCGGCAAAAGTATTTACTTGCTCGTCCCGGGCGTCGAGTCGGAATCACAGCGAGATCTAAATCAAATGTTGCGCGATGTCCAACGCGAACCGGAAAAATTCGAAAATACTGCCAACGAAAATATCAAGAAAAACGGCGAGCGCGTTTGGATTATCTGGACGAATAGTGAAATCGAAACCAAAGACGGGACTGAAATCCTGAGCATCGGTCGCGCTGGTCAGCGCTAAAAAAAACAAAATGCCTATCCTCGCTTTTGACGCTCAAACTCGCCAAGCCAATGGTAAGACTTATGCCTTGTTCCTTTTGTCGGGCAGTCTCGACGAGCAAAAATTGGAAGAAATTATTGAACAAATCGAGCCTTTTCTGCAAAGCAAACATGCCTATCTCGTCCTCGATCTCGGGGCAGTCGATCTCGTCAGCAGCCATGCAATGAACTATTTGTCAGCTTTGCATCGCAAAGCCGCCGCCGCGGAGAAACGAATTGCTTTTATAAATGCGAACGAAGAGCTGCGCGAAATTTTGGAATTCGTCGGACTAGAAAAATTCATCGCGATGTTCGACGCGGAAGTTAATTTCGTCGATGCAATGTCGCGCGGCGAGATTTAAATCAGTCCAGGAATGAATTTCCAGCGCACCTTTTTGGCGTATTTTTGGTAATCCGGATCGGCGCGCAGATGCCGCTCTTCGGTGAGTGCGCGGAGAATGTAAATCGCATTCCAAGCGAGTAAAGCGATGAAAGTCGCAAAAGTCAGATAGGGTAAAAACTCAAACCACCAAGCTAGATTTTTCGCGGCATAGGCCGGATGGCGCACAAACCGATAAGGGCCAGCCGAGACGATTCCGCGATTGGTCAAATTGCTGGCCTTGAAACCCAAAGCCAAGGTCGCCCAAACATAAATTAAAAAAGCCAACAAAACTCCGATTTTTAGGAAGTCGAGCAGCCAAATATTTTGGAACAAAATAAAATTTTTGGTCAGCGGAATAAAATTATTTGCCGCGCCAGCAAAGGGCGGATAGCAAATCAGCGCGACGACCCAGCCCGAAACAAAAGGGTCGACTGAGCGAATTTTGTTTTTGAGAAAACGAAATTCGAAAGCATAGGCAAAAGCAAAGACGATCGTGTCGACAACAAAAATCCCTTGAAAAATCAGGTCATAACCCATCCGCCAAAAAAATTGGAGAAAAGTTTGGGCGGAATCGCGGTCGCGCCACACGATGAGAAAATTGTGGAAATGTTCGAAAAAGAAATTGATCATCAGCGGTAAAAAGAAAAATTTGACCAAATACGAAAGCGCAGCGGTCCGCGCCGCAGCCTTAATTTCGGTTGAACGCTCCCCGCGCAAAAAGCGGAGGATCACGACCAATTTGTCTTTTTGGTAATCTTTTTCGTTCGAAAAAAAGCGAAAGCGCACAAAATAATACGGCAGACCGAGCGCAAAATAGGCGAAAAACAAAGTTTTGAAAACAGTCAGCGTCTCGCTACTCAGCAGCGAAATGTAATAATTGTGAAACGAATAAAGCGCGAAAGCCAAACCGAAAATCGCGAGATTTGTGAAATAGTGTGCGAGAGTGCGGCGCAGAATTTTGGGCATCACATGCCGAGTTCAGATTGTAGGAAATCAGCGATGCCGTCGAAGCCGGGCGGCGGGTTATTTTGGATGCGCGAATCGTAACGCAGCACGACCGCCTCGGGCGCATTTGTCCCCTTCGCTGGCTCAGGCAGAGGCAATTCGTCATAAGCGATCTCAGAGTAAGGATTGGATGTATTGTCGCAACCCGAAACTTTCCAATTTTGTGAACCATACGGCGAGAGTGCCGCGGTCAGATTGCCGCAGCGGAAATATTCGCGGAGATACGCCAAATCGTAACCGACTGCTTCCTGCCAGGATGGATCCGGGAAACCGCCGCCAATCTGGTACGGTCGACGTGGAACGGCGCAACTCGGATCGCCACTCGCTGGCCAGCTCGGATTGACCGCGCCGCCAATTGAATTGAGCGAAAGAATCGTCCCTTCCCACAAAATCTGGTTTTTGAGAATCTGATACCAGCGGACATCCTGTCTGTCTGCCGGGAGACTCCAATTTGCGTCGGTCGATTTCACGCTGCCGTCGAGATAATACGCACCGACCACATTTGTCGGATCTGGATGCAAATACACGTTGCCACCATAAGTCCCCCCGCAAATATTATTTTTGAGCAAAATCACGCCGAGGCTCGCATTCGAATTCTTGGGGTAAATGAGGTTGTCTTTGATGCGCAAATCCGCACCGCGCACGACAAGTGTAACCGGATATGGCGGCAGAACGAAATCCTCGCCAGGTGCGTCGAGCGTGACCGAACCACCGCTCGGTGGGTCAAAGAAAATCACATTACCACGAGCGCAACGATCGAGATATCTCGAGACGCCGTTAACTTTGTCCGGCGAGGTATTTGAGCGATCAATGTAATCAACCGAGGAATTAAGCACGTCTAGCGAATCAATCGTGACACCATTACCAGTCGCGTCACAACCGCAAAGTTCGACCCGTTTACCACTCGGACAAGTGAAGGTTTGGCACTCATTTTCCTCGTGAAATGGTTGAAGAATTTGCGCGATGCGAGCATTCATCAAAGTGCGCGCCTCGGGATAGCTAGTCCCACAAATGCTTTTGTTGTCAGCGACACTCGCGAGTGCCTTGGAGCAATTTGTTCCTGTCCCGGAAATCGGCTGAACCCTGGTGTCGAAATAACATTCTGCGTTGAAAGGGTTTGGATTAGCTGTCTTTACATCATGGTAGCCGACAAATTCTTTATTTGTACAACTATCCACCGCACCCGCACCGCATTGATAAACCGGCTGATATTCGTGATGGTAGGTCGAAACGCGGACTTTGTAATCCGATTTGTACTGCGCCGGAATGTAAAGTTTGTTGCCAGAAATTTGGAAGCTGCTTTGCGGCAAACACTCTGACCAACCCGACTGCCTAACATCATGAACATAATTTGCCACGATCGGCGCGCTACCGACCTGGACACAAACTTCTTCCTTGTCGAAACAACCGCGTGGATTGTTGATCGTGAGCGGGATCTCAACCATGCCATTCACGATCGGCAAAGTCTCGAGCTCACAATCTATCGGAAATGGATTGCAGCTGATGTCAAAAGTACAACTGCCATATCCACCGCTCGAGGAAGAACTACTACTACCCGAACTCGAAGATGACCCGCCTGAAGAGCTGCTTCCGCCTGAGCTGGAAGACGAGCCACCGGAAGAACTGCTGCTAGAGGAAGACGAACCTGAGGAGCTGGATGATGTCGAAGATGTAGAGGACGTGGAAGAAGTGGAAGATGTCGAAGAAGTGGATGAAGTGGAAGATGTCGACGAGGTCGAAGATGAACTGCTGGTCGAGCCGCCGCATTTGATCTCAGTACTACCAGTAGCATATCTTTGCCAAGTAATACTGCAACTTGGATTGTCCTGCACGCCGGAATCAATCGTCAAGCTCGTCATCACTGTCCCAGCCACATCCGGTTTCGTTCCGATTTTGACGAAGAAATCCTGCGATCCGCCCGCCGGAATGTGAACACTCAAGCTGTAACTTTTTGAACCGGCATTCGCCGCGGGCGCACCGGAAATCGTCCGCGTCAGTCCGGTAATCGTGACCCCCGCACTTTCGGGATTACCATCTTCATCGCGACAATTATCGTAGCTGCTCACGCTAATCCGGTAGTGGTGATAAAAAATATCACCACATTTATAAATATTGCTGCTCGCAAAAGCATGCCCGGATTGTGCGAAAAGCATGACTGCAGCGCTGAATGTCGTCAGCGTCGCCCTCACGAGGTAAGACCAAGGTTTTTGCATTGAAATTAGCAAGGTTTTATTTTAAAACAAAAATTACCATTAATCCAGCACGACCGCCGAATCCGGGATCTCAGCTGGATCGCTGACCGCGCCCGAAAAAGAAACTCCCGGAACTGGTTTACGCAAAAACGCCTCGGTCAAAAGCAGCGCGAGAGCAACCAGGGCAAGAATCGCAGCGATTGTGAGAATCTTTTTCACGCTGCGATTTTAGCCCATTTTTATTTCAGTTGAAATTAGTCGAGCACTACTCCTCCCGGACCAGACTGTGGCGCGTCGTCGATAAATGTGTTGGTGACAGTATTACCGCAATTGGCGCAAGCACCGGGGTTGGTCTGGACATAAAACGGAACACCCAACAAGAAGAGTTGGCGCTCGACAGCCGCAATCGCATCAACATAAGTCAGCTTCTCGAAAGTTTGCTCAGAAGTGATGATCTCTTTAACCGAACTCTGCGACAAGAAAACGGCGTTGTAGCACTTGTCGCGCGACAGCATGGCATAATTGATTATGAAATTACGCTCTTTGCCGTTAATTTTGACTGAAACCTTGCGCTCAAATTTGAGCTCGAAAGCGCCGCCGAATTCGCCGCCCGGATGTTTGCCTGCGATGAAATGATTCGGATCTTCCGCACCCGACCGGTTGCCGGTATTCGCGATGTAACCCGAATATTTTGCGAGTAATTCTTGTTGCGAGAGCCATTTACCTTTGCCAATCGCCTCCGCGACTTCGGTAGCTCGCGAATGCATTCCGGCACGCTCGGCTGTATTGCAGTAAAAAGTGTCGACAATATTCTTGCCTTTTTGCTCGACATTGAGAATCAAAAGATTGAGCTGGCGGGCGATTTGTTCTTTTTGACTTGCACTAACATTATCTTCGATATTATCCAGCGTGATCATCGGCAAATTACTGGTCTCCGTTCTATTGGAGTTTTTGTAAAACTCGTATTTTTTGAGCCTGATTGTTTTCCCTTCGAATTGAAATCCTGCAAGCATTTTCGCTCGGAACGCTTCTTTACTTCGCAAAATTTTACCGTCGCCAATCAATTCTTTCGCGAATTTTTTGAAAATCGCGAGCTCGCCTTCTGGAAGAGCTCGTTCAGTGACCGGCGCGTTTTTAAATTTTTTGTTTAATTCTTTCAATTCCGGATCATGAATTCCCTCGACAGCTTCGGTTTTATGCGAAGTCCGCGCCTCCGTCTCGGAAACTTTGAGATAGTCTTCGACTGTTTTTTTGGCTGCAGTTAATTTCACATCAAGCGCTTTAACTTTTGTCGCGATCGATTCGACCTCTGCCGGGCTGATCCCATCTTTTGCCATTTTTACAATCTCGGCTGAATATTTTTTAATTTCGTCAATCGGAGCAGCCAAAACATCGTTGATTTTGGCGTGCAGCGAAGCATTTTGATCGAGATTTTTAAGATCGACTTTTTGCTCAATCCAGCGAGCTGTGAGAATCACGCGCTCAAGTGTCATTGCAGCATCCGGACTAGTTTTTTTGAATTCATCGATAAATCCATCCAGCATCAAAAGATCTCTTAACTCAGACAAAGTGTCGCGAATTTTTTTGTCGTTTTCGATATTGGTTTTTAAAACCAACTGCTTTTCGATCGCGAGGATATTTTCGGAACCTTTCAACGCGACAAGACGGTAAATCTTTTCGGCGACGCCAATGCTGTTATCTTCTAGAATTTTCTGAGCTAAACGGCGCGTTTCAAAATTACCCTCGCGGTGTTCGCTATCACTTCTTTCCGAATCGGAAAAATATTTCTGCAAACTTCCCAAAACATCTTCAAGCTGTTTTTGCGTAACCGGATTCGCTTCCAGTTTTTTCAGCTCGGCCAATTTTTCCGGAGTAATTCCGGCATTAATCGGATCTTTGGCGAGAGCGACCAAATCAACCAAAGAAAATTCATTTTTGGCTGCTGCGGAATAATTTTTGAAAGTTGGTTGTTTGCCTTTTTCGATGCCAAAAAGGTTTTGCAAAACAAAGTCTGCGTTTTCCCACAAATTCACTTGATACTTCAAAGTGCTGTGTATTTCATTGACACCATAAATCTCGCTGCTCATCCTTTCGTTCAATTCCTGAATCGCCTGCTCCGGAGTTTTGACGTTTTCACCAAACCATCTCTCGAAAGGCATCTGTGGATTGCCTTTGAACAATCCCAAAAATTTATCCAAATTGAAGAACGACCTAGTTTGTTCGGTCTCGTATTGATGCTGGCCGAGCGATCTTTTGAGCGCGTCCAAATTAACTTGCACATTTGCGCGCGCGGCTTCCGGATTTTTCACCCGGGCCAAAATGCCGCCTGCTTCCAATTTTTTGACTACTTCCTGAATTTCAGCGAATTCTCGATCTTGTTTTTTCGCAACGGCTTCTCCGGAATAATCACGCAGGCCTTGCATGTGCTCCGGTGTGACAATCTTGCCAGAGAGTGCGCCTTCCAAAGTCTTTTTGTCTTTTAGCAAATCCGCGTTATTTGGATCATTTTTCAAAGCATTCTCGACTTTTTGCAGTTTGCGCAAAACACCGATCAGCTCAAGTTTTTCTTTTTGTTTTTTGAGTTTCTCGAGTTCTGGTGAGAGTTGCGCCACCGCCTCACCATCCGTCCCGAGCTGGTTAATTTGACTTTCGAGTTTGGCAATCTCAGCCCCGCGATCAGAAATATCAACGAGCAATTTGATGTCGCCCTTGTCAAAAGTGTGTAATTTGCCCTGACGAATACCGCGACCGATGTCGATGTACGCGAGTGGAAAATAACCCGCTAGGACCGTCCCGCAGCTCGACAGCGTCGCTATAATGGATGGGATTGCCACCAGCGCCGCAAGCTCCACGCCAAATTGTCCTGCATCTTGCAAAAGCTCACTCTTCATCTTGGCTTGATCTTGCGTCTCGACCCTGCCAGCAGCAGCAACGACAAGATTGGTAATCGCATCAAGCGGCGCTTCTTTAAGTTGGCCGTTTTTTTCAAAAAGACTTAGCACTTTTTGCTGCTCTTCCAAAACCAATCCGGCGAGCGCACCGTGTTCCCCGACAAAAAAGTTTTTGGAAACCTGGCGAATACCGCGCGCGAGAATCGCTCTCGCGACTTCCTTCATATTCGCACGCTCGACGCCCAAGGTAATTTCTTTGATTTCAATTTTATCGATTGCTTCCGCTTTTGGATTGCTAATCGCTTCGCGAACGGATTTTTTATCTTGTCGATCTTCGACCGAAACTTTTTTATCGTCCACCATCTGATCAGCCGAAAAAATATCATGACCGATGACAACGACATCACCTTTGGAAATTTTGAAATGATCCGCTTTACCAGCCGCAACAAAATCATCACCTTTGCGCTCCAAACGCACTATTTCACCTTTTTTACCCTTTTTTTTGACTGAAACTTCAGTGATTAAGTCTGGGTCAACTGCTTTTCTTTGCGCAATTTTATTCACCAAGTTCGCCACTGTCTCTTTCGCGCTTTCGCATTTTTGCGCCTCGCCTTTTAATGCTGTTTGGGCCTCAACTGTCTTGCGCAAATCTTTGCCCGCCTCATGGGTTTTTTCAATAACTTTTCCGACTTCTTCTCCGGCTTTAGCAAGAATTGTTTTCTCCTCGTCGCTGAGTTGTTTCAATTGTTCGGTCTCGATTGCTTGCTTTCTCCATTTTCCAGCTTTGTCGAGCTTGCCGAGCATTTTTTTCAGTCGCTCCCAGTCAATGCCTTCTTTTGTTTTATTCATCGCATTCACGACATCTTGACCGGTGATTTTTCTTTCTACCCCATCGGCCAAAAAAATCAGTCTGTGCGGATGAAACGAAAGCTCGCAGTTTTCGAAAGTTTTGATTTTGTTTTGCATTTGGAAGGAATTAATTTTTATTTCTTGTCCGCCGTAGTCCATTCAAATTGACGAGGGCTGGATTAGTTTTGAAATCTTGCCATTTTAGCATTTTTATAGGGAAAAAACAATCAGCGGTACAAAATACCCTGGACTGCCGCGACAATGATGTAAGCCAACAAAGCGACTGCCAAACCAATGATTGAATAAGTAATCATCGTCTTAGATTTTTGGACTTCGTTGTCATTGCCACCGGAAAGCAGCAAACGCAATCCGCCCGCGAGCAGAAAAAGAAAAGCTGCGAGACCGACCATTTTTACGAGAAAATCAATCGTTTTATTGAGAAAAGACTCTAGATTTTTTGATGTTGTTTGGCCTTTGACCGAGAGCAAACTGGAAACATTCACGGTTTTATAATTCGTAAGCGCAGTCGTGTACTGATTAATTTCGGCTCCAAGTTTTGTCCTCAAATCTCCCAATTTTTCAACAACTTCTTTAGACAAACTTTTCCCTGATTTCGATTGTGCCTCGCTGACAATATCGGCACAATTTTTTTCCACACCGTTAACAACAACACTAAACCAGCCTGGCTCTGCCCCGTCGGAAGTTTTTTGAACACATTCTTGATAGCCTTGACTGAGATCATCCAAAGCTTGTTTTTCTTTCGCTTTTGGCTCTAATTTTGCTTTGCAATCCGCCTCCGAGCTGCAAGCTGTCGATCGAACCGTGGTATTGGTTGTCGTAGCCGCCCAAGCTGCCGAATTGGAAAAAACTAAAATCAGCGCGAGCGCAAACAAAGTTGCGAGAAATTTGGATGTTTTTAAAATCAAAAATTGGTTTTGAAATCCTGCTATTTTAGCAAATTTTGGCGTAAAATTCAATCTGAAAATGCTGGAATCGGCTGAAAAAATCGTCCGAATTTTGCGGGAAAATGGTTTTGAAAGTTATTTCGCTGGCGGCGCGGTGCGCGATTTTTTGTTGAATCGAAAAGTCAATGATGTCGATATCGCGACTTCTGCCCGACCAGAGGAAATCGAAAAAATTTTCCCGAAGACAAAGCCGCTCGGCCGCGAATTTGGCGTCGTGCTGGTGATTTTCGGAAAGCACGCCTTCGAAGTCGCGACTTTTCGCGGTGAAAGAAATTACGACGGACGACGACCCGGCGAAGTTTTTTTCACCGATGCGGAAGAAGACGCGAAGAGAAGAGATTTCACGGTGAACGGAATGTTTTGGGATCCGGTACAGCGGAAAATTTTGGATTTCGTGAATGGACAAAAAGACTTGAAAAAAGGTATTTTGCGCTTCATCGGCGACGCGAATGAACGGGCGGGCGAAGATTTTTTGCGGATTTTGCGCGGCGTGCGTTTTCGCAATTTGTTGAATTTCGAATACGACGAACCGACGTGCGCTGCGATCGCGCAGTTCGCTCCCCGCCTGCGCGAAATTTCGGGCGAGCGGATTCGTGACGAGCTGGTGAAAATTTTGGAGAACGAAAATCGCGGACGGGCGTTTCGCGATCTCGCCGCGCTCGGAATTTTGGAAATTGTTTTGCCGGAAATTTGGAAATTACGTGATCTCGAACAGCCGCCGAAATGGCATCGCGAGGGCGACACCCTCACGCATTCGCTCGGCTCGCTCGCAAGTTTGCCGAAAAATTCTTCCGGCGCGCTCGCATTCGCGACACTGCTGCACGACATCGGAAAAGCGACGACGCTGCGGAAAATCGACGGGGAAATCGAATATCCCGGCCACGCGGAGGAGTCGGCAAAAATCGCGGAAAACATTTTAAAAAGGCTGAAATTCGACAATGCGACGCGCGCGAAAATCGTGTGGCTCGTCGCAAATCACATGCGATTTTTCGACATTCCGAAGATGCGGCTCGCGCGCCGCCACGAATTTTTCGTTCATCCGTGGTTCGCCGATCTCGTGAAATTGACCGCCGCCGACATCCGCGGGACGAGTCCGGCGAATTTTGGTTTGCACCGGAAAATCGTCCGCGAGTGGCGCGAACACGCGAACGAAAAATTGCTCCCGCCGCCGCGCCCACTTTTGAACGGCGACGAAATCGCGCGCGAACTTTTTGTCCCGCGCGGTCCGCAGCTCGGTCGATTGACGAAAATTTTGCACGACGCACAGGTTGAGGGGCTCGTGAATTCTCGCGCTGACGCGGTGAAATTTCTCGAAAGCTGTCTAAAGCGGTAAAATCGGGGAAATGCGAATTTTATCTGGCATCCAGCCGTCGGGAACGCTGCACCTCGGCAATTATTTCGGGGCGATTGAGCAGTTTTTGAGTTTCCAAAAAAAGGGTGAAGAACTCTTCATTTTTGTCGCCGACCTGCACGCACTCACGACCGCAAAAAATCCGGCGGAGCTGCAAAAAAATATTTTTGATGTCGCGGCGACTTTCATCGCACTCGGATTGAATGAAGAAAAAACGAGTCTTTATCGGCAGTCGGATGTCCCCGAGACACTCGAACTTTTTTGGATTCTCTCCTGTCTCGCGCCGATGGGACTGCTCGAACGCGCAGTGAGTTTCAAAGACAAAACGGCCAAAGGTCTCGATGCGAATGTCGGTCTCTTCAATTACCCGATTCTGCAAGCCGCCGATATTTTGATCATGCAGCCGGACAAAGTCCCGGTTGGCAAAGATCAAAAACAGCATCTCGAAATTACGCGTGATCTGTCCGAAAAATTTAATTCCCAGTTCGGCGCGAATTTGAAATTGCCCGAGCCGGAGATTCCGAAAAAGGTCGCGATCGTACCGGGAACGGACGGCGAAAAAATGTCGAAATCGTACGGCAACACGATCGAGTTTTTTGCCGAGGAGAATATTTTGCGGAAACAAATCATGCGCATCCAAACTGATTCGACGCCGAAAGGTCAGCCGCTCGAATACGCAAAATGCAATGTTTTCAAACTTTTTAAGCTTTTCGCTAGCGAGGCCGAGGAAATCGAGCTCGCGGAAAAATATCGGAACGGCGAGGTCGGCTACGGCGACGCGAAGCAAATTTTGTTCGAAAAAGTTTTGGCGAAATTCGGTCCGGCGCGAAAAAAATTTATCGAGCTTAAAAAAAATCCGGACGCAGTCGAGTCGATTTTGAGAACGGGTGCGGAAAAAGCGCGCACCGAAGCGCAAAAGAATTTGGCGAAAATTCGTGCGAAAATTGGGTTGAAATGAAATTCAGCGAAGCTGTTGACGATTTCCTCACTTCGGTACGGATCGAGAAAAATCAGTCGGAAAAAACGGCCGAAAATTACGAGCACTATTTGTCGCGCGCGAGTGAATTTTTTGGCGCGGATAAAAATGTTGGCGAAATTAATTTCCGCGATGTGCAGAAATTTTTGCTGCATTTGAATGATCTCGAAATTCGACGAAAAAAACTGAGCGTCAAAACGCGCGGCTATCACGCGATCGCGCTCCGCGCGCTGTTCAAATTCCTCGCGAAACGCGATATCGACTGTCTCGCCGCCGAGAAGATTGATGTTCCGAAATCGGAAAAACGCGTCGTCGAATTTTTGACGCCAGAGGAATTGGATCGACTTTTCGGAGCGGTCGGGGAAAAAACAACCAGCGACCTACGCGATGCTGCGATTCTCGAAACGCTTTATTCAACTGGTTTGCGCGTCAGCGAACTCGTCGGGCTGAATCGGAATCAGGTCGATTTGAAGAGAAAAGAGTTCGCAGTGACTGGCAAAGGTCGGAAAACGCGAATTGTTTTTCTGACCGAAAATGCCGCCGCAAAAATCGGCAAATATTTGAATCGACGAACTGATAATTTGCCAGCGGTTTTTTTGTCGCATTCGCGGAATTCGCGAGCGGACGAAATCGTCGGCGGCACGAACACGAAACGGCTGACCGCCTGGTCGGTCGCGGCGCTCGTGCGGAAATACGCGACCAGCGCCGGGATCGTGAAAAAGGTCACTCCGCACACTTTGCGGCATTCTTTCGCGACGACGCTGTTGAATAACGGCGCTGATATCCGCAGCGTGCAGGAAATGCTCGGCCACGCCTCGATCACGACGACGCAAATTTATACGCATGTCACAAATAAAAGGTTGAGGGAAGTGCATCAAAAATTCCATCATTAGAACTTTTTAGAATGATTTGCCTTTTTTAGCAAATTGTTTTTAAAAGTAGTTGTTTTTATGAAAAATTGGTTAAAATCCTCTCAATCTTTAACCTTGCGCAAATGTCCAAAAAACTTTTCTCTCCCCTCATCATCACCATCATAGTCCTCGTAGTTTTGGCTATCGGCACGGTCGTAAGCTACAACTCGCTAGTCGGACTGGAAGAAAACACTGACAATGCTTTCGCCAAAATCGAGACTCAGTATCAAAGACGTTTTGATTTGATCCCGAATGTCATCAATACGGTCAAAGGCGTCGCTAATTTCGAACAATCAACGCTCGAAAATGTCGTCGCGGCTCGCTCGGCGTGGGCGGATGCTGGCAATTTCAATCAAAAAGTCGATGCCGCGAATAGTTTCGACAGCTCGATTTCCCGGCTTTTGGTCACAGTCGAGGCTTACCCGGATCTCAAAGCCACCCAAGCTTTTCGCGATTTGATTACGGAATTGGAGGGCAGCGAAAATCGAGTCGCTTTCGCGCGCAATGAATACAACGATGCGGCGACTGCGTACAACAAAGCCGTCCGCGTTTTCCCGCGCAATATGATTGCCAAAGTTTTCAGCTTTGAGGCGGATAAAGAGCTTTTCAAGGCGGCGGCAAATGCAGATGTCGTCCCGGTCGTTGATTTCGGCGGCAATCAGTGATTAGTCAACAGTGAACAGATGACAGTTTTCAGCCTGAAAAATAAGCGTTTTCTATTAGTGGTGGCTGCATTTTTGGTCACCGGATTCTTTTGCGAAAAAGTTTTCGCAGTTGATTTTCCCGCTTTTGAAAATTTCGTGACGGACAAAACTGGGACGCTCTCGGCCGAGGAGCAGGCAAATTTGAATCAAAAATTGGCGAATTATGAAGCCGAGACTGGGACGGAACTCGCGGTTGTTTTGGTCGATTCGACGGGCGGCGAACCGATCGCGCAGTACGCGACCGAGCTCGGGAATAAGTGGGGCGTGGGCAAAGCCAAAGTTGATAATGGCGCGCTTTTGGTCGTCGCGAAATCCGATCGCGAACTTTTCATCGCGACCGGCAGCCAGCTCGAAGGCGCGCTCACCGATATTAAAGCCAAGGAAATTATTGACAAAATTATCACTCCCCGCTTCAAAAATAATGATTTCGCGGGCGGCATCGACTCCGGCGTCGACGGAATGATCGCCGCGATCAAAGGCGAAAGTTTCACCGATTTGCGGATGGAAAATTCGAACGGAGAATCGTCAGCTGGGATCGCGAACTTCGTTTTTTTCGCTTTATTTTTCGTGCTCCCGTGGTTGTCAGCTATTCTCGGCCGCTCGAAAAGAATTTGGCCGGGCGGAGCAATCGGCGCAGTCGGTGGCGGCATCGGCGGCGCTTTCCTTTTTTCCGGAATTTTGGGAATCGTCGGAGCGGCGGTCGGGCTCGGTCTGTTCGGATTATTTTTTGATTTCATCGTCTCGCGCAATTACGCGAAAGCCGGAAAACGTGGCCGAGTAGCGTGGTGGGCCGGCGGCGGGCGCGGCGGAAGCGGATTTGGCGGTGGCGGCTTCGGTGGTTTCGGCGGTGGCGGATTCTCCGGCGGTGGCGCAGGCGGCAGCTGGTAAAAAATTCCCCGCCTTGGGACAGCATAAAAAGCCGTAGGGGGCGGTTTCAAACCGCCCCCTACCAGCGCGACAAATTAGAATATCAATTTATTTCAAATTCCAAATAATTTTTCCGCGTTTCGCGTCGTTTCTGTAGTAATTTCCTCGACCGGTAAATTTTTGAGCTCCGCAATTTTCACCGCAACTTCGAGAACAAAAGCCGGTTCGCAACGCTCGCCGCGAAATTTTTGCGGCGCGAGAAACGGACAATCGGTCTCGATCAGCAATTTTTCGAGCGGAATTTTTTGGGCAACTGCGTGCGTATTTTTCGCATTCGGAAAAGTCACGATTCCCGTCAGGCCGATCAAAAATCCACGATCGAGAATTTTTTCGGCAAAATTCCAGTCGCCGCCGAAACAGTGAAAAACCGCCTGAATTTTAAAATTAGCAAGCACTTCCAAAATTTCTTCGTCCGCATTGCGAGAATGGATGATGACTGGTTTGGCGAATTTTTCGGCTAAATTTAATTGTTTTTCAAGCGCCTCGACCTGCATTTTTTTGGAATTTTGGTTGCGAAAAAAATCGAGACCAATTTCCCCGATCGCGACCACCTTGGGATTTTTAAGCATTTTTTCCAACTCAGCTAAATTGTTGGCCGACAATTTTTGGGCTTCAGATGGATGAAAACCAATTGCTGCGAAAATGTTGTCGAATTTTTCGGCGAGCGCGAGCGCCTTTTTCGAGCTCGGCAGATCGACGCCCGGATTGAGAAATTTCACAACGCCAGCTTCTTCCGCCCGAGCCAAAACTTGGTCGAAATCTTGGTCGAAATTCGGGAAATCGAGATGGCAGTGTGAGTCGATTAATTTCATTTCATTTTTTGGCATTTCGGACAAAACGAAGTCGTCCTCTGCACGATTTTAGTTTTTTGCATTTTCGTTCCGCAAATTTTGCAATCAAGCGAATGCCTTTTGTAGGCCATCAAAGAGTGCTGATTTTTGCCGTGCTCGCCGCGCGTGTCGACATATTCCCCAATAGTCGTGCCGCGGTTGCGAATGCCTTTTTTCAGTTGTTTTTTGATCTCGCGGAAAATATTTTTCAAATCGGTTGCGGACAAATTTTGAATTTCGGACGCCGGGTGCAGGCGCGCACCGAAACAAATTTCGTCGGCGTAAATATTGCCGATCCCGACGATATTTTTTTGGTCGAGCAAAAACGCTTTTAGTTTGCCTTTGCGCTTGCGAATAATTTTTTGGAACTTCGAAAATGTGAAATCTGCAGCGAACGGCTCAATTCCCAACTTTGCGAGCGAGCGGGAAACACTATTTTTTTCGAGTAATTCGAGCGTACCGAATTTACGAATGTCTGAAAATTGGAGAACGATTCCGCCGGAAATTTTGAAAAAATGCCGAATGCATTTTTCGAGCGGGACGGAATTTTTGGCAAGCAAAAAATGTCCGGTCATGCGGAAATGCACGACCATTTTCAAATTTTTCGACAATTCGAAAACGAGAAATTTGGCGCGGCGCGAGATCGCGAGAATTTTTTGGTCGCGAATTTTTTGGCGAAAAATTTCAAATTTCGGCGAAAAACTTTTCGGCGTGTCAGTCGCAATTTCGAGAATTTTGTGGCCAACAAGAACCTGTAAATCGCGGACTTGGGTCTCGACCTCAGGAAGCTCCGGCATGGATTGAATTCTAAATTTAAAAGCCAAAAGTATAAAGCAATAAAATTGTTAAAATGCTTTAGCTTAATCTTTTGTTCTTAATCCTTTGTCCTTCCAAATAATTCCCGCGATCGACTTGATGCGAGGCCGCTGCGTCCGACTGTATAAAGGCTCTTTCAAGCAAAAAACCGAATACTCTGTCTCCCCGGCTGGTCAAGCGAAAGTTTTTGAAAATGAGGGCGCGGATCGGATTCACTTGGTCGATCTCGACGGTGCACGCGCGGGCGAACCGCGAAATTTGAAAACAATCGAGAAAATTTGCGGCTCGGTCAAAATCCCCGTCGAGGTCGGGGGCGGAATTCGGTCGATCGAATCTGCCGAGAAGCTTTTCGCGATCGGCGTGGAGAGAATTATTTTGGGAACTTTGGCAGTCGAGCAGCCCGAGCTTTTGGGCGAATTTTTGGAGAAATTCGGCAAAGCAAAAATCGTGGTCGGACTCGACGCGCGCGAAGACGGGACGAAATTGGCGACCCGCGGCTGGGAAGGTCGGACTGAATTGAATGTTTTGGATTTCGCGGAAAAGTTGGAAAAAATGGGAGTTGAGCGAATTATTTACACCGATATCGCACGCGATGGGACTCTGACTTTTCCGAATTTCGATGTGAACGAACGACTCGTCGCGACAACGAAATTGAAAGTGATCGCGAGCGGCGGCGTGACCGATCTCGCGCACGTAGAAATTTTGCGGAAAATCGGCTGCGAAGGCGCGATCCTCGGCAAAGCTTTGTACGAAGGCCAAATCTCGGTCAGCGAAATTAAAGAAGCTCTCGAAAAATGATTGGATTTTTACGCGGTACCGTTTTGCGAATTCGCAAGAAGAAGTTGATTCTCGACGTCGGCGGCGTCGGGTATGAAGTCGCTGCGAACTCGGGAATTTTGACCTTCGCGAAAGTCGGCGTGGAGAAAAAATTGTGGATTCACACGCACCAAACTGCCGACTCGACTGCGCTTTTTGGATTCGAAAATGAAGGTGATTTGGAGTTTTTCGAGCTGTTGAACTCGGTCAATGGCGTCGGACCGCGAACCGCGCTCGAGATTTTGGAGACGCCAGTCGAACAATTAAAACAAATCATCGTTTCCAGCGATGCGAAAAAATTGGGCGACATAAAGGGAATTGGGAAGAAAACCGCAGCTCGGATAGTTTTGGAATTGAGGTCAAAAATCGCGGGCGGCGCGATCGAAGTCCCAAGCGAAACTGATGTCGATCCCGAAATTTTGGATGCAATTGTTGGGCTCGGCTATTCGAAAAAAACTGCTGCGAAAATTTTGACGCAACTCCCCGCGGAAATTTCAAAACCGGAGGAAATCGTGAAATGGTTTTTGCAAAACGCCTGAACTGCTAAAATCCGGGCAATTAACCCACCGCAATGACTGTCCAAAAAATTCTCACGATCGTAGTCGGCGTGATCATCGCTCTCGGCGGACTCGCTCTCACCATTAGCTTTTTGTCGAATCAGACCGTAGAAAAAAATTCGACTGAAACGATTTTCACGAGCGCTGTAGGCGTGAAAAAAACCGCTGAGACAGGCAGCCAATTGGCTGAAAAAGGCAGCTTGCGACTTGGTGAATTTGCCCTACTGCAGACAACAACTGATGACACCGCAATTGAGTTTGTTTCGTCCGATTTTGATGAAAAAACCGAGTCGCTCAAATCCGCACGCGCACGCGTAAATTCTGGCAGCGTGCTGGCAATAAATTTACTTTTCGGCTCAGAATTAACCCTGCTAGATGACCGAATCACGGCAACCAGCCGCGGCGGCAGTTTTGTTTTCGACAAAGAAATTAATGAGTCAAAAAACTTAAGCCGCGTACGCGTTTTGTCTGGTGAAACAAAAATCAGCTTCGCTGACCCCAAAAATTCGGAAAGTTTTGAAGCTGTGTTAATCGCTGGTGAAGAAATCGAGCTGGACAATGATGCTATCGCGGGAATTTTTGCGGCTGGTGATGAAATTGCGCGCGTCTCAGCTTGGCGAATGAAAATTGGCAAGTTTTCAAGCAAATTCGAGGGCGAAAGCCGACTGGTTGAGCAAATTTTGGGTAAATTACCCAGTAAAAAAACAAATGCTATTGTCAGATTCATCGAAGAAAATCTAATCTTCAACAAAACAAAAAAGGAGAATTTTTACGCGGCGCAACTAGCTGGCACACTAGCTGAGGCGGCGAATGGCGACGCAAGCAGTCTTGAGAATCTGCTTGCAACATCAAACGCGGCTAAACGAATTATGCTGCAAACTGTAGCTGCTCGCGCGATTCCTTTCACGCGGCTTTTTATTCCCGAGTCGCTTACCCCAGCACTAAAAGAGAAGATCGCTCGACTTGCTGAGCTGGAAAAAAACTTAGCTGATTTTGCGGGAGTTAAATCGCTTTCTCCGGTCGGGAGCCTGAATCGCAGTTTGGCTTTTATTTTCGGCGACAAAGCTAATGCGCAACTGGCGCAAAACTTTTTGAACCGTGCAAAAAATGGGATTACTGAAGCCGATGCCGCAAGCGCAAAATGGCTACTCGCAATCTTGAAATCTGACCCAAAAAACGCAAATTCTGACTGGATTAGCGCATGGTCAGCGATCAGCCGCGCCCGTATAGTCGACAATCTTGATCTCGCAAATGCTATTACTGATCAGCTTGAGCTTACCGATGTTCTCATAAAAGCTGGGCGTGAAAACCTAGCCGGGACAGTCTTGAAGGAGCTTGCTGGCCTACTTTCGCGCGCGAGTACAGTTTTCGAAGAAAACTCTCTCGAGTTGATCGCATCGACAGGAAATGATTTCCGCAATCGTGTGCTTTTCCTCGCAAGTCTGCGCGGCGAAATAGAATTCGATGAGAATACATACAAAATCTGGCTTAGTAATAATGAGCGCGAACAAACTGGGACTCCGGCTACAGATGAGGAATTGGGAGACACATCAACCCCTGATCAAGCCGACGACCCAAACAAAGTCGCTCGCCCGGAATCAGAATTGACCAAATTTTTGAAAACTAATATTCCCGAATCAGATGCCCAGGCCGCCGAAGAAAAAATAATGGAAGATTTGAAAACTAATGTTCCGACAGTGCAGTCGCGCGATCAGGCCATAGTCACGCCGACAGTGCAGTCAAGCGATCAAGCCACAGTCACGCCGACAGAGTAATTCGGGCATGCTAAAATCTGGGTCAATTTTTTGAGCGCAATGAAACTCGCGACTGTCACAGTCACCGGCCCGGATTGCCCGGGAATAATTGCTAGAACGACAACCACACTTTTTGAAAACGGCGTAAATATCGTCTCGCTCGACGAAAAAGTCGTGAACGGAATTTTTTCGATGGTACTCGCGGCAGATGTTTCGAAGACCGATTTTGAAAAACTGAAAAGGGATTTGGCGAAATGCTCGCGCGAAATGAATCTCGAAATTCGCGCAAATCTGCACGACACGCGCGAGAAAAAGAATCTCGCGATCCTAGTTACTCGCGAGCCGCTGTGTTTGGAAAAATTGGTCGCCGACTGCCGGAGCGGAAAAATCCGCGCCGAACCGGTCGTCGTGATCGGCAATCGTCCTGACCTGAAACCGCTCGCCGAGAAACTCGGAATTCCGTTTCAGCTCGCCGACGGCGCGAATAAAGAGGAACGCGAAAGAAAAATGGTCGCGCTTTTGAAGAGATACAACGCTGACTTCATCGCACTGGCACGGCACATGCAGATTCTTTCGCCGGAATTCGTCGCACGCTACGAAGGTCGCGTGATCAATATTCACCCGAGTCTGCTCCCAGCTTTTCCGGGCGCACGACCGTACGATCAGGCGCTCGAAGCTGGCGTAGAAATCGTCGGCGTGACCGCGCATTTCGTGACGACCGATCTCGATCGTGGACCGGTCATTTGCCAAGATGCTTTCCGCGTAAATAAAAAAGATTCAATCGAAAAAATACGCGAGCGCGGGCAAAAGCTGGAAGCCAAAGTTTTGGCGCGAGCGTGCGAATTGTATTCGAAAGACCAACTATACATGCAGTGGGGCAAAGTCCATTTCAGATAAAAAAATTGGCAAAGTGCATTTTCGATAAAAATGTTTTAATATCCCACCGGTTCGGAGATTGGCACCGAGCTGACAAATCTGAAAGCGCCCTGAGCTTGCCGAAGGGAATCCGAGTGGAACCTCCCGATGCGAATCGGGACTCGGAACGAGCAATCGTTTCGAGTTATTTTTTAAACTTTTAAAATGCTGACTCCAAAAATCCGCGCGGTCGTCTCGACCGCCCTCCTCGCGAGTTTCCTCGCGCTCATCGTGAGCTCCGCCGGTCTCGAATTCGGCTCGTATCAAGCTTG
This sequence comes from Patescibacteria group bacterium, assembly GCA_043799575.1. Classification (GTDB taxonomy): domain Bacteria; phylum Patescibacteriota; class Gracilibacteria; order JAHISY01; family JAHISY01; genus JAHISY01. The sequence goes on along the minus strand of JAZDNQ010000043.1, from coordinate 3,142 downwards.
GGGCGAACCGCACAAAACGATCGGCTGGATTTTCATCGGACTTATTTTTTTGCATTTCGTGCTGAGCCTGCGAATTTATTTCGCGGAGGTTCGTTCGCTTTTTCGGAGAAAAATTAATTCTTAGTCCTTACTTCTTAATCCTTAATTCTCTCTTATGTCTGCAACCTCTCTCGATCAAATTGTAAGTCTGTGCAAACAGCGCGGCTTCATCTTCCCCGGATCAGAAATCTACGGTGGGCTCGCGAACACCTGGGATTATGGCCCGGTCGGAGTGGAATTGAAAAATAATGTGAAAAGATTTTGGTGGGATTATTGGGTTACGAATCGCGACGATGTCGTCGGCGTCGACGCCGCGATCCTCATGAATCCACGCGTGTGGGAAGCGAGCGGCCATGTCGCAAGCTTCGCCGATCCGCTCGTCGACTGCAAAGCCTGTAAAAAAAGGCATCGCGGCGACAAACTTTTGGAAGAAAAATTTGGCGTCGAGGAAATCGCGGGCATCGCGCTCGCCGATGTCACGCCTCGGCTGCTGAAAGAAAAAATCCCTTGCCCGGACTGCGGCAAATGCGATTGGGCGGAAGCGAAACAATTCAACCTAATGTTTCGCACTTCACAGGGCGTGACCGAGGAAGATTCGCGCGAGATTTATATGCGACCCGAGACGGCCCAAGGAATTTTCGTGAATTTCAAAAATGTACTGAATGCAACGCGCAAAAGATTGCCTTTTGGTATCGCCCAAATCGGCAAAGCGTTTCGGAATGAAATCACGCCCGGGAATTTCACATTTCGCACTCGGGAATTCGAGCAAATGGAAGTCGAGTATTTTTGCGCGGAAAAAGATTGGGAGAAAATTTATCCCGAGCTCGAGAAAACAAGCTGGGAATTTTTCGCAAGACTGGGAATTGACCAAAAAAATCTGCGCTGGCGTCAGCACGATTCGGCCGAACTTTCGCACTATTCGAAACTGACCAAAGATATCGAATACAAATTCCCGTGGGGCTGGGGCGAATTGCAGGGTCTCGCCTACCGCACAGATTTCGATCTCAAGCAGCACGAAAAATTTTCCGGCGAGCCGCTGAATTATCTCGATCCCGAGACAAATGAAAAATTCGTGCCGCACTGCATCGAGCCGAGTTTCGGTTGCGATCGCACCGTGCTGGTGACTTTGTTGGACGCCTACTGCGAAGATGAAGTGAATGGAGAAAAACGCGTCGTGATGAAATTTGCACCGGCCATCGCACCGATCAAAGTCGCGATCCTGCCACTCTCGCGCAAAGAAAATTTAACGAAAAAAGCGCGCGGGATTTACGATCTGCTACGGAAAGAATTTCGCTGCGAATATGATGAAACCCAATCAATCGGGAAACGCTATCGCCGCCAGGACGAAATCGGGACACCGCTTTGCGTCACGGTCGATTTCGGCACGATCGGCGAGGACGACGGGCAGTCGAAAAAAGATCACGTCACCGTCCGCGATCGCGATTCGCTCGAGCAGTCGGAAGTGCCGATCGCGAAACTTTTGGCATTCGTCCGCGAGAAATTGAAAAGCTGATCAAACCCGAGCGACCTCAGCCGGTACCCAGCCGATCACGGTTTTTTTCAGAAAACGAGAGTCAAATTTAGCTTCGGCTGAATTATTTTTCTGGCGACCGGTTAACGTAATCTCGTAACCAGCCGGGATCTTGAAAGGATTAATACTTTTCCCAGTCGCCAAGATTTTCGCATCGTGCATATAAATTGTTTTTGCCAAAACGATTTTCTTAGGCTGGTTCTCGACTTTTTCGATCGGTCTTTGCTTGGCCAGAATACGATGTTTGACATTCTTCCGAGGAGCGACTCGAGCTGGACTATGTCCAATCGACGGAATCTGCTGAGTAATTTTCGCAGCTTTAATCGGGACGGCTTCGGGATGAGCTTGGCGAACTTCGGCAGCAAGCTCGACCAAATTAGTCGGCTGGCCATGCCCGACTGCAGGCATGTGCCACCAAGCGGCCTCGGCATATTGTTTACCTTCTCGAGGTAAAAAGCTTTCCCAATCTTTGCCAGTTTTTTTTGCCAAAGTTAAAGCCTTTTTGACCGCTCCCGGACCAGCATTGTAGGCCGTCAAAACATATTCTGGTCTTTTTTCTGGATCTCCCAGTTTGGAAAATTCTTTCGTGAGAATGGCTAAATATTCGACTCCGCGCAGAACAGCCATGCGCGGATTAAAAGGATTAATCGGCGGAAACCGAAAATCACCACCATCAAAAAGATTCGATGTCAGCCCCATTGATCCCAAGGCATACCCATTTGAAACCGCGAACATGTCGCCATGTGATTCGCGCGACAAAACACCAGCTGCCAATTGATAAAGGAATAATTCTTCAATCTCACCTTTTTGAGCAGCAATCTTGACACTCTGGCGCAAAAGCTGATCATAATTTAGTTCAGGATCGTTTTTTGCAATCTTCGGAACTGATTGAAACAAAAAGTCGAGATTGTCTATGAATTCTCCTTTGGCTAGACCCATCTCGCGTAAAAGTCGATCCATTCCTAATCTTTTTCTGAGAGCCAAAAATTTTTCTGGGCTGAGTCTTTGATATTTTTCACGAATCGGTCGATAAATCTCGGCAGCCATTTCTTGGCGCTTATTTTCACAGGCGGCCCGGAAAACAACTCGATTAGGAAAAGCTTTATCATTGCCCGCCAAGTTCTTCCGAGCCAAATCGAGCAAAGCTTTTTTCAGCTCATCCTGGGATAATTTGGGACAAATACTTTTCGCGCGGTGCAGCGTATCTTCAATTTCGCGGAAATAGCCGAGAAAAATTTCTTTCTGCAAGCCGCTCCATTCCGCACGAGCGTGCGCCAAAACTACCCTCTCGGGAGCAGGTTGCTGGCGAGATTTTTCTAGACTCTTTTTCATTTTTGTTTCCCGGTATTTTAACACAAATAGTCAATTTAGGCAATAATTGGAAATAGGCTTAATTTGCTTTAAACTCGCTGCACTTTTAAATTTTTGGACATGCAAACCACCCTCGTGATCTTCAAACCAGACTGCATTTTGCGCGGACTCGTCGGCGAAATTTTGGCGCGCTTCGAAAAAAGAGGTTTGAAAATAGTCGGTCTCAAAAAAATGAAACTTTCGAATGAGATTCTCGAAGAA
>JAZDNQ010000035.1:0-2361 GCA_043799575.1 Patescibacteria group bacterium | reverse complement strand
GGAAGCAAAAACGAACACGTGCTCCCTTATTCCCAAGCTATTGCTTTCGAGGCAAACGCCAATGTAATCGTAATAAATACCGCAAAAACATTTGAAGCGGCTTTGCGCGACCCCAGTAAATTGGAGCTTTTGAAACAAGCTGCGGCTAATTTTCAAGCAACAATCAAAAAGCAAATCTAAAAATAATTTATTTCAAATACTCATCCCACGCCTTGATTGGCAGCTCGAGGTCGCGATATTGCGCGAGCGAATCGACAACCAATTTCGCAACTTGGGGATTGACGAAAAGGGGAATACCGAAGTCAGTCGCTTTCCGACGAATCAAATAACCATTTGTCAGCTCCTCGGCTTGATAATTTTTCGGAATATTCACGACCATCCCAACTTTTTTTTGATTGAAAAGATCGAGGACGTTCGGTTTTTTCTTTTCGGATGGGAAGTGAACAGTCGAATTCGGAACGCCGTTTTCGGTCAAAAACTGCGAAGTGCCGGGCGTCGCGAAAAGCGCGAAACCCATTTTCGTCAATTTGCGAGCCGACGGAAGGAAAGCCAATTTCGAATCGAGCGAGCCGGTCGAGATGAGAATTCCATTTTTCGGCAATTGGAAACCGACCGCGATTTGCGCCTTCAAAAAAGCCTCGTGGAGGTTTTCGCCGAAACACGCGACCTCGCCGGTCGACGCCATTTCGACGCCGAGCGTCGGGTCCGCGCCCTTCAGCCGGGAGAACGAAAACTGCGCGGCCTTCACCCCAACGTGATTCAAGTCGAGAGTTTGGTAATTTTTTTTGCGCCACTCTTTCGGCGCGACTTTGCCGAGCATCGCCTCGATCGCGATCGCGATGAAATTGTGTCCTGAAGTTTTGGACACGAAGGGAAACGACCGCGACGCGCGCAAATTCATTTCGATCACCGCGATTCGATTTTCTTTCGCGAGAAATTGGATGTTGAAAGGACCGGTAATTTTCAATTCCGCGACCAATTTTTTCGCGATAATTTTGATTCGTTTGATTGTTTCGAGATAAGTTTTTTGCGGCGGGAGCACGAGTGTCGCGTCGCCGGAGTGAACGCCGGCATTTTCGACATGCTCAGAAACCGCGAAAATTACGAGCTTTCCGTCGGCGGCGACTCCGTCGAAATCAATTTCGCGCGCGCCGGTTTCGAATTTCGAAATGACGACGGGCGCATCGAGCGAAATTTTGGTCGCTTTCGCGAGATAATTTTGGAGCTGCTCGGCAGTGAACGCGACGGACATCGCCGCGCCGGACAAAACATAACTCGGACGAACCAAAACTGGGTAGCCGACTTTTTTCGCGAAAGACATCGCGTCGGAATTTTGGGTAAATTCCGCCCATTCCGGCTGATCGATTTCGAGCTCGTCGCAGAGTTTCGAAAATTTTTCGCGCGATTCGGCGCGGTCAATCGAAACCGGAGAAGTTCCGAAAATCGGAACTTTTTCCGCCGCCAATTTTCCAACCAAATTATTCGGAATTTGTCCGCCGGTGGACACGACGACACCTTTTGGTTTTGTGAAATCGAGAATGTCGAGCACTCGCTCGACGGACAATTCGTCGAAATAAAGTTGGTCGCAGCTGTCGTAATCCGTCGAAACCGTCTCTGGATTGTAATTGATCATCACCGTCTCGAATCCATTTTTCGCCAAAGTTTGAACCGCGGAAACACAGCACCAGTCGAATTCCACACTTGAACCAATACAATATGCGCCGCTGCCTAAAACTACTGCAACGGGTTTTTTCGAAAACTTAACTTCATCATTCGTATCGCCGTGATAAGTCAAATAAAGATAATTCGTTTTTGCCGGAAACTCCGCAGCGAAAGTGTCGATTTTTTTGATCGCAGGAAGGATTCCAAATTTTTTGCGGCGCTTTCGAATTTCGAGCTCGTGAACTCCCGCGCGCCACGCGATTTGCGAATCGGAAAAGCCGAGTTTTTTTGCGCGGATAAATTCGTCTTTCGACAATTTGCCTTTTTGCTTCTTGAGAATGTCGCGCTCAAAGTCCGCGATGTTTTTACATTTTTCCAGAAACCAATGATCGATGCCCGAAAGTTTGTGAGTTTTTTCAACCGACCAGCCATTTCTCAAAGCTCGCGCTATTGCAAAAATTCTTTCCGGTGTTGGTTTGGAAATAATTTTTTCGAGCGAGTCGAAATTAAAATTCGCGTGCGAAAAACCGTACGCACCGACTTGCAGCATCCGCAAAGCCTTTTGCAAAACTTCTTCGAAAGAGCGCCCGATCGCCATCACTTCGCCGACCGACTTCATGGCGCTGCCGATGTGCTCCACCGCGCCGACAAATTTTACCATATCCCAGCGGGGCATTTTTACCACCACGTAATCGAGCG
>JAZDNQ010000014.1:0-7823 GCA_043799575.1 Patescibacteria group bacterium | reverse complement strand
TCGGCGAGCAATTCGGAAATTTTTTGACCAGAACGCGAAACGATCGATGCGACTTTCGCCGCGGCGAGCAATCCGTCGTCCACTCCGAAATAATTTTCGGCGAAAAAAACATGGCCAGAAACTTCGCCCGCGAGCAGCGCGCCGTCATCTTTCATTTTGCGCTTGATGAACGAGTGGCCGGTTTTCCACCGCAGCGCGCGTCCGCCAAGTTTTTTGATTTCGTCTTCCAAAACGAAAGTGCATTTCACATCGAAAATAATTTCCGCGCCGGAATTGCGCGAAAGCAAATCACGCGCGAGTAAAATCAAAATCCGATCCGCGGGAATAATTTCACCGTGATCGTCGACAACTCCAAGTCGATCGCCGTCCCCATCGAAAGCGAGTCCGAGATCGGCGGAATTTTCGACGACTTTTTTTTGCAGCTCGCGCAAACTTTCCGCGTCCTCGGGATTCGGCATGTGATTCGGGAAATTCCCGTCCGGCTCGCAAAAAAGCTCGACGACTTCGCAGCCGAGCTCGCGAAAAAATACCGGTGCGAAATATCCGGCCGTGCCGTTTCCACAATCCAAAACAACTTTCAATTTGCGCGGCAGCGGCGCGAGCGATTTTAATTTCGCGAAATAATCTTTTTGGAAATCGAATTTTTCGACCGATCCGCCCGCCGCGGTTTGTAAATCTTGATTCCCGCAAACGAGCTGCCCGATTGTTTGAATCTCAGCTTCGGTCAGCGGCATCGCGTCGCGCCCGATCAATTTGAAACCGTTGTATTCTTTCGGATTGTGCGACGCGGTCAGCGCGATCCCGCCGTCGAGTTTTTGTGCGCAAACGACGAAGTACAAATACGGCGAAGTCGCGTGGCCGAGCTCGAGCACGCGCGCACCCGCCGCGACCAAACCTTCGATCAAAGCACGCTGCAATTTTTCGCCAGTCAGTCGATCGTCGCGCCCGACCGCAATTTGCGGATTTGGGATGCCCAATTTTTGGACAAAAGCCTGACCAATTCTTTTGGCAAATTCGGGCGTGATTTCGGGCTGCTCGCCCAAAGCAATCCCCCGAACATCGTAAGCTCGGAAAACATGCAAAGGAAAATTCATCACAGTGTTTTAATTTCTTGAGTTAAAAATTCTTTCCAACTTTTGTCGCCGAGTGCGCGCGCGTAAATGAAAATATCTTTGTCGCCGCGACCGGAAAGATTGACGACGATCGATTTATTTTTCAATTTCGGCGCGATTTTGAAAGCGTGCGCGAGCGCATGTGAACTTTCTAGCGCGGGAATGATACCTTCATTTTGCATCAGGAATTGCGCTGCTTTTAAAACTTCTGCGTCGCTCACGGAAACATATTCCGCACGTTTCGTTTGTGCGAGAAAAGAATGTTCGGGACCAACTCCCGGATGATCGAGTCCGGCCGAGATCGAATGTGTCGGCGCAAGATTGCCAAATTTGTCTTGTAAAAATTCACCGCGGAAACCCTCGAAAACTCCGACCGGTGCGTGCGGTTTCGTCGCGAGACGAGAAGCGTGCTCGCCCAATTTTTTCGACCGGCCGCCGGCTTCGACACCGATCAACCGAACTTTTTTGTCATTCAAAAATGGATGGAAAAATCCGATCGCGTTCGAGCCGCCACCGACACATGCGACGAGCACGTCCGGCAATTTTTTAAATTGTTTTTGAAATTGCTGTCGAACTTCCGCTCCGACAATTGATTGAAAATCGCGGACGATCTCCGGGAACGGCGCGGGTCCGAGCGCGCTCCCGAGCAAATAGTGCGTCGTCTCGACCGAACCCGTCCAATCGCGGTATGCTTCCGCGACGGCATCTTTCAGTCGTTGCGTCCCCGATTTCACTGGAATAACTTTCGCGCCGAGTTTTTCCATCCAAAAAACATTCGGTCGTTGCCGCGCGACATCGACCGCGCCCATGTAAATCGTGCATTCGAAACCGAATTTCGCGGCGATCGTCGCGGTCGCGACGCCGTGCTGCCCCGCGCCCGTCTCCGCGATTAATCTTTTTTTACCAAGTCGTTTCGCGAGCAAAGCTTGCCCGAGCACGTTGTTAAATTTGTGCGCGCCGGTTTGATTCAGATCTTCGCGTTTGAGAAAAATTTTCGCACCTTTCAGCTTTTTGGAAATGTTGTCGCAAAAAGTGAGCGGCGTCGGGCGGCAAGAATAAGTCTCAGCCAAGTGGTGAAATTCAGCCCAAAACTTTTTGTCTTTTTTTGCTGCTTCCCAAACTTTTTCGAGCTCGACCAAAGCCGGCCGCAAAACTTCCGGCACGAACGCGCCGCCGAATTCGCCAAAATATTTTTTACTCACGCAAAAATTTTATCACCTTTTGTTTTTCTTAAATTTTCTTCCCTGCCTCTCTTGCGCGACAAGAACAAGCTCTCGTATTTTCGGAATATTAATAACCTCTGTTTCAATTCCAAAAACTTTAAAAGTATTGGCGCGCCAACTTTTATTACCCAAAAAAGAATTGCGGGCTTCCTCGTCCAAAAATAAAATTTTCTTTCGAAATTTTTTTCCAAGAGAATCTTCGACAAAAAGCATTTTGAGGACATCTGTTAAAACTTTTTTAATTTGAGAAGAACTCAATTTTCCAACATGGGAATAAACCTCAACCAAAATTGATGACCGTAAGGACTGCCCATCAATTTCAACTCGACAATCTTTCAAATAAATAGGAGTTTGATCAAGTTGTATGTTCTTTCTTTTGCAAAACTCTATAAGAATTTCTTTCTCGGCGACAACTTGAGCTTTCGAACTTGAAAGATGTTCGTCTTTCATTTTTCAAATAATTCGGTCGAGAGATATCGCTCACCGCTGTCGCAAAAAATCGTCGCGATTTTCGCGTCGGGAAATTTCGCGGACAAAATTTTGGCCGCGGCGAAATTCGCGCCAGAGGAAATTCCGACGAGCCAACTTTTTTGTGCAAGTTCGCGCGCGGTCGCGAGCGCATCGTCAGATGAAATTGCGAGAATTTCATCAACAACTTTTGAATCGAAATTTTTCGGAATGAATCCCGCGCCAATGCCCTGAATTTTGTGCGGATTTTTTTGCCCGCCGGAAAGAACCGGCGACTCAGCGGGCTCGACCGCTACGATTCGAATTTTTGGATTTTGCGATTTGAAAAATCGGCCGACGCCCGAAATCGTCCCGCCCGTCCCGACTCCCGCGACAAAAATTTGAACGTCGGGAAGTTCGCGGAGAATTTCTGGTCCGGTCGTCACAAAATGCGCATCCGGATTCGCCGGATTTTCGAATTGCCGCTGTAGCCACCCCTTTTCTTTTTCGGCAATCTCGGCAGCTTTTTGAATCGCGCCGGACATTCCCTCCGCCGCCGGAGTGAGAATCAATTCCGCGCCGAGTCCGCCGAGAATTTTTTGCCGCTCGACGGAGAAATTTTCCGGGAGACAAATTTTGATTTTGTAATTTTCCGCGGCAGCGAGCATCGCGAGCGCGATCCCGGTGTTGCCCGAAGTCGCCTCGACGATCAGCCCGCCTTTTTTCAATTCGCCGGATTTTTCGGCGGCGCGAATCATCGCAAGCGCGGCGCGATCTTTCACCGAGCCGCTCGGATTTTGGAATTCGAGTTTCGCAAAAATATTTTTTTCAATTTCGAAAAGCGGCGTTTTGCCGACGAGATCGGACAGCTTTTGCATTTCGAAAAATTACAATTTCGCGACGAACTCGTCGAACAAATATTCCGCGTCAGTCGGACCGGGCGTCGCCTCCGGGTGAAATTGGACCGAAAAAAACGGCTTTGTTTTGTGTCGCAAACCCTCGACCGAACCGTCGTTGATATTTTCGAACGCGATCTCGAAACCGTTTTTCATTTTTTTCGAAACGGTGAAACCGTGATTTTGCGAAGTGACGAAACATTTTTTCGAGCGCAAATCGCGCACCGGCTGATTTTGCGAGCGGTGGCCGTACGGCAATTTTTCGGTCGACATTCCGGCAGCGAGCGCGAGCAATTGATTGCCGAGACAAATTCCGAAAATCGGTCGATCGTTTTTCAGTTCGCGACGAACCGACTCGATCGCCTCTTTCGCGAAAACCGGATCGCCCGGTCCGTTCGAGATGAAAAGTCCGTCGAATTCGTATTGTGACAAATCGGCGTCGTGCGGCAGGTGCCAAACCGAAACGCCGCGGTCGAGAAAATTGCGGAGAATATTCAGCTTCATCCCACAATCGAGAATCGCGACCGTCTTTTTTCCGTTTTTAAAAAATTGCGGTTTCGTCGGCGAAACTTTCGCGACAAGATGTTCTTTGTTCGGATCGTAAAAATTTTTGTCCGTCTTTTTTTTGTCGGAAATCTCACCGAGAATCGCACCTTTTTCGCGCAATTTTTGCGTGAGCGCGCGCGTGTCGACGCCGGTGATCGCCGGAATATTTTCGCGCCGCAACCACTCGGCCAAACTTTCTTTCGCGGCGTGGTGCGAATATTTTTCGGAATATTCCGAGACAATCAAACCCGCGATTTGTAGTTTTTCGGATTCGAAATTTTGCTCGACGCCATTTTTTTTGAACTTCGGCGGGACGCCGTAATTCCCGACGAGCGGATAAGTCAAAACCAAAATTTGGCCGGCGAAACTCGGATCGGTAAAACTCTCGGGATAACCGACCATCCCGGTCGCGAAAACGACCTCGCCCGCCACGGCGGAATCCGCGCCAAAACTTTCGCCCGCGATCGTCGAGCCGTCTGCGAGAGTCAGAATTTTCTGCATTTGGGAGATTTTACGAGAATACTAAAAATTGGGCAAACTGCGTGTTAAAATTGATCGGAAATGGCAAAAGATTATTACAAAATTCTCGGCGTCGACAAAAGTGCAAGCGCGGATGAGGTGAAAAAAGCTTTTCGCCGACTCGCGCGGCAGTACCACCCCGACCAAGCCACCGGCGACAAAAAAGAAGCCGAAGCGAAATTCAAAGAAATTTCGGAAGCGTACGAAACTTTGGGTGACAAACAGAAACGCGAAAATTATGATCGCTTCGGCGCCGCCGGACAAAATTTTGGTGGCGGCGGAGGTGGATTCAATGCCGGCGGTTTTGATTTTTCGGGCGGCGGATTCAATTTCGACGGCGGAAATTTCGGTGACATTTTCGAAACTTTTTTTGGCGGCGGCGGAGGCGGTCGGAAATCCCGCGGCCCGGCGCGCGGCGCTAATATCGAAGTGCGTTTGAAAGTGAAATTCGAAGACGCGATTTTCGGGACGACCGCGGAATTTTCACTCGACCGACTTTCGAAATGCGAACACTGCAAAGGTACGGGCGGCGAACCCGGCGCGAAAATTTCGGAATGCAAAAGATGTCGCGGCACGGGCGAGATCACAACGACACAGCAAACGGTTTTTGGCATGATGCAGCACCGCGCGGTCTGCCCCGATTGCGGCGGCGAAGGCAAAACTTTCGAGAAAAAATGCTCAGTCTGTCACGGCACCGGGCGTGCACGGAAGTCGGAAAAATTGAAAGTGAAAATCCCGGCGGGAGTGGAAAACGGCGCGATGATTCGACTCGCGGGACAGGGCGAAGCCGGCGCGAAGGGCGGACCGGCCGGCGATCTTTTTTTGCAGGTCGCGGTCGAACCGAGTCGTGAATTCGAGCGGCGCGGCGCGGATATTTTTTCAACGCAAAAAATTAGTTTCGTTGAGGCGACGCTCGGAAATGAAATCGCCGTCAAAACTGTGCACGGAAACGTGAAACTCAAAATCCCGGCGGGCACACAATCGCACACGAATTTCAAAATCAAAAACTACGGCGCGCCGAAGCTGAATTCGGAAAATCGCGGTGACCACATCGTGAAAATTTTGGTCGAGATTCCGAAAAAATTATCACGCAAAGAGAAAGAGCTTTTCGAGAAGCTCGCGGAAGAAAGCGGGATCGCGATTAAGAAAAGCGGCCTTTTCGGCTGATTTTTCAAACTAATAATTTCGCTTTAATAAGCCAGATTATGACTTTTGAAATTTTCGATTTGCTTTTGTTCGACAAAAAAGCTAAACTGAACCCGTTTTAAAAAATTAATAAAATTTATGAACGACAAACTCGATAACTGGTTAAATAAAAATTTAGGTGGTGAGACGAAACCAGCGCCCAGCAACCCACCTCACTCACAAACTAAACAAACTCAATCCCAACAAAAGCCAACTCATCATTCCAAAAAATTCCGGAAGAAAAAGAACCCGCACTTCCAAAAAAATCCGCAACAAAATCATGGCGCGGAAACTTTTGACGAAAAAGTGCGCGTCGTACCGCTCGGCGGACAGGAAGAAGTCGGTCGGAATATGTCCGCGATTTTTTACAAAGAGGATATCGTCATCATCGACTGCGGTTTGCAGTTTCCCGAGATGGACATGTTCGGGGTCGATTATGTGATCCCCGATGTCAGCTTTTTGGAAGACAAGAAAAGTCGGATTCGCGGAATTCTTTTGACGCACGGCCATCTCGACCACATCGGCGCGCTGCAACACATTTTGCCGAAGCTCGATTTCCCGGCTTTGATCGGGACACCACTCACGCTCGGCCTCGTGAAAAAAAGATTGGACGAGTACGGCCTCACGAACAAAACGAAATTTATCGAAATCAAAAATCCGGCGATCGAGAAAATCAAACTCGGTCGACATTTCGAGGCAGAATTTTTTCGCGTGAATCACTCAATCCCCGACGGCGTCGGCATTTGTCTGAATACCCCGGTCGGCACGATCGTGCCCACCGGTGATTTCAAATTTGATTTCACGCCCTCGGACGGACTGAAATGTGACTTCGGCAAAATCGCCGAAATCGGCCGTCGTGGTGTGCTGCTCGCTTTCGCCGACTCGACGAATGCGGAGAAACCCGGCTACACAATTTCGGAAAAAATCGTGAACGAAAATATCGCGAAGACGATTTTGGAAGCAAAAGGCCGCGTGATTCTCGCAACTTTTTCGAGCTTGATCGGCAGAATTCAGCACATCGTGAACGCCGCGAATCGCAGCGGTCGCAAAGTTTTTGCGAGCGGTCGCTCGATGATCGCGAATATGGAAATGGCCGAACAGCTCGGCTATCTCAAAGCGCCGCAAGGTCTCGTTCGGCCTCTGAAAAAAGGTGTGAAAATCAATGAGCTTCCGCCAAACAAAATTTTAATTTTGTGCACGGGCAGTCAAGGCGAAGAACTTTCTGCTTTGACGCGAATTGCTTTGGGTGAACATCAAACGATTCAAATCAAAGAAGGCGACACTGTGATTTTCAGCTCGACTCCGATTATTGGAAATGAACGAGCAGTCGTCGCCGTGACGAATAATTTGCTGCGGCTCGGCGCGAAAGTGATCACGAATAAAAATCTCGATGTGCACACCTCGGGCCACGCGAGTCAGGAAGATTTGAAATTGATGCACTCGCTGCTCAAACCAAAATTCCTCGTGCCGGTGCACGGAGAACTACACATGCGACACGCGCATCGCGACATCGCGGAAAAAATCGGCATGGAGGAAGGTAATGTTTTGCTACTCGACAACGGCGACATTCTCGAACTCGCGCCGAACAACATCGTCCGCAAATCAAAATCGAAAGTTCGCGTCAATAATATTTTGATCGATGGCCTCGGCGTTGGAGATATCGGCACGTCGGTCTTGAGAGAACGACAAATCATGAGCGAAAACGGAATCGTCGTGATTGTTTTCCGCGCATACGCACAGTCAGGCAAACTCGTCGGCGCGCCGGACATCATCTCGCGCGGATTCGTGTATATGAAAGAGTCGAGCGCGATCGTCGAAGAAACGAAAAAGGTCGCGATGAAGGCCTACGAAGAAGTCGCGGGCAAAGATTACAAAGAGGTGCGCAAAGAAGTTTC
>JAZDNQ010000012.1:0-9245 GCA_043799575.1 Patescibacteria group bacterium | reverse complement strand
AAAAATATTTCAATCCTAAATGAGGACTGGCTTATTATAGGACGACAAGTGCTCACCAAATTTAATAAATACGTAGATATACTCGCAATAGATAAAACTGGTTCGTTGATTATTATAGAGTTAAAAAAGGATAAAACTCCGCGTGATGTTGTAGCCCAAGCCATTGATTATGCTTCGTGGGTCGAGTCATTAACCTCTGATCAAATTTCAGCCATTTTCGAAAATTTTGACCAAAAATATTTAAAGTCTGAAAAAAGTTTCGATGAAATTTTTTCCGAAAAATTCGGCACGAAGATAGATGAAGAAACGCTGAACAACTCACACCAAATTATCATCGTCGCGACCGAGTTAGATTCCAGCTCAGAAAGAATCGTCAAATATCTCGATAATTCCAAAGTCCCTATAAATATAGTATTTTTCAAGATTTTTACAATTGGCGGAGAAAAATTTATCAATCGCGCATGGTTTATCGACCCATATGAAACCGCTGAAATCGCAACAACAAATGCTTCTCGAGATCCTTGGAACGGAGAATTTTATGTCTCGTTTGGCGATGGCGAATCGCGTAACTGGGCAGATGCAAAAAAATACGGCTTTATAAGTGGTGGTGGTGGAATTTGGTATAGTCGTACACTCACACAGTTAAAAATTGGCGATCGCGCCTGGGTAAATATTCCTAGTGTAGGATACGTTGGAGTCGGCAAAGTAGTCGAGACTGCACGAAAAGCCGATGAAGTTTTTTTGACTTCGGATGAAAAAAATATTTATGAATTGTCTCAAAATGCCAATTATCACAAACATTATTTGAATGATGAAGAAAAAGCTGAATATATTGTCAGAATTAAGTGGGAAAAGGCGGTCGAAATATCTCATGCAGTTTCCGAAATCGGATTTTTTGGCAACCAAAACACTGTCTGCAAACCTACCACGAGCAAATGGAATCACACGATTGAGCGATTAAAGTCTGTCTGGAAAATTAGTTAGGAAACTCTCCCGAGCGTAATCTTCCTCTCCCCACTCTTCAACTCGTGAAATCGCAGCTCAATTCTCTTTTTGGGCAAAAATTTTTTCGGCAATCTTTCACTCCATTCGATCACAACTGTATTTCGCGAAGCGAATAATTCCTGCAATCTTTCGACTTTTTCGACTTCCAAAGACTCGGCGCGATAAAGATCGAGGTGAATTAATTTCTCAGCGGCAGAAATTTTGTGGATGTGCTCACCGACAAAAGTCGGTGATTTGATTTTGGATTTGATTTTCAATCCCCGAGCCAGTCCGCGTAAAAAAGTCGTTTTGCCAACTCCCAGCTCACCAAAAAGCAGGATTTTTTGGCCGCGCAATTTGGGAGCAAGAGCTTCGCCGAGCGCCTCCATCTCGACTGAACTCGCGATTTTGTAGATTGACTTCAAAGGCTTAAAGTGCTAGAATTAAAGGATTTCAAACAAATTTTAATACAAAAATATGCAAAATTTCTGGCAAACACACAAAAAGTTTTTGAGCGCCATACTGATCAGTCTAGTCCTGACAACCTTGCTGGGCCTATTTTGGCAGCAAACCGGAAACTTCATGGCCTCGGTTTTAGACCTAGAAAGACCTGCCCCTTTTGATGGAACAAGTTTACCGATTATGGAAGTTCCGGACTGGACCAAGGTCGGCGGCAAAACTAGTCTGCTCGCAGCGCAAATTCCGCTTGATCAGATGATCCCCTTGCCGAATTACGATCCGGCTGCTTTCGGCGTTACTGTCGCCGATCTGAATTACAAGATCGAAAAAGATTTGGTCAATAAAGTTATTACCTTCGCTGTCCCTTATATGGGCAGCTATGAACAAGGCAGTAAGGAGTACCAGGGTAGCCATCTGGCGGTCGACATCAAAACTCCTGTTGGGACGCCGATTCATGCGATTGCGAACGGCAAGGTGATCAAGGTCGCGAGCGACGCGAGCGGTTTTGGCAAAAATATCGTGATCAAGCATTACGATGTGCCAAGTCTCGACGGCAACGAAACCCTAACTTTGTATTCTGGTTATGCTCATTTATCAGAAATGAATGTCACAGTCGGGCAAATCGTGAAACGCGGCGATATCATCGGCAAATCGGGCGAGACTGGGACAGCGACCACCCCCCATCTCCATTTCCAGATCGACAATGACAATGCGCCATGGCATCCGTGGTGGCCGTTCACAAGCGCACAGACTGCAGCGGCAGGTGTGAGCTTTTTCGACGGAATTTCCGCCGGAATTGGTCAGGCCGACGCGATCAAAAATACGATCAACCCGATGCTTTGGGTGCAGCGCTATCTCGTGACCGGCGACCAAACTTATGGTTCGGATTTGCACGCCAGCGACAGCTCGACGACAACGACAACTGACAATTCGACTGCCGCGAACGAAACAACCGCGACCACGACTGTTGTCGCGGATGCTGCGGCCACTGTTGTTGCGGATACTTCGACCACTGTCGAGCAGCCAACCACGACGACCGAACCTGAGTCGACTGACTCGGCTGAACCTGAAGTCACGACTACAGACACAGCTCAAGAAGCAACTCCTATCGAACAAATTTTCACTGACGTAGACTCGACGAATAAATACGCGAAAGCGATCCTGTATTTGAAAGAGCACGAAATCGTAGCGGGCTACCCGGACGGTAGCTTCCAGCCGGACAAAACTGTGAGCCGGGTCGAGGCACTCAAAATGCTTTTGCTCGGACTTGGAATTGATACCGAAGAGAGCGAATTGAAATTCCCAGACACTGATCAAAATCAGTGGTACGCACCTTTCGTCGAAACCGCGGTAGCCCGATCGATCGCGAGCGGCTACCCGGACGGTACTTTTGGTCCGGCGAAAACAGTCAATCGCGCCGAGTATTTGAAAATTTTGCTTTTCGCAGCGGGCATCGCACCGGACAGTGCGCTCGACAGTCCGTACACGGATGTGCCGGTAGACGCTTGGTTCTCAGCTTTCGCGGCGTACTCAAAGGGAAAAAATATTTTCCCGCTTGAGGGTGATTTGTTTGAAGGCGACCAAGGCGTGACGCGTGGTGAAGTTGCCGAGACGATTTACCGAATCTTGGTTTTACGGGAAACCGGCGCGGACAAATATTCGGACGACTTGACTATCTAGTCGTAAAAATTTAGTTCTGTGAATTTGAAAAAGTCTCCCCCGCGGAGACTTTTTCGATTAAAATACTGGTCTCGATGGCTGGAAAATTCGTCGCCGTTTACGGAATCAACAATATTGGGAAATCGACCCAAACTTCCTTGCTGGTCCAAAAATTGGTCAGCGCGGGCATCCCAGTCGAATACGTGAAATACCCGATTTACGATCTCGACCCGACGGGCAAAATGTTGAACGAGATTTTGCGCGGGAAACAAAAACACGGCGTCCAGTCGATCATTGAATTTTTTGAGGGCACGAAAGTTCGTCGTCCTAATTCGAAACGGAAACCCGCGATTTCATTTCGCCGTTCGTCGATTGTTTCAAAAAAAGAAGTCCGACAGCACGTCACCGAGGAGGAGCTGCAAATGTGGTATTCGCTGAATCGCTACCAGTTCGATCCGCAGATTCGTCGGAAATTGGCCGCCGGGACGACGATCGTCGCGGAGGATTACACCGGGACGGGCCTCGCGTGGGGCGCAGCGAAAGGCGCAGACATCGATTGGCTCAGCGAGGTAAATAAGTTTTTACAAAAACCCGATTTGGAAATTCTGATCGACGGCGAGCGCTTTTTGGCTGGAAAAGAAAAAGTGCATTTGCACGAGTCGAGCGACAGGTTAATCGCGAAAGCGCGCGCGAGTTTTTTGAAATTGGCGAAGAAAAATAGCTGGAAAATCGTGAACGCGAACCGCACGATTCCGGAAATCTCGGGCGACATTTGGGGAATCGTCGAGCCGCTCTTCGCCGAGGAGGAAATGAAAAAACGTGGCGAAACTTTTGCATTTGCCCAGAAATTAGACTTAAAATCGGAATAGTTTATTTTCTAACCCCAACCGCGATGAATCGTCAAGAACTCATCGATGCCTTGGCTGAAAAACTCGGCCTGAGCAAAAGGCTCGTGACTGAAGTGTTGGAAGGCTTGATTGCCACCATCACCACCGAGCTCAAACAGGGGAAAAATGTAACCGTCACCGGTTTCGGGACTTTTCGGGTGAGCAAACGCGCGGCGCGCTCGGGCGTCAGCCCGCGCAATCCGAATCAACGGATTGAAATTCCTGCGCTCAAAGTTCCCGCGTTCCGCGCTGGCAAAACGCTGAAGGACGCGATCCGCTGATCTTCGAAATTATTTTTCGAGAATCGCAAGCGCGGGCATTTTTTGGCCTTCGAGAAATTCGAGCATCGCACCTCCCCCGGTCGAGACATGGGTGAATTTTGCGAGTGGTGTGTCAAATTGCGCAAGCGCGGCGAGCGTGTCGCCGCCACCGAGAATCGTGTCAGCTGAAGTTTGCTCGCACGCGGCGATAATTTCTTTTGTCCCTGTGCCAAATTTCGGATTTTCGAAAAGTCCGACCGGACCGTTCCACACGACCGTTCCGGCGGATTGGATAATCGCGGAGAAGTTTTGAATCGAGTCGGGGCCGAGATCGAGAATTTTTTGCTCGTCCGGAATTTTGTCCGTCGGAAAAATTTGCGGTGCGGACTCGAAGTCGGGCGCGCACAGCGTATCACTTGGCAGGATAATTTTGCAGCCGGATTTTTCCGCGGCTGCGAGAATCTCGCGCGCCGTTTCCAGTTTGTCCGTCTCGCACAGACTCGCGCCGACGGCGAAATTTTGTGCCGCGAGAAAAGTATTCGCTAGTCCGCCGCCGAGCAGAATCGTGTCCGCAAGCTCTACGAATTTGCGGAGCACGCCGATCTTCGTGTCGATCTTCGCGCCACCGAGAATCACGACAAGCGGCTTTTTCGGATTCGTGAGAACACTCGACAAGCTTTCGATTTCTTTTGTGAGCGAGAAGCCTGCGAAGCTCGGCAGCTTTTCGGCAAGTCCGAAATTCGAAGCGTGTGCACGGTGTGCGACACCGAATGCGTCGTCAACAAAGATGTCGCCCAACTTCATCAACTGCGCAACAAACTCAGGCGTATTTTTTTCTTCGCCGTCGTGGAAACGCGTATTTTCGAGGAGAATAATTTCGCCGCTTTGCATTTCGGCAATCGCATTTTCGACTTCCGAACCAATGCAATCGTCCAATTTTTTGACTGGCGTCTGGAGAATTTCGGCTAATTTTCCCGCGACCGGATCAAGCCGCAAAGCATCTTCCGGCGCGCCTTTCGGCCGACCGAGATGCGCGAGCAGAATTATTTTCGCACCCGCTTTTTGGAGAAATTCGATTGTCGGCACGGAAACGCGAATGCGTGTGTCATTCGTCACTTGCGAATTTTGGATCGGCACGTTGAAATCGACGCGCACCAAAACGCGTCGGTCTTTCAAATTTTCGGCCTCGCTAATCGTGCGCAAATTCACGCGCGGATTTTAGCAAGTTCGTTCGCGAGCTCAAATGCGGCTGTCGCGAATTCCGCGCCACGCGCTGCGCGCGCCCCGGCTTGCTCGGTCGTCTCAGTCGTAAGCACGCCGAAAATCACTGGTTGGGCGAACTCGACTCCGAGGTCGGCAATCTTGCGCGCGCAGTTTCCTGCAACGAAATCGAAGTGCGCAGTCTCGCCGCGGACAACGACACCGAGTGCGATCACCCCGTCGAATTTTTTCGATGCGAGAATTTTTTTCGCGAGCGTTGGAATTTCGAATGCGCCGGGTACGGAGAATTTTTCAAAATCAATTTTCAGTTCGCGCAGTTTTTGCTCGCAAGTTGAGTTCAAAACTTCGAGCGCCTTTCCCGCCTTCTCTGCGAATCGCGATGTGATGACGGCGAATTTCATTTGTGAAAAATTAATTTCGCGACGTGCTTGGCTAGTAAGTCTGCCTCGAGATTAATTTTTGCGCCAACTTTCTGCGTGCCGAAATTCGTCTCCTGTAAAGTGTGCGGGATAATTCCGACAGTAATTTTGTTACCGCGAATCGCAATCACCGTGAGGGAAATTCCGTCGAGCGTGACCGAACCTTTTTCGACTACAAACTTGGTCAAATTTTTGGGAATCGCGAGTGTGAAAATTTTCGAATTCTTATCTTTTTGAATGTCGAGAATTTTCGCGACGCCGTCGATGTGTCCGGAAACAAAATGTCCATCGAAGCTACTTGAAACTCCGACTGGTCGCTCCAGATTAACGCGCGAACCGATTTTGAAATCGCCGAAATTTGTCCGGCGCAAAGTCTCCGGCATTGACTCGACGACGAAATTCGAACCGGATTTTTTGACAACTGTATGGCACGCGCCGTTGATCGCGACAGAATCACCGATTTTCAGCTTGCGCGAAGTTCGTGGCGCGACGATCGTAAAAGCTGTATTTTCGCGATCACGAAAAATTTTTTGGATCGTGCCGATCTCGCTGATAATTCCTGTAAACATTTTAAATTTTGATAATTTCGCGGCGACCGCCCTGGTGAAAAATTGTAGCCTCGGCATAACCAGCGCTTTTGGCGAAGTCTTTTGCCGCGGCGAAGTTTTCGGCGATACGCTCGGTCGAGTGTGCGTCGGAATTGAAAGTAATCGGGATGCCGTGTTCGCGCGCAGCAATAAGCAAATCTAAAGACGGATACCATTCGGCGCAGGGCTTGGTAAGTCCGGCGGAAGAAACTTCGAGCACCATTTTGGAATCAGCCAAAGCGTCCAAAGCTGGCCGCGCCAGCTCAAAAATATCAGTCTCGGCCGGCAAAGGAAACTGGTTGTTGAATTTTTTAATCAAGTCGAGATGTCCGCCAATATCGAATAAATCAAGTCGGGCCATGCGTGCGTATTCTTCAAAATATTTTTGGTAAATCTCCTCAATGCTTTTGAAATTTTTGTAGCCGCGCAGCCAATCTTTTTCGTAATCAAAACCCCAATCGCCAAGGAAATGCACCGAGCCGATCGTGTAATCGAATTGGCCATTACTCATCAAATCTTTTGCCCAGCCAAGATTTTCTTCACCCAGCCAGTCGACTTCGCAGCCTTTGAGCAGCTCAATCCTGTCGGCATATTCTTTTTTGAGGTCGTCGATCTCGAGCAAAAATTTCGTCCAACCATTGAGCCCGCGCACTTCATTCGCCGGATCGTCTGCATAACGATAGCCCGGCAAGCGTGGCGAATGCTCTGAGATGCCGAAAATTTTGAGGCCTTTTTGGATCGCAGCCTCAACCATCTCGCGCGCCGTATTCGCACCGTCTTGTTGTCGAGTGTGGGAATGAAAATCAAACAGAAAGCTCATAATGTGAATAGGGTTTATAAAGCTAATAAGGTTTTGACTGCGCTTGGGCAGCGGATATAAATTTCACCGATAAATACGCAGTTGTATTTATCAAGTCCAGTAGTTGTTTGTAGTCCGATTCTGAAAAATAATTCTGCTCAAACGAGAGCTCTGCAAGACAGTCCACCTCCACGAGCGACGATTTGGCGATCAAATAAAATTGAATTTTTTCTTTCTTGTTTGCGCGCGCACTGCCTTCTGCAATATTAGCGGCGACCGAAACGGCGGCTCTGCGAATTTGCGACGTCAGTCCAAAAATTTCTTCGCGCGGAAATTTTTTAGTCAGCTTATAAATAAGCCCGACCAGCTTTTTAGCGTTTTGCCAAACAACAAGCTTTCGAAAAGAGTTTTCGTATTTCATTCCGAGACCTTATTAGCTTTCCCAACCTTACTAACCTTATTTGCCTTCTCAGCCTTCATAGTCTTCCCCAGCGCTCTTACCAGCTCCTCATTTTCTTTCTTGTTCCCAACTGTGACGCGAATGCAATTTTGGAGGCTCGCATTTTTGGAAAAATCGCGCAGCACGATGCCGAATTTTTGCAGCAAAGTTTGTTGAACTTTAGGCGCGGAAACTCGAGTCGGAAATTGCGCGAGGAGGAAATTCGCGTCGGTCGGGAAAATTTTGATTCCGAGCTGGGTCAAATTTTGGATTAACTTTTTGCGCTCGGTCAGAATTTTTTTCACAGTCGTCTGCATCTTCGCGGAATTTTTGAGCGCATCACCGGCTAATTTTTGTGACAGCGCGTCGACGGAATACGGCGCGCGAACTTTTTTCAAAACATCAACGGCTTCGGAGCACATCACGCCGAAACCGACGCGCAGCCCCGCGAGTCCCCACGCTTTGGAAAAAGTGCGCAAAATTATCAAGTTCGAATATTTTTTGAGCAAACGCAGCGCAGATTTTCCCGGCGCGAAATCAATGTACGCCTCGTCGACAATCGTAATTTTTCCGCGAGCGAGAATTTTTTCGAGCGCAGCGAGCGGTACAGTTTGTCCGGTCGGATTATTCGGCGAGCAGAGAAAAATCAGTTTCGTTTTTGCGGAAATTTTGGCGAGAAATTTTTGTGTGTCGAGCGAATAATCTTTTGCGAGCGGAACTTCCACAACTTTTAATCCGAGCAATTCGGCGAAAACGCGGTACATCGAGAAGGTCGGCGCGAAAGTCAGAATCTCTTCCTGTGCCTCGACGAAAGCGAGCAACAGCAGCCAAATGATTTCGTCCGAACCGTTGCCGACGAGAATATTTTTGGGCGCGACGCCGACAAATTTCGCCAGCTGCGCACGCAATTTTTCCGCGAGCGGATCGGGATAGCGTGAGAGATCAACTCCCGCGATCCTCGGAATGACTGAACCAAACGCGTTTTCATTCGCATCCAAAAAAACTTTGTCCTTAATCCTTAGTCCTTTATCCTTGGAAACGAGCGAGCGCGCAGAAGAATACGCGGGCGAACTTTGCACGCTTTTTTTCGCGAGTTGGTCGAAATTAATTTTCATCGTCGAAGCGAATTGAAATGGAGCGGGCGTGCGCGTCGAGCTGTTCAACTTTCCCGAATTTTTCGCAGACTTCCCGAATCTCGGCGAGTCCGGATTTCGAGATTTTTTGGAATTGAATTTTTTTGCCGAAAGTCTCGACCGAGAGCGGCGCGAAATTTTTGGCGAATCCGGCGGTCGGCAAAACATGATTCGTCCCCGTCGCGAAGTCGCCCGCTGGCTCGGACGCGAAATTGCCGACGAAAACCGAGCCAGCATTTTGAACTTGCGGCAGAATTTTTTCCGGATTTTCGACGCAAATTTCGAGGTGCTCCGCGGCAAATTCGTTCGCGAAGTCGAGCGCCGATTTCAAATTTTCCGCGACGAGAATCCGCCCCCGACTTGCCAAACTTTTTTGCGCAATTTCTTTTCGCGACAAT
>JAZDNQ010000064.1:0-19921 GCA_043799575.1 Patescibacteria group bacterium | reverse complement strand
AGCAGTGATGGCAGCTATTTTACTGTTGGGTGCGATTTTGCCTTTTTTGGTGCGTTAGTTTTATTTTTCCGCGGCGCTCGGCTTTCCACTTTTTGACAGCAAAAAGTGGAGCAAAAACTGCCCGCCGACGCGAAAATTCCGCGAGCTGGGTTGCTCGCGCGCTAAAAAATTCAATTGCTCGCTCCACTCGCTGAATTTTTTTCACGCGCGCCGCAAAGCGGCCCCTTCGGGGCTCACAAGTCGCCGCCCGAATTTTCGCTAATGTCGGGAGACTATTTTTCTTAAATTATTTCTTTTTTAATTTTGAAACTTTCGCGAAACGTTTTTGGAGAATTTGCTCCGCGATTTTTTTGTCGCTCCACGGAATTTTCTTGTGGCCGACGACCTGAAACTGCTCGCAGCCTTTGCCGGCGAGCAAAACCGTGTCGCCTTTTTCCGCATTTTCTAAGGCGAAACGCAGCGCTTTTTTGCGATCGATCTCGATTTTGAAGCCCGGACCTTCTTCGCGCGGCACACCTTCGCGCACCTCGAAAATAATTTTCTCGGGATCTTCGGTAAAAGGATCATCCGTCGTCAAAACGATTTCGTCCGCGAGTCGCGCGGCGAGTGCGCCCATCACCGGGCGTTTCGTCCGGTCGCGGTCGCCGGTCGCGCCGAAGACGAGCCAAAGTTTTCCCGGCGTCACGGCGCGAAAAGTGCGCAGCAATTTTTCGAGCGCGTCGGGCGTGTGTGCGAAGTCGACCACGACGCGAAAATTTTGTCCGGCCTCGACCGTCTCGAGCCGACCCGGCAGCGGCTTCAGGTTTTTGAAAACTCGGCGAATAATTTGCGGCCGAATTTTCAGCGCGAGCGCGAGTCCAGTCGCCGCGAGAATATTCGCGACATTGAAATTTCCGAGCAATTTCGTTTCAATGCCGAAATGTTGCTCCATTCCATCGATCTCAAATTTTTGCGAATTTTCGCGCACTTCGAGATTCGCGGCGCGGAGATCGCCTTTTTTGAATCCGAAAGTCACGATGCCGATTTCCGGAATGCGTAAAAAACGGTCGACATTCGGATCTTCGGCGGGAAGAATCGCGATGCGTTCGCCGGTCTCGTGATTGCGCGCGAGCTGCCAAAAAAGTTCTTCTTTTGCCGTGACATAATTCTCAAAATTCCCGTGAAAATCGAGGTGATCGTGCGTGATATTCGTCAAAATCGCGGCGTTGAAAAAGACGCCCCAAACTCTTTTTTGGGTCATCGCGTGACTCGAGACTTCGATGACGGCATAGTTGCAATTCGCGTCGACCGCGCGCCGCAAAAATTTTTGCACGCCGCCGCGACCGAGCGAAGTCATTTTGGTCAGGTTGTCCCACTTTTTTTCGCCCAGCCAAAAATTAATCGTCGTCGCGAGCGCCACGCGTTCACCGTTCGCTTCGAGAATTTTCGCGATGAGATTCGCCGTCGTGGTTTTGCCGTTCGTTCCGGTCACGCCGATCACGATTATTTTCCGCGACGGGAAACGATACCAAATCGCCGCCGCGACTGCCCACAAAAAATGCCAAAAAATGCGCAGCGGGTTGGTGGGCGCGATTATTTTATTGAGTGCGGCGAACACGCGATTATTTTAACGCACTCCCAAAATTTCTCGCGCGCGGGCGCAATCTTTTTCTATTTGCGCGACCAGTTTTTCGGTCGAGTCGAATTTCGCGGCCTCGCGAATTTTGCCCAAAATCTCGAATTCCGCCTCGCTCGGATTTTCCGCGAATTCATTTAGCACGTGAATTTCAAGCGTTTCTTGATTATCGAAAGTTTTTCTTTTACCAAAAAACAAAATCGCCGGCCACGATTTTTCTCCCAAAAAAAGCCGCGCCGCGAAAACTCCCGGTTCGATTTTCCAATTTTCCGCGACTGCGAAATTCAAAGTCGGGAAACCCAATTTTCTCCCGATACCGCGACCCGAAATTATTTTGCCATAAAAACGCATTGCTCAAATCTTAAATCTGAAATCGAAAATCTGAAATTATTCGATTACCTCGACCTCTTCTTTTTCGCCGCCGACGAAACTCATAATCACAAAAGCGATCGCGGGCAGCGCGAACCAAATATTGTAATTTTCGGTCATCAATTTCGCCAAAGTCGAACCCGTCGTGATGTCGACGCCGATCGCGCTCGTCGCGTCGCCGACGAAAACTCCGCCCGAAATATAAACCAAAATCGTCGAAACAATTAACCCGGCGGAGAGAAAACCAAACGCTCCGGTTGTCGCGAGATTCAAAATTAACGAGCGCTCTTGATCCATCGCGACGAAAAAACTACCGCGGACCGTGACCAATAAAATCACTAAAACGAAAAGCAAAATTTTGAAAATCACGAGCGCGCCCGGGCCGAAAGCGGCACTCTCGGCGAAACGCGGATCAGACAAAACAAAACGATCCAAAATATTTCCAAAACCGTCCGCCGTCAAAGTCGCGATATAAGTCGCGATGATTATTTTCAAAGTCGAATTGCGCCCGACGATAAAAGAGTAGGCGATCACGATGGCGAAGAAAACGATGATGAACAGATCCCAGGTCGGCAGAATTTGCATCGGAAAGAATTTTAGCGGAAATGATTTTGCGAGGCGAGGGAGCAAAAATTCCAAAAAACAAGACCCAAATGCCAAATAAATTCCAAATATCAAATCTCAAAGTTGGAATTTGGAAATTGGGATTTGGTACTTATTTTACGGATTGTCGACCCCGCCATCGTTCCACGGGTTGCAGCGCAAGATTCGCCAAATGATTTTCGGCAGCGCACGCAGCACGCCGTATTTTTTCAAAGCTTGATCACCGTATTGCGAGCAGGTCGGTGTGAAGCGGCACGCGCCGTGCGGGAAAAATATTTTCAGCCAGGAGTGATCGGGCGAGATCGTGTGCTGATAAATCCAAATCAGTCCGCGAAGAAAATTGCGCGGGAGATGCCAGATGCAAATTAAAAACTTTTTCACGCGGAGATTTTAACTCGCCGATTACTGATTTTCGAGCTTTTTCGTCTCTTTATATTTTTCCAGTAAGATTTGTGCTGTATCAGCATTGAGAATGCCGGTTACTTTTTGTGGATTATTGCCGTACTTTTTGAACTGCAGATATTTGATGGACAGATATAAAATGTCGCCATAGATACCGTCCGCTTCAAATTCAAAATTACCATTCTTTTTAAGCTTGCTGCTAATTCTCTTGTCGCGAGGGTCTTTGCTGCTTTTAATAAAATTAAAGAAGTCAACTTCGTCGTTTTCTACTCCTTCCATGCTGTTGTCCATTGCTTCCGAAACACTATCACGAACTCCTATTTGGTCAAATATGATTTGTATAAATTTAATATCAAAAAACTTTGAGTTCTCTTTCGTTAGAGGTGGCAGAAGCTTATTGCTCAACTGATTCTTCAAAGCTACGAGCATATACGGTTCAATTTTTTCTTGATTAGTCTTATTCTCCAGCTGGATCATTATTCTTTTAGCTCGGCTTTCGAAAACATTCAGCTTCCTTTGCAGTCCAATGTTGCCTTTGGTTCGGGATCGGATTGCTGGTATTAAGCTTTCCGCAATAAGCTGGCAAGACGCATAGGCGTTTCTATCCAGCGATGCGGTTGGATTTCTTTTTTCGATTTCCTCAATATTTTTAGATTGTCCGATAATTGCGATAGCAGCCTCGTACTGGCTTAATGTCTTCTCGAAACATTTTTCAATAAAATTTGAGATTCTTTGTTCAATTTCTTTGTAATTAACTTTCCATTCGGGATTATATTTTTTATTAAACGCGATTATATCAAATACACCCGGGATCGTTCCTTCACCAGCATCCTCAATCAAAGTCTCGAACATTTCTGAGTAAAATCCCTTTTTGACTTCATTAAAATCTGCAAGATTAAAATCGGAAAGTCTTTTTTCCAACTCATCAAGCTTAGAGCGATTACTTTTGAGTAATTCTTTGTGATATTCGCGATCATCTGCAGACGGCAGTGTTTCGGTTTCGGTATTTCGTTCGGCATTCATAAATTATTTGTTATCTGATTTCGCCGCTGCTGCTTGCTCGACAGCCGCGACTTTTTGCTGATCAATTTTCTCGACGGGCGCGCCGGCGATCGGAGCAGTATTCAATTCATCTGGCAGTTTCGCGAAGGCTTTGTCTTTCATTTCTTCCATCTGCGCCTCGAGGTCGATGCCGATGCGCGCCGAGATTTCTTGATCGACGAATTCGCGTTTGCGACCGTATTTCAAGCGCGAATATTCTTTGATGAGTCCGGCGACTTTTTCATTTTTGCCAGTCTCATCCCAGATCGTCGAAATCGAAAACGGTCGGCTCGTCGTGTTGTCGATATTGAGTTTGATGTACGCTGAGTAGTTCGCGATATTGATGACATCTTGTTCACTCAAAATCGGGGCGTACTCTTTCGCCATATATTCCGCATCAGCCGCGCCGATTTTGAAGTTCATCATCGTGCCGACGTTACCGAAGACGGCGTCGCGAATGCGCGGATCTTCGTGTGCCGCGCCTTCCGGATTCGACTGCTGTGTGAGCTGACCGATGTATTGATGCGCGATGATGAGACCGAGGTGGTATTTACGAGCCTCAGAGAGAATCGTCGCAAAAGCGTCGGTCGCGAAATTTTGAAATTCATCGACATAGAGCCAAAAATTCGGACGTTGATCTTCTGGTACATCGACGCGCGACATCGCCGCCATTTGCAGTTTGTTCACGATAATCAAACCGAGTAGCTGGGCGTTTATGTCGCCGACAGCACCTTTCGAGAGATTCACGAGAATAATTTTTTTCTCGTCCATCACTTTCCGGAAATCAAACGCGGAATGTTTTTGACCGATGATATTGCGCATCATCGTATTCGTGATGAAAGGTCCGAATTTCGCCGAGAAATACGGAATCATTTCCTCTTTTTCGCGGGCGCCGGTCTTCGCCATTTCCCGATCCCAGAATGATCGCACGACTGGATTTTTGATTTTCGCGATTTTGTACTGGCTGAATTCTTCATCAGTGAAAAGTCGTGGTAGGTCGATCAAAGTCGCGCCTTCTTCTTCGTCGTCCATGAGCGTGAGACAGCCGTTGCGGAAATAGTGCTGGATGCGCGGACCGAAAATTTCGCTGCCAAAAAGTTTGATGAAAATTTCCATCGCTGAGAGCGAGGCGAAATCTTTTTCTTCCGCGGTTTTCGCTTCCAATAAATTCAAACCCATCGGCCTTTCCAGATCGGCCGGATTGAATACGATCACATCTTTCGCGCGTTCCTTCGGGATATATTTCAAGATATCTTCGATAAGATCGCCGTGCGGATCGACGACACCGACACCATCGCCATTTTTGATATCTTGTCGTGCCATGTGGCTGATGAGCGCAGATTTACCCGAGCCGGATTTACCAATGATGTAAAAGTGGCGGGTACGATCATTCGCCTTGATGCGGACTTCTTTCGTTTCGCCGCGATATTTATTTACTCCGATCAAAAGCTCGGCTTCTTCTTTGTGCGGCAAGTTCACGGGCGGTGGGAGAATCTTATATTTCAACCATTCGATGAGCGGAGTGTAATTGTACCGACTTGTTGGGAAGTGAAAAATACTCGCGAGTTCTTCCGGGACGAGCAAACATTCTTTTTCTTCAATCGGGAAAACACCTTGCAAAGGCAGACGTCGGCGGAAATTAAACAGCATCCATTTATCATTTATAAAATCGAGAAAAATCATTCGGCGATTTTGCAGCCAGTTTAAATATTCGTTTTTGTACATTCCAAAAGCCGTCGCGAGGCCGTTTGTGATTTGCTCGGCAGCGTCTTCCGAGTCGCTCGAGCCAACAATGCGAATCAAAGTATTGAAACCAGGTTGGGCGATTTTTTCACCAATGTGTTTGAGATTCTCATCGGTCGCCTGATCGCGCACAGTGAAAGGATCGCCGCCATTCGCGCCAGGTTGATTCGTGCCGAGTTCGGAAATTGCCGAGTCGTTGCCGAGGACGAGGACTTTGATTAATGAAACAATCCAACCCAATCCAGGGATTCCAAAACTTTTGCCTTTTTTCAAAAGCTCGCGATTCAAAGCCTTGCGCGCAGTTTTTTGCCAGCCGCCGATGAGGTGACTGCCTTTGCGCGGTCGCAAAACGATTTGCACGCTCGCGCGATCATTCGGCTTCAATTTCGACAAAACGTTCGTCATTGCATTGAGCGGATCGTTCTCGACCACTTTGTAAGTTTTGAAAGGCCGCCAGTTCGGCAGCTTTTGATAAAAGTAAAAACACTTCGCATTCGAGCCTTTTGGTGCTGGTTCGGGCAATTCTTTCATCGGTTCGACATATGCGTCAGGATAAAAACTAGTGATCTGTTTTTCGACGACGCCAGCATAATATTTATTCGTGACGACATAAAAATTAATTTTTTCGTCTTCGTAAAAAAGCTCGAAGCTGACGAGGTCAGTTTGAAAAAGTGCGCTGCGAATAATGTTTTTCAAGTTCATTTCGCTGATCTCGTGGAGCGCGCGGTAGAGCTGCTCCATCACGCCGATCTTTTCCCGGAAATCTTTTTCGGTCGCTTCCTCGCGATCCTTGTGCGTTTCCTGCCGTGGCTGGGTGACTTTGAGACAGACTAGATTGCGTGACCATTTCAATTGATAACTTAGGCGCACTAAATACTTGAAGGCATCCCAGATCATCCAAATCGTGATCGAATATACAAATAATGTGATGGTGTGATGCCACCAACCCGGCTCGGAAATATACCACGCCCACCAACCTCGCAGTCGGTCGGCGGTGAGCCAGCCAGTCGCGAGTTCCCACAGTGCGACGCCGACAATCACGAAAAGTTCCCAGAAGCGTGCGACGAAACGAATTAAAAATCCCATTTGTATTTGTTTTTAATCCTGCCATTTTACCAAAAATAAGCCAAAAAGGCAAGATTTCGGATTGGCTTTTTCGTGTTAAAATCGCGCCCGTGGTCATCCGCCGCGTTCGCCGCCGTCGCTCGTACTCTTCTCCCGCGCCCACTCGCCGCAAAGGTTCTTTGCTTGGCAAAATTTTCGCTTCTGCGACCAAAACTTCGCTCAAATTGGAAGTCGAATCGCGCGTTGCCCGAGATATTTGGGCAGTGATTTACATCACGCTCGGCATTCTCACTTATCTTAGTTTAGGCGGCAAAATAGGCACTTTCGGTGAGTGGTGGGTCGCTAGTTTTCGTGGACTTTTCGGTCTTGGAATCAATTTCGTCCCGCTGATTTTTTTCGCAGTCGGGGGAGTGATGCTCGGTTCGAAAACTATTCAGTTCAATTTCACCCGCGTTTTCGGAATTATGCTGCTTGTCGCGACCGCACTCGGCATCGTCCACCTTTCGGCGTTGCCGGATGAAATGCTGTCGAATGCGCCCGAATTCGGCGGACTGACTGGCTTCGTGATGACTGTTTTTTTCCGCGCGACTTTCGCCGATGTCGGTGCGAAAATCATTCTTTTTGCGCTTTTCTTGATCGCGATTTTGCTGACTTTCGGTGTTTCGTTCCGTGATATTTTCGCGTGGGTGCGCGGTTTGGTTTTTGGCGTAGAGGCTTCGGAGAAAAAACCAGCCGAAAATGGCAATTTGAAAGTGCGCGATTTCCAAAAAGAAGCGGAGGCGAGCTCGGCCAAAAAAGAGTCAGCGTCAAAAAAAGAAAATTCAGCAGAAAATAAAAAGGATTCCGACGCGCCGGAATTTCGGATTAATCGTCCTGGCGCGGTGAAGTTGGTAGCCGAGTTTAAACCAGAAAAATCGAAAATTTCGGACGCGGACTGGACGCCGCCGTCGCTCGATTTGCTCGACGAAGCTGCGAAATCCGCCTCGATTGACGAAAATTTACTCCGGCGACAAGCCGAAGTTATTCGCCAAAAATTGTCGCAGTTCGGCATCGAAGTCGAAATGTTCGATGTGAATGTCGGACCGACGGTGATGCAGTACACCTTGAAACCAGCTGAAGGCGTGAAGTTGTCCAAAATCGTTGGACTGAAGCACGATCTCGCTTTGGCTTTGGCGGCTCGCAGTTTGCGCATCGAGGCGCCGATTCCGGGTAAAAGTTTAGTCGGCATCGAGATTCCGAATGACAAGCGCACACTCGTTCGACTCAAAGAATTGCTGCTTTCCGATTCGTTTTCCAAAATCAAATCGAATCTCCGCGTCGTACTCGGGCGCGATGTTTCCGGCAATGCGCGTATCGCCGATCTCGCCGAGATGCCCCATCTTTTGGTGGCTGGTGCGACCGGTTCGGGCAAATCTGTCGGAATCAACACGTTTCTTCTTTCGCTGATTTACCAAAATTCGCCGAATGATTTACGATTGATTCTCGTCGATCCGAAACGCGTCGAGCTCGTGCCGTACAACGGTATTCCACATTTGCTCACGCCAGTGATCAATGATCCGGAGAAGACAGTTTCCGCGTTGAAGTGGGCCGTCGCGGAGATGACGCGTCGTTATATAGAGCTTTCGAAAGCCAAAGTTCGCAATATAAAAGAATACAACGAGAAACATCCGCCGGAGAAAATGCCTTATATAGTGATTGTGATTGATGAATTGGCTGACCTCATGATGGTCGCGCAAAAAGAAGTTGAAGGTGCGATTATGCGGCTTGCCCAGATGGCACGCGCTGTCGGGATTCACTTGATTCTAGCGACGCAGCGTCCGTCGGTGAATGTAATTACTGGCGTGATCAAAGCGAATATCCCGACACGTCTTTCTTTCGCGGTCACGAGCGGCGTCGATTCGAAAACGATTCTCGATGGCATTGGCGCGGAGGATTTGCTCGGACAAGGTGATATGCTTTTCATCCCGCCGGGAGAATCGAAACCGGTGCGCATTCAGGGTGCTTTCATTTCGACGAATGAAGTGCGCAAAGTGACGAACGCGATCAAACTCGATCTGAACGAAGAGCCGGAATACAACGACGAAATTACTGATTCACAAAAAACAGCTGGCGTGGTTTTGCCCGGTGTGAAAATGCCGACCGAGTCGAATGGCGCGAGTGATGACGAGGCGATTTTGCGACAAGCCGCGCGTGTCGTCGTCGAGACTGGTCGCGCATCCGCGAGTTTGTTGCAGCGTCGACTTTCGCTCGGCTACGCTCGCGCCGCACGCATTATTGACTTGCTCGAAGAGCGTGGATTCGTCGGTCCGGCCGACGGCGCGAAACCGCGCGCGATTTATATCACGATGGAAAAATTGAACGAGTTGGAAAGTGGCGGAAATTCTGTTGACGCGCAAAATTCGGCGATTTTAGATGATTTGGAAAAAGGTCGTGGCGAGAGATGAACAAATTTATGCAAATCGCGATTGCCGAAGCGGAGCTTGGTTTGCGTCGCAAAGACGGCGGGCCCTTCGGTGCAGTGATTATTCGCCGAGGAAAAATTGTCGCTCGGGCGCACAACCAAGTTCTCAAAAATTCTGATCCGACTTGTCACGCCGAGATGCAGGCGATTCGTGCGGCCGCGAAAAAGCTGAAACGCTTCGATCTTTCCGACTGCGAGATTTACTCGAGTTGTGAGCCGTGCCCGATGTGTCTTGGAGCGATTCATTGGGCTAAAATGCGCAAACTTTATTTCGGTGCGACACGGTCGGACGCAGCGAAAATCGGTTTCGACGACAAATTTATTTATGATGTGATTCTCGGTGCGGCAAAGAAGAAGCAAGTTAAAATCACAAAAATTGCGCGGAAAGAATGTCTCGCTCCATTCCAAAAATGGCTGAATCTAAAGTCCAAAACGCAATATTGAAATGTCTAATTCTGAAATTCTCATCACGAAATTGCAAAGATTTTTCGCTGACCGAAAATTCCAAAAGGCTGTCGTCGGACTCTCGGGCGGCGTCGACTCCGCACTGACTTTGGCGCTCGCGGTGCGCGCGCTCGGCGCGGAAAATGTTTTCGGTTTGATTCTCCCGCGCAAAAATATCAGCTCGGATGAGTCCAAAATTCTCGCGGAAAAAGTCGCGCAAAAATTTGGCGTGCAGACTTTCGAATTCGAAATCGGTGCGCTCATCGAAAAATTCTCGCCACCGTGGAAACAAAATTCGCTCGCTGAAATCAATCTCGCGCCGCGGATTCGCATGCTCACGATTTACAATTTCGCGAATGCGCAAAACGCATTAGTGCTCGGCACTTCGAATAAATCCGAAATTTTGCTCGGTTACGGCACGAAATTCGGCGACTTCGCGGCGGATGTCGAAGTGCTCGGAAATCTCTTCAAAACCGAAGTTTTCGAGTTGGCGAAAGAATTGGAGGTTCCGAGCGAAATTATCAATCGCGCGCCGACGGCCGAGCTTCACGCCGGTCAAACCGACGAGTCGGAGCTCGGTGCGAATTACCAAATCTTGGACGAGATTTTGATTCGGCTCGAAAAAAATAATTTCGCGTTGGCGAAAAATGCGACCGAATTGGAAAAGAAGATTTTGCAAAGAGTGCTAGAAAATAAGCACAAAACCGAACTGACGCCACTTTTGTAAAAATCACAAAATCTTTTTCGAGACGACTTTTCCGCTCGCGTCGACCTCATAAACGATCGGTTCGCCGGTCGGAATTTCGAGTTTCACGATTTCCGCGGGCGACAAATTGTCCAACTTCATCACGATCGAGCGCAGCGAATTGCCGTGCGCCGCGACCAAAATATTTTTCCCAGTGGCGACCTGCGGCAAAATTTTCGAATCGAAATATGGCAAAGTTCGCGCCGCCGTGTCTTTGAGGCTTTCGCCGTTCGGCGGAGCGACATCGTAGCTTCTGCGCCAAATATGGACTTGCTCCGCGCCAAATTTTTCGGCGGCTTCGGCTTTATTTTGGCCGACGAGATCGCCATAATCGCGTTCATTCAAAGCTTCATTTTTTTCAGTCGGCAGCTCGATTCCGAGTTCTGCCAACATCAGCGCCAAAGTTTTTTGGGCGCGAACGAGATTGCTCGTGAATGCCAAATCGAATTTCAACCCGGCCGCTTTCAGCTTCTGTCCGGCCGATTTCGCTTCTTCGATTCCGCGCGGACTGAGATCGACATCGTGCCAGCCCGTGAAACGATTCGCGAGATTCCATTCCGACTGGCCGTGGCGGACGAGGACGAGGAGAGCCATCACGAAAAAATTAGGAAATTATTTTCCCGATTGTAGCAGAAAATTATTTGCGCGCGGCGAACTGCACCAACGCATCAGCTAATTTCTCTATTTTTTCAGCGTATTTCGTATCCAGCTCGGCTTCGCCCTGCGCGAAAAGTTCGGCGACTTTCGAGAAATTCAATTCCGCGGTGAGCGGGACGAGCCCGATGTAGCGTGCGACCGGGACGAGCGACTCGACTGCGCGCACTCCGCCGAATCCGCCGGACGAGACACTCGCGAATGCGACCGGTTTGCCCGCGTAATTTTCGAAATCCTGATCGAGCAACATTTTCAATTCGCCCGGAAAACTGTGATTGTATTCCGGGAAGACAATCAGAAATCCATCCGTTTTTTTTACGATTGCGCGCCAATTTTTCGTCGCGTCATTTTTCTCCCACGGCGGGATCGTCCGACCGTGACTGAAATCTTTCACGTCGACAAACTCGATCTGCAAATCTTTGCGCGCTTCCAGTTTTCGCCGCAAATAATTCGCGACTTTTTCGCTCTGGCGACCTTCGCGCGCTGTGCCGAGAATGATTGTGAGCTGCATTTTTAGGCTTTTAAACGTCTCGCGGCGGCGTCCCAATTCACGATTTCCCAAAAAGCGGCCACGAATTTCGCTTTTTCATTTTTGTAATCGAGATAAAAAGCGTGCTCCCAAACATCCAAAACCAATAAGATTTTCATCTCGGGAAAATAAATTTTGTTGTGATTTTCGATTGGCGCGATCAGCAGTTTCTGACTCGCCGGATCAAAAAAAAGCGCCGACCAGCCCGAACCTTCGATCGTCGTCGCGACCGCGGTGAATTCTTTTTGCAATTTTTCAAGGCTGCCAAAATTTGCGTCGATGAGTTTCGCGAGTTCGCCGCTCGGCGCGGTTTTCTGCGGCGACAAATTTTCCCAAAATAGCGAATGCAAAATGTGACCGGCGAGATTGAAAGACAGCGCGCGATTCAGCCGCGGATCAGGTTCGGCGCTTGCTTTGATTTTCGCGGAAAGTTCATTCGCTTTCGCGACATACGCCGCGTGATGTTTGTCGTGATGCAAAGTCAATTGCTCGGCCGAAATGTGCGGCGTGAGTGCATCGACCGCAAAAGGCAGATCGGGGAGAGTGAAGTCAGCCATTTGGGAAAATTATTCTGAAAAAAGATTAGCTAAACTCAAAAGCTTTGGCAAAATGTCTTTAATGAAAATTTATCTGCAAACATTTTTGCGCGGGATCGGCCAGGTAATGTTTCAAAATAATGCTTGGACAGGCCTACTTTTTTTGGCGGGGATTTTTTACAATTCTTGGTTGCTCGGCTTGGCGGCAATTTTAGGATGTATTTTCAGCACTATTTTTGCAGGGATTTTAGGTTATCCGTCAAAAGAAATTCACGCTGGTTTGTACGGTTTCAATGGCGCGCTACCCGGGATTGCGGTTTGGTTTTACTGTGCGCCGAATCTCGCGAGCACTTTGGCGATTATTTTTGGTGCGGCTCTCACGACTTGGTTGATGCATTTTCTCAAGCAAAAAATTCCATCACTGACAGCGCCTTTTGTCTTGATTGCTTGGCTTACAATTTTTGCGCTCAGATTTTTCAATTTAGCTACTTTCAATTTATTCGCGACCACGCCGCAAAACCATTTCGATTTATTTTCTAGTTTGAGTCTCGGTCTCGGTCAGGTCATGTTTCAGGCGAATTTCGTGACCGGAATTATTTTTTTAATCGCGATTTTGTTGAGTTCGCGCCGTGCCGCGTTTTACGCTTTTTACGGTTCGCTCGCGGGTACGCTGCTCGCGTTTTTGTTTTCACTGCCGCTCGATTTACTCAACCTCGGACTTTTCGGCTACAACGCGGTGCTCTGCGCGATCGCGCTCGGTGAAAAGAAATGGTCAGCTTTTGGCTGGGTGAATTTGGCGATCATTTTGTCGGTTGGACTGATTTTCCTTTTTCAACAATTTCAAATAATTGCGCTGACCGCGCCTTTCGTGCTCGCGACGTGGATAGTTTTGTTTACCAGAAAGTTGCTCAGTGCGCGTTGAAAAATTTCACTGGATCAATCCAACCTGCCAGTTCGGATTCATTCTTGACATAGCCGCGCAAATCCAAATCAAGTCCCGGTTTGAGACTGAAATGCAGATGTTTGCGTTCGCCGTCCGTCGCGGTCGAAAATCCCGCACCCAAAGTCGTCAAAGCTTGTTTGGCTTTGACCGCGTCGCCGACCTGCAGATTTTCCGGCAAATTCAAATGGCCGTACAGCGCGGAATATGTTTGGCCGTCGATCACATAGCTCAAAATCAAAACTCCGCCGTAACCATTCACACGCCGTTTCAATTCGACTTTGCCATCCGCGATCGCGTAAACCCAAACGTCGGTGTCTTTTTGTTCCGCAATCGTCTCGATATCGACGCCGGTGTGATATCCAGTGAAACGCTCCGGCTGGACAGGCGAAGTTTTTGGCGTGATGTAAATCCCGAAAGGTTTTTTCGTGATGCCGGTCGCGAAATTTTCAATCGGATAGCTGAGTTTGGTTGTCTCGGTGATCGGATTTGGCGAAGTAGAATTTGAAGTTTGCGCACAACCAAAAAAGAACAAAGTGAGCGCGAGAACAAAAATTTTGGCGCGCATCGCCAATTATTTCTTGAAAAGCTGTTCCGGTTTGATTTTCGCGATTGCGAAAAGATAAATGATTTCGAGAATGCCGGCGGTATTCACGACCAAAAGAATCGCGAACCACCATGGTTGCGCTTTGCGCGCAGAGTGCCAAAGCGCGAGTCCTTTCCAAAAAAGGCTCCAGATCAGCAAGATGATAAGTCCCGGTCCAGAAAAACCGAACCCGCCCATCATTCCACCATTCCAAAAGTCCATGTGAGGCATAGTGAAAAATTAAATTACCTAAATATTACAGACAAAATGGTTGGGGCGGTAGCCTGCTTGCCTAGTAGACAGGGATTCGAACCCAAGCTGTCTACCGCTTAGCGGGATGGAATGCCTTATCTCTACCTGACTTAGAAATAAATACAAAAATGGCTGGGGCGGTAGGATTCGAACCCACGAATGCCGGGACCAAAACCCGGTGCCTTACCACTTGGCGACGCCCCAAAATTGCGCGAATTTTAGCAGCTCAGCATTTTTCCGACAAAAATTATTTCGCTCGTTTGCGCTCGAACTCTTTCAAAAGTTTTTTGCGCAGTCGAATTTTGCTCGGAGTGATCTCGACCAATTCATCGTCGCCGACATATTCGATCGCCGTTTCGAGTGTCAATTTTCGCGGGGGAGTGAGATTCAGAGCCTCGTCTGTGTTGCTCGTGCGCATATTCGTCAGCTTTTTGCCTTTCAGCGGATTGACGATAATGTCGCCCGGGCGCGACGCTTCGCCGATGATCATTCCCTCGTAAACTTCGACCTGCGGACCGATAAAAAGCGTGCCGCGTTCTTGCAAATTCGACAGCGCGAAGCCGACCGAAATGCCATTTTCCTGCGAAACCAAAACGCCGTTTGAGCGGGCAGGAATCGCGCCGCGCCACTCGCCATATTCCAAAAAAATGTGATCGAGCGTGCCCTCGCCGCGCGTATCGCGAATAAATTCGCTCGCGTAGCCGATAAGTCCGCGCGTCGGAATTTCAAAATCGAGGCGCGTGTAGCCCTCTTCAGATTTCATATTTTTGAGTTCGCCTTTTCGTTTTCCCAATTTTTCCATTACGCCGCCGACGAATTCATCCGGCACATTCACGACTGCCGACTCAATCGGTTCGAGTTTTTGTTCGCCCTCTTTTTTCAAAATCACTTCCGGTCGGCCGACCGCGAGTTCGAAATTTTCGCGGCGCATATTTTCAATCAAAACGGCGAGATGCAATTCACCGCGTCCCGAAACTTTGTAGCTGTCCGAGTTCGGAATTTCCTCGACGCGCAGTCCGACATTCGTTTCCAATTCTCGAAAAAGTCGTTCGCGAATTTGTCGCGTCGTCACGAATTTGCCTTCTTTTCCTGCGAGCGGGGAAGTATTGACATGAAATGCCATCGCGACAGTCGGCTCGCCAATTTCAATCACAGGGAGCGCTTCCGGACTCGCCGCGTCAGTGAAAGTCTCGCCGATCGTGATGTCCGCGAAGCCCGCGACGCCGACGATTTCCCCAGCGTCCGCAGATTCTGCCTCGACTTTTTTCACGCCCTGATAAACAAACATTTTTGAAATGCGGCCTTTTTCGATTGAGCCGTCGCGTTTCGCGATCGCGATTTCCTCGCCTTTTTTTAGCTTTCCACGAATGACGCGCGCGATTCCGATGCGTCCGAGGTGGTTGTCGTACTCGAGTGAATAAACGAGCGCCTGCAAATTTCCCTCCGGTGATGCGACTCGCGATTCCGCTTTCTCGCGAATCAAATTGAACAGCGGTTCGAGATTTTCGCTCGCGTCGTTTTCGTGCAATTTCGCGATGCCTTGTTTCGCGATGGTCAAAATCATCGGGAAGTCGAGCTGCTCATCGGTTGCGCCGAGCTCGGCAAAAAGATCGAAAATCTGGTCGTGAACTTTGGCGACATTCGCGCCTGGTTTGTCGATTTTATTGATGATTACAATCGGTTTCAGCCCGAGCTGCAAAGCTTTTTGCGTGACGAAACGGGTCTGAGGCATTGGTCCTTCTTGTGCGTCGACGAGTAATAAAACCGTGTCGCAAATTTTCAAAACGCGCTCGACCTCGCTGCTGAAATCCGCGTGTCCGGGCGTGTCGACGATATTGATCTTGATGCCGTCGTGGCGAATCGCACAATTTTTCGACAAAATTGTGATGCCGCGTTCGCGTTCCTGCGCGTTTGAATCCATCACGAGCTCGCCGACATTTTCGTGCGCCGCGAACGCGCCGCCTTGTTTCAATAGCGCGTCGACGAGCGTCGTTTTGCCATGATCGACGTGGGCGATGACTCCGAGTGTGATAATTTTTTCAGACATTTAATAGGTTTTAGGGGATAGGGTTTAGGGTTTGCGCGACATTCGCAAAATCCAATCCGCGGCTGCGGATTGATCAATCCGAGCGAATCAAAATTATTCGACCCGTTTTTTGCGGTCGGGTTCGTCCAAAATTTTGCGGAAATCGCCGTCGAAACCTTCCAAAAAGTTTTTCATCTCGACGACATCGGCCGGCGCGATTTTATTGAAAGCGACTTTCGCGATCTGTTTCTCACGCTTGGCGATCTTTTGGCGAAATTCGCGAATGTTCATCGCGACCAAAGTCGCAGAATTGCAGTGTAAGCAGTGACCCGAGAAAAGTCCTCGGTCACCGGTGATATCCACAACATCGACCGCATCACCCACAAAATGCTTACCACATTTTGGGCAGCGCAAAGTGGCGGACACATTTTTGACGATTTCGGTGAGGTGAGAGAGTTTCATACCGGTGAAAGTTTACAATTTTCGGGTGAAAAAGGAAGCGAGCTTAATCCTATTTTTCTAGTTTGTCAAGCGCTTTCTGGATTCTGCGCAAACTTTCTGCGCGACCGAGTGCGTCCGCCATTTCCCAAACTCCGGGCGAAAATTTTTGTCCGGTGAGTGCGGCGCGTAGCGGCCAGAGCAGCTGCCCGTTTTTCCAACCCAATTCGACGACGAGTGCGAGCAGACTTTTTTGAATTTCCTCGCTCGTCCAATTTTCGATTTTTTCCAAAATCGGCAAACTTTTGGCGAGCGCGTCGCGCGCGATTTCGCGATCGACTTTCATTTTCGGATTTTCGAGCAGCTCAAGCGTGACATCGATTTCGCCGAAAAAATAAGCCAAAAAATCATTCGCTTCACCGAGAAATTTCAATCTTTCGCGCGCGAGTCCGACGGCTTTTTTCAGTCGCTCTTCGTTGTTGGCAGTTAACCACCGAGATATCTCGGTGGTTAAAAACGGGCGAATTTTCTCGACGAGCTCGTCATTCGAAAGTTGCCGCAAATAGTGTGCGTTGAAAAAATTCAATCTTTCCAAATCGAAAATCGCGCCAGCTTTCGCTACGCCACCGAAATCAAATTGCTCGATCAAGTCTTGCAGCGAAAAAAATTCCTGCTCGGATCCGCCGCCGGGATTCCAGCCGAGCAGCGCGAGAAAATTCACGACCGCCTCAGGCAGGTAGCCTTCTTTTTCCAATCTTTCAATCGTCGCAGGTTTGCCTGACTCATCGCGCTTCGACATTTTCGAGCGATCTTTATTTAGCAGCAGTGGCAAGTGTCCAAATCGTGGCACTTTCGCGCCAAGCGCTTCGAAAAGCAAAATGTGTTTTGAAGTATTCGAGATGTGATCTTCGCCGCGAATCACATGCGAAATTTCCATTTCGCAATCATCGACGACGACCGTGAAATGGTAGAGAAATTGTCCGTCGGATTTGCGAATCACGAAGTCGCCGATATTTTCGCCTTTCTCTGCGATTTCGCCGCGAACGAGATCATCGAATTTGATTTCGCCAGTCGGGACGCGGAAGCGCCAAACTGGCTTGCGACCGGCGGCTTCGAATTTTTTAATTTGCTCGGCGGAAAGTTCACGACATTTTCCAGAATAGCGCGGCGGTAATTTTTTGGCATTTTGCTCGGCGCGCTCTTTTTCGAGCTCTTCCGGACTGCAAAAACAGGGATAAATTTTGCCCTCGTTTTTCAGTTTCTCGAAATGTTTTTCGTAAATCGCGTCGCGTTGCGATTGCCAAAACGGCCCTTCGTCGAAGCTCAGTCCGAGCCAGCGAATCCCGTCCAAAATTTCTTTTTCGAATTCTTTGGTCGAGCGCTCGCGGTCGGTATCTTCGCTCCGAAAAACAATCGCGCCGCCGTTTTTTCGCGCGAACAAAAAATTCACCAACAAAGTCCGAGCCGTGCCGATATGCATAGGGCCAGTCGGGGAGGGCGGGAAGCGGACGCGCACTTGATTCATCGGCTGGATTTTAAGCCTTTTTCTCGAATCAGAAACTTGAAATTAAACTGATTTCGTGGTAAAATTTCCCGATTCAAAAATGCAAAAACTGAGTCTAAAAAAGTCGCTCACAGCACTTGCGGTCGCTCTGTTCTTTTTCGCGACGGCCGGGCTAACTGCTTTTGCAGCTGAGCCGGTCAAAGCTACCGACAAAAAATTCGAGGTTACTTTGCAGACGCCTTTTTCTGCCCCGCCGACTCCAAAATGCGAAAAAGAAACCGAGAGCAAAGCTGAAACAAAAGCGGTCGATGGGACGACGGTTTATTGGGTTTGCCGCAAAGGTTCGATTCTCTGGCAACAAGTTATCGGGGGCGACGATGGGCAAGAAATTCTCACCAATTACGCCGGGATGATTTATAAATTTTTGGCGGGATTCATTGGTGTGGTTTCGGTTTTGATGGTTGTCGTCGGCGGTATCCAAATCATGACAGCGGGCGCGAACCAAAACGGTGTGAAATCTGGTCGTGATCGGATTCTCGCCGCGCTCGTCGGACTTGCGATTTTGTTTTCCGCGAGTTTGATTTTGTACACTATTAATCCAACTTTTTTCGTTAATGGCTAAAAAATTTCTCATCGCGTTTTTATTTGCTCTGATTGTTTTACCAATTCAGATTGTTAGGGCTGATTCTGAAAAGGATCAAATATCAGGCGGGACTTCGACTGATGATGATTGGAACGCAATTAATGAAGAAATTGGTTACGAAACCACGGATTCAACAGGGACCGCAACGACTTCAACATCGACTGGAGCTACGACTACGAGTTCTGCGGCAGCGACTCAAGCAAAAAAACCAGCTTTGATTGGCGGGACGCTTTTGCCGGGAATCGATCAAAAGGCAGCTATTCGTGCGGACTCGAGTGTGTGGATTCAAAATACTTTTCTCAAAAACGCGATTGATATTGCGATTGGCTTGGTTGCGGCTTTGGCGGTTGTTTTTCTGATTATTGGTGGATATCAATATGTCACCGGTGGCGAAGAGCAAATCAAAGCTGCACACAAAACGGTGACTTTTGCTTTGGTCGGATTGTTGCTCGCGCTACTGTCTTTCGCGATTGTCCAAATCGCAGTCAACATTAAGTTCGCCAAAAGTAGCTCAAGTGTCGGCGAGTCGGTTCAATCGGGGTTGAACTTACTTCAAGATGCTGCGAGAGCGCTCGGTGGGAGCAGCGAAAAAGGCTCTAGTGCTGGAGCTGCCGAAAGTCCGACCTCGAATGATAGCGATTGGAATGCGATTAATAGCGAGATTGATGAGGGGATCAAAAATGATGCGATTAAAAATATTGACCAGTCGGCTTCAGCTGGTTCGGCCAGTTTGCTCGGCGCAAGCGTCAACGATATTTTTCCCACGAGTTGGAACTCAGTCAAAGAAATTAAAAATCTACCCAAAGCTGACATCAAGGAAGAATTTTTACCAATTGTCGCTCGGCTTTTGGTTTATGGAATTTCTTTCGTTGCGTTTTGTATTTTCCTTTTTGCAGGCGCTTGGCTCGTGCTCGGCTGGGGCGAAGATGCTGATGTCAAAAAAGCCAAAGACGCGATTGTTTGGGCGATCACCGGAATAGCGATCGCCGCGGCGAGTTACGCGATCGTGAGCGGTATCCTCAAGATTGATTTGCGCTGGTAGCCTTGAAACACTGACTGCAATTCAGGTGGAAAGTTGCCAAGATTTTCCTGAATGTATTTGTTGATTTCATCAATCTCTTGTCTAATTTTTTCGCTGACAGATGATCTCTTTTTCGAATCAACTGTTCCTTCAAGGGCGCTGATCAAAATCAAAAGACTTCCGAACTTACTGGACAATATTCGAGCTTGAAAGTTTTTAGGATCTAAAGCTGCCTCGCGACAGATTTCATAATAAAAACTTACTTGTTGCTTGAGGTCTGCAACATTAGTTATTTCTAATTGCT
>JAZDNQ010000055.1:0-21305 GCA_043799575.1 Patescibacteria group bacterium | reverse complement strand
TACTTTGGCGTGCAAACCAGAAAGCAACATCATCGCAGTGAGTGCCGGCGTGAAAACTGCCAGGGTCGCGATGAACGCGCCTAGAACACCGAGGACTTTGTAGCCGATAAAAGTTGCCGTGATAAAAACCGGACCGGGCGTAACCTGCCCGAGCGCGATGCCATCACGAAATTCAGACAAGCTTAGCCAATGTAATTGATCGACAATTTGATGCTGAATCAGAGGAATCGCGATAAAACCCCCGCCGAAAGAAAAAGCGCCGATGCCGAAAAAGGTTGTGAAAATTTCGCGCAAACGCGGTTGCAGCAAAATGCCGCCAACCAAAAGAAGCGCGATTAATATTGGTAAATATTCGCTGAGTTTAAATTTTTGGACAGAGAGCTTGGCGTGCTGCCGAGACTCGTGAGACGCAGTTAAGTGTTCGTCTTCGAATTCCGCGGTGAAATAATAAAAACCAACTCCGAGTATCCCAGCCAAAAGTACGAGCCAAATCACATTGAGATGCAAAAAAAACGCGCCCGCGAAAGTCAGCAAAGCAATCGCGAAACCTTTCAAGGTTTTGGTGTCAATCCTTTTGAAAACAGTCTGACCCAATTGCAGAGTCGCGTTGCAGAGCAGCGCGACAACCAGTGCTCCAAGCCCGAGCATGATGGTTTGAATCACAGGCAGATTGCCATATTGGAAATAAGCCCACGCCAGAATAATCATCGAAATCACAGCTGGTAAAACATAAAAAAGCGGTGCGAGAATTCCGCCCCAAACTTTTTGAATGCGATAACCGACATAACCCATGACGTTAATCCCGGTCGCGCCCGGCAAAATTTGCGCCAAACTCAAACCGTCTAAAAATTCTTTTTCCGTGAGCCAATTTTTTTCGTGAACGACAATTTTTTTTGCCTGAGCTAAGACAGCTGGGCCACCATAACTAATCGCACCGATATAAAGAGCTGTTTTGCAGAGATTGAAAATAGTTGGACGACGCGCTGTCTTACTTTTTGCCATTTTCAAAAAACTTTTTGTGAAGAATTTCGACGGCTTTGTCGGCTTCATCCTCGTCGACGACGAAAGTGATATTGATCTCGCTCGCGCCTTGGGAAATTTGGTCAAGTGAAATCCCGGCGGCACCGAGCGTCGCGAAAACTTCGCCCGCCACGCCGCGGCGGTTTTGAATTCCCATGCCAACCAAGCAAACAATCGCTTTTTTGTGATGGACGGAAATTTTGGAAACCGGGGAAAGTTCTTTGACGATTTCTTTCAGCTTGGATGTATTTTCGATCGTGACCGAGACTGAAACTTCGGAAGTCGAAACCACATCAATTGCAGTTTCGTATTTCGCGAAGACATTGAAAATTTTGGCGAGAAATCCGTATTGCATCAGCATCCGGAAGCTCGCGATCTGGACAACTGTCACGCCTTTTTTGCTCGTGACCGAGGTCATGATTTGCGACGGCTTTTTGATTTCGTGGAGAATCGCCGTGCCGCGATCATCCGGTCGGAAAGTATTTTTAATCCAGACCGGGACTTTGGCACGAATCGCGGGGTGAATCGATTGTGGATGAATGACTTTCGCACCGAAGTGCGCGAGCTCGGCGGCAGCTTCCGAGGAAATTTCGGAAATAATTTTGGCGTTTTTAATTTTGCGCGGATCAGCGGTGAGAATGCCGGAAACATCCGTCCAAATTTCGAGCGAGTCGGCTTTGACTCCGGCGGCGACGAGCGCGGCGCAGTAGTCGGAATAGCCGCGACCGACCGAGTCGAGCATCCCGCCTGGCACCCAGCCGAAGTATCCAGTCGCGACCGGTGTTTTCTTTTTCGTGAGAATCTTTTTCGCTTTTTGGCCAAAAATTTTCTCGGTCGCGATATAAAACTCGTGATCGGCTTTTTTGAATTTCGGCGGAATGACGCGCTCGAGGTCGAGCTGCTCGGCCGGAAAACCAGAGTCACTCAAAATCCCAGCGAGCATTTTGGCGGACAATCTTTCGCCGATCGCCATGATGACGTTGCGGGAACGCGTCGACAGCTCGCCGAGCTCACCGATCGCCTTGAGGAAGCT
This sequence comes from Patescibacteria group bacterium, assembly GCA_043799575.1. Lineage (GTDB taxonomy): Bacteria > Patescibacteriota > Gracilibacteria > JAHISY01 > JAHISY01 > JAHISY01. The sequence continues at coordinate 19,252 of JAZDNQ010000055.1, read as the reverse complement.
CGATAACTCGTGCAAAACGTGTTCGAAATATTCGAGTGTCTCGCGGAGAATTTTTTCGTCTTTAATCATCTTCTCGCTCGTCGTGACGTGTCGCGCGAGCAATTCGGCAATCACGGTTTTGCTTTGCGCACGTTTACCCGCGAGTGCTGCATCGGTCGCCGCGAGCAATTCGTTGGTCACGCCGCTCATCGCCGAGACAACCACGATTTGTTCGCCGTGGAAATTTTTGACGATTTTGACAACATCGCGAAGAGCCTCGACCGAGCCCATGGATGTGCCGCCGAATTTACGTACCAACATTGCGAAAAAGTTAAATCCACTCCAAATTACCTTTTTTTCGGGCTAAAATCAAATTCGTGCATTCTGTCTCGCAGAACAAAATCGCTTTAAGTCTGGCAATTCTCGCACTCGCGACAGTCGCGGTCTTCGTGCCGAGTTGGATTTTTTTGGGCAGCGGAATTTTAATTTTTGGAATTTTAACTTTTCGCTGGCCGCTTTTTGGAATCACGGCAACACTTTTGGCAGCGGTCGCTGGTGAATTCGGAAGAATCGAAATCGGCGGTTTCTCTTTTTTGCTGCTCGATATTTTCGCACTCGCGACTTTCGCGATTTGGCTTTTGCGAAAATTTTTGTTGAAAGAAAAAATCGAGCTCGGTCGCAGCGCGACGAGTCTTTTAATTTTTTGGGCGATCGCACTTTTGAGTTTGCTTTGGGGATTCCGCGAAATGACGAATGCGGAATTTCAATTTGCACTTTTGTATTTCGCGCGCTTCGTCGGCGTCTCGGGATTATTTTTGGTCGTGCGCGATTTGCCGAAAAAAGATGGGGTGAAAATATTTCCGATTTTGATTTTCGGCGGAATTTTGTTCGCACTCGCCGGATTTATTTTGTTTCGAATTCTCCCCGACTTCACGAAAGCCGGACTTACTGAACTCGGTTGGGATCCGCACATCGGTCGGCTGACCTCGACTTTTCTCGATCCGAATTTCGCAGCGGGTGCATTCGCCTTTTTGCTGGCAATTTTGGGTGGACGATTTTTGCGCGAAAAAAAATTCGCGCAACAAGTTTTACTCCTAAGCATCGCAGGAATATTTTTGCTCGCGCTCGTTCTGACTTTTTCGCGCTCCGGACTTTTAGCCTTGGGAATTTCCGGACTCGTACTCGGGATCTGGGGTGATCGGCGAATTTTGGTCGTCGGAATTTTAGCCGCGTTTTTGGGAATCGCAGGATCGTCGCGACTCGCGGAACGCGTCGGCGAACTCGGCCAAAGTTTGGAATCGCTCGGCGGCGAGTCACAACAAGTCCTCGACCCGACCGCACAACTCCGCGTCGATTCGTGGCGCGAGGGCTGGCGAATTTTTGAGGAGAATCCGCTGCTCGGAGTCGGTTTCGGCGCGTACCGCTTTCACCAAAATTTCGCGGCGGAAGATTCGCACGCTGCGACCGGCTCGGACGCCTCGCTGCTGAATTTCGCGGCGATGACCGGAATTTTGGGTTTGCTCGCTTTCGGAATTTTTTTGGTCAATCTCGGAGCGGATTTTTGGCAAACGAAAAACTGGGGGCTGCTCGCCGCACTCGCGGGAATTTTGCTAGATTCAATTTTCGTGAACGCACTTCTCTTCGCGCCGCTCGCGGCGATTTTTTCACTGCGGCCGGGATGCGCGAAAGCAAATGATTATTTGCTCTTCCAAATCATTTTGACAATCAAAGTTGCCAAAGCGATGAAAGCGAGTGCGCCGATGAAGAAACCGATTTTGATGAGAATCATTTGACCCAGACCGAAACCCGAGCCGGCCATTCCCATCCAGCCGCCGCCGCGACCATCGCAGTATCCACCAGCGGATTCACCGACCTCGGCCAAAACCGGCGCGGCCGCGAACGCGAGAGCGTAGGCTGCCAATAAAGCTTTTTGCATATTGGATGATTAAATTGATTTTATTTTAGGCGCGGAAAAATATTCCGCAATCAAAATCACTGTTTGTAGCGAATACCATTCGCTTCGCAAAATTCTGCGATTGATGTTGCCGCGACAGAATCATTTGCTTCCAAAGCTGCCATATGTGCCCAATAAAATTCGTATCCAAACTTATTTAGAAATTCGGTTCCAAACATTTGTCCGAGCGCTTTCACGAAAAACATAATCGTGAGATATTTGCCACCAGCAATTTCATTCGCAAAAAAATTCTGTAAATTTAAAACTCTCACCGCCTCGTCATCTTCACAACACGCCTGTGCAAAATCACCGGCTGAATCTTCTTCGATTCCACACGCCGACAAATATTCTCCTGTTTTACCGCTTCGAAGCAATTCTTCAAGCGTTTGTCCGAAATCATCGTAAACTTCGGCATTCATGTCCGGATTTTAGCAATCATTATTCGAAAATATTTTTTCTCCAAAAAAGAATCTCAAATTTTTGAGAACCTTTTTTGGTGCTCGGGAGAGGATTGAAGCTGGCTCGACGCGCGAGCAAAATTAAAAATGGTCGACGGGTCGCCCCAGAAAGTTCGAGCAAAATTTTTTCCGCGTCGGGAAATTCGCGCCACCTCCGTCGCCAAAAAAAACCTCCCCGCTTCGCGGGGAAACTTTTTTTGGTGCTCGGGAGAGGACTTGAACCTCCACGCCTTGCGGCATACGCACCTCAAGCGTACGTGTATACCAATTTCACCACCCGAGCAGTTGCGCGATTTTAATTTTGCGCGACGGAATTTTCAACTTTTCCAGTCGTGAGCAATTCAACCGCAGCGGCAAGCTGCGGATCATGATCGGTGAAATAATCTTCAAGCGGCATTTCGACTGTAAAATCCGGCTCGATACCAACTTTGTCGATATCGCGACCTTTTGGCGTGAACCATTTCGCGACCGTAATGCGGAGAGTGCTGCCGTCGCTGAAATCGGAAATCAATTCTTGAACTGTGCCTTTGCCGAAACTTTTTTCTCCGAGCAATTTCGCGCGACCATCATCTTGTAATGCGCCCGCGAGAATTTCGGAAGCTGACGCCGAGCCTTCATTGATCAAAACGACGAGCGGTGTTTGCGGCAAAATCGCCGCACCGAGTACCGGAATTTTTTGATCCGGTTTGCCGCGTTCGTGAATTTGGATGACATCTCCGGTCGAAATCAGATTCGAAGCCATCGCGATCGCAGCGTCGAGAAATCCCCCGCCATTGAAACGCAGATCGAGAACAACGCCTTTGGGATTTTTGAGCGACAAATCGGCCAGCGCTTTGGAAAATTCATCGGCGGTATTGTCCGCAAAATTATTGACAGTCACGACCGCGATCCCGTCGTCGCGCATTTCAGAACGGACTGACTCAATCGTAATCAAGTCACGCGTGATCGTGATTTCGCGCGGTGAAGTTTCGTCGCCGCGGAAAATCGTCAATTTAACTTGTGTGCCGATCGGTCCGCGAATTTTGCGAATCGCCTCGAACAAAGTGAAGTCGGCTGAATAATCGTTGTCGATTTTGAAAATTTTGTCTCCCGGAAGCAGCCCAGCTTTTTCGGCCGGTGAACCGCGCAGCGGGGAAATAATCGTGACGACTTCGTCGCGCTCGCCGACTTCCGCGCCAATCCCAGTCAATTCACCCGAAAGCGAATCGAGAAACTCTTCGCTTTCCTGCGGATCGAGAAATTCGGAATGCGGATCGCCGAGCGACTCGACGACACCTTTCATCGCGCCGTAAAACATTTTTTTCGTGTCCAACTTATCGACATCGACAAATTTCGCTTCGACCGTTTTCCAAACTTGGTCGAAAGTCGCGACATCGAGATCGCCAACGGTTGCCGAATTTTGGAGCGAATCATCGTGTTCGGGAAACGCGACTAAAACCGAATTATCGGGAAAAACGACAAAATGTCCGGCGAGAAATCCGACAGAAAAAATCGCCACCGCGAGGAATATTTTTTTGGAAGTCGAAATCATTTTTCAAAATTAAAAAGTTGTTTCATGTTCCTTGTTTCAAGCTCCATGATTTTACCAGCCCTCGTCGAAGAGTCCGTCCGCTGCGTCGGCAAGTGTTTTTTTCGGCAGAGAACTTTTTGCAATTTCTGGTGCAGCGGAAGCAATCTCGATTTCCGCGCGGGAAATTTTGATTTGTAAATTTTTGCCGAGAATTTCGGAAAATTTTTCCGCAAGCAAATTCCGCGCCGGGATATCCAGCTTGCCAACGAGAAAATCCGATCCGACACCGAGCTCGATTTGCGTGTCAGAAGCCGCAACAATTTTCGCGTTTTTCAAAACCATCTTCACGGTCGGATTTTGGATTTTGCCCAAAACCTGAGGTAGTGCTGATTCGACTATTGGAATCGAAATTGCTGCGTTCGGATCAATTTTTTTAGTCGCGATTTCTTTTTCCACTGCGGTGAATTTTTGCTCAGTCGGATCTTTTTCTTTTTCGACTTTCGGAGCGGATGAAATTTTGGAGACTGCCCCCGCTAAAGCGGGCGGCGCTGATTTAGGAATCTCGACATTTTGCGAGCAAACCGCGATCGCGGCGACCTCGAGCGGCAACTGCGGAATGACCGCATTTTTTAATTCGTCACCCGCGCGCGTGAACTCATCGAGCAGTCCGAGAATTTTTTTCGCTTCGGGTAATTTATTTTCGGCGACTTTCTCGAGCATCAGCTCGCGCAGTTTCGCCAAAATGGATTTGTTGAACTGAATCAAATTGACGCCCTCTGCAACCAAACCGTTGATCGTAGCGAGCGCCTCAGCAAGTTTCGAAAACAAAATCGCGAACACGAAATCTTCGACTGCTTGCGGTCGCGTCAGTCCGAGATTTTGCGAAACGGATTCGACTGTGATCGAACCGCCCGAGCCAAGCTGCTCAAGCATCCCGAGCGCGTCGCGCATTCCACCTGCCGATTGTTTCGCGATCAGTTCGAGCGCGGCTGGTTCGAATTTGATCTTCTCTTTTTCCGCGATGAACTCAAGGTGTTTTGAAATTTCGGTATTCGCCAGTCGGTGAAAATCGAAACGCTGCGTGCGCGAAATAATCGTCTCGGGAATTTTGTGCGGCTCGGTCGTCGCGAGGATGAAGTACGCGTGTGCCGGCGGCTCTTCGAGGGTTTTGAGTAGTGCGTTGAATGCTTCTTTCGTCAGCATGTGCACTTCGTCGATGATGTAAATTTTGAACTTCGCACGACTCGGCGTGAACTGAATTTTTTCTTTTAAGTCACGAATCTCGTCGATGCCACGATTCGACGCCGCGTCGATCTCGACCAAATCAACCAAACGACTTTCCAACGCGGCGCGACAAATTTCACACTCGTTGCACGGCTCGCCGTCCACCGCCGGATTGAGACAATTGATCGAGCGCGCAATAATTCGCGCCGTCGAAGTTTTGCCTGTTCCGCGCGAACCGGTGAAAAGAAACGCGTGCGCGAGCGCCTGATTTTTCAGCGCATTCGCGAAAGTCTGGCGCACATGCGGTTGCCCGACGATTTCGGATAATTTTTGTGGACGATATTTACGGTAAAAACTCATTGTCAAAAACAGAACCCGATTTTATCCCGCCGCGAAGTGAGAGTAAAATCAGCGGGATGTTGCGGAAAATTTTTGTGTTCGGTCTCGTTTCGATCGCACTGAGTGGTTGTGCCAGCTCGGGAAATCTGAATCGCGAGACTCCCCCGTCCGGGACGAAAGTCGTCGTGGTCGAGTTTTCGGATTTCAATTGTCCCGCGTGCAAAGCCGCTTCCGAGTTAGTGAAAAATTTGGAAGATATTCCGAATCTTTATATTGAGTTTCGTCACCGCCCACTGCCGATCCAAGGTCACGAAACTTCGCCGATCGCCGCGAATGCGTACGAATGTGCGAAAACGCAAAATTTTGGACGAGAAATGGAAAGTGCGCTTTTTGAAAATCAGGGAAAATTCAGCAACGATTTCTTTTTGCAAATTCCGATGCTGTACAACTTCGGCGCGAATTTCGACGCGGCGAAATTTAAACAGTGTGTCGAGGGCGACGAATTCGGCGGTCTCGTCACGAGCGATTCGGCTTTCGCAGAAAACCACGGCATCAACTCAACTCCGACTTTTTTTGTGAACGGGGTGAAAACGAATCGCGCTGATTTGGCGACGACGATCCAGGCCGTTTTTGATGCTGTGAAATAATTTGGCGTGCTGCGCTTAAATAAATTTCTCGCGGAAAAAGGAATCGCTTCTCGGCGCAAAGCCGACGAGTTGATCGCGGCGGGCAAAGTTTTTGTGAATGGAAAAATCGTGAAAGAACTCGGCACGAAAATTGATCCGGAAAAAGATCGCGTCACGGTCGATCAGAAAGTTTTGGCGGAAAAACCGAAACCGCTTTATTTGATTTTGCACAAACCGACCGGCTTCGTTTGTTCGAATCAGAAGACGAAATCCGAACCACGAATTGTTTTGGATCTTTTGCCGCACGAGCTGAAAGTTTTTCCGGTCGGACGTCTCGACAAAGACACGACCGGACTTTTGATTTTGACGAATGACGGCAATCTGAGCTTTCAGCTGACGCATCCGAAATTCGAAAGTGAAAAAGAATACGAGGTCGAGGTCGATAACGACTTGACTGTCGAGCGCGTGCGCAAAATTGAAGCTGGCGTACATCTCGAAGGTCGCGCGACGAAGCCGACCGAGGTGAAAATTTTGGGGAAACGGAAAGCACGCGTGATTTTACGCGAGGGGCGGAATCGACAAGTCCGCAAAATTTTTGGCAAAGTCGGCTGCGAAGTTCTGCGCTTGAAAAGAGTGCGCGTGAAAAAACTCGAACTCGGTAATTTGAAATTGGGCGAGTTTCGCGAACTGACGAAAGAAGAAGTTAAAATGTTGCGCGATGCTTGAGAATTTTTTCGCACTGCTCGGACTGGCCAGCGAACCGACGAACAATTTGCCGGATCTAGCGCTTTTGCAAATTTATTCCGCGCCGCAACTCGTGCAATTTTCCGAACCAGTCGTCGCGGCGAAATCTGCGATCATCGTCGATCTCGATTCGGGGAAAGTTTTGTGGTCGAAAAATTCGCAGGCGCAATTACCGATTGCGAGTCTCACGAAATTGATGACCGCGATTGTCGCGCGCGAAAATTATAATTTGGCTGATGTGGTCGAAGTGAGTCCGAACGCGAGTGAGCAGCCGCCCGCAAAAATTTGGCTGCGCGCCGGCGAAAAAATGACGGTCGGTAATCTTTTGAAAGGCATGCTCATCGAGTCGGCGAACGATGCCGCGACCGCGCTCGCGGAAAAAATGGGGACGGAAAAATTTGTTGCGCAGATGAATACAAAAGCGGCGGAATTGAATCTGCAAAATTCGCACTTCGCGAACCCAGTCGGCTATGACGACGAAAATAATTTTTCGACGACGCGCGATCTCGCGACTTTGGCGCAGTATTTTTTGCGCGATGAATTTTTGCGCGAGATCGCCGCGACAGGCAAAACCGGAATCGATCCCGTCTCAGGCGGAACACACCACGAACTTTATTCGACGAATAATTTGTTCGGTAGTTATTTGAAAATTCGCGGGCTGAAAACCGGATTGACCGATGCGGCCGGCGAATGCACTGCGACCGTCGCAGAACTCACGAATGGAAAAAAAGTTTTGGCAATTGTTTTGAATTCGCCGAATCGTTTTCAGGAAGCGAAAAGCTTGATCGCCTGGGCCGAGGCTAATTTTCGATGGTAAAATCAGCCAAATGGAAAATCTTTTTGCTGGCAACGCGACGATCGAAAATCTGACTTATATTTTGGGCTACGGCGGACTGAGCTTTTTGGTCGCGATGATTTTCGCGCCGATTTTTATTAAATTTTTGGAGCGCAATAAGCTCGGGCAACAAATTCGCGACAGCTCGGTCGATGGCAAAATTTCGACGATTTTTCGCGAGCTGCATTTGAAAAAATCCGGCACGCCGACGATGGGCGGCGTCGTGATTTGGGGCACGGTCGTCGCGATGGTTTTGCTTTCCTTCATACCGCAAGAGCTCGGCATCACGACGAACTCACTATGGAATCGCTCGGAAACTTATATCCCACTTTTCACACTCGTCGCGGCCGGACTGCTCGGCATGATCGACGACTGGTGGAATATCAAAGGTGTCGGCCAACAAAAAGGTTTAAAGGTGCGGCCGAAGTTAATTTGGCTGACGGTTTTCGCGGCGGCAGGCGCGTGGTGGTTTTTTTCGAAACTCGGCTGTCTCGATGGCGTGGCAAATGAATGTCTCATTCATCTGCCCCGACTCGGCGATTTCAATATCGGAATTTGGTACATCCCGCTTTTCATTTTGGTAATTTTGTCGAGCGCGAACGCGGTGAATATCACGGACGGACTCGACGGACTCGCGGGCGGACTTTTGGCAATCGCCTTCGGCAGCTTCTCTGTGATCGCTTTTTTTCACGGAATGTTTTTGCTTGCGACTTTTTGCGCGGCAATTGTCGGCGCGCTCGTCGCCTTTCTGTGGTGGAATGTTCCACCCGCGAAATTTTTTATGGGAGACACGGGTAGCTATTCACTCGGCGCGACACTAGGAGTCATCGCGATGCTCACCGATTCGGTCGTACCTTTCTTTTTCATTGCGGCAATTTTTATTCTCGAAACTTTATCGGTCATCATCCAGCTTTTGTCGAAAAAGTTTTTTGGCAAAAAAGTTTTTCTGATCGCGCCACTGCATCATCATTTCGAAAAACTCGGCTGGCCGGAGCATCAGATCGTGATGCGTTTTTGGTTGATCGGCGGTGTCTTCGCGGGACTCGGTTTGATTTTGGGAATTGTTGGTATGGGAAATTAAATAACCAACCCTCCGAAGCTTGAGCAAAGCGAAAGCGAAGTACGAGTCGGAATGGGAAATTAAGCCGAAATTTTGCGCCGCAAGCGATTGAAGCGCGCAAACATCTTTTTATAATTTTCCCGCAATTCTTTTTCGTGCGCGCGAATAATTTTTTGTAGCCGCGCCGAGATGGAGATTTTTCGCGGCATTTTATTTTTCAAAACTTTCCTCGCGCTGCGCGAGCAGCTCCTCAGGATTGGTCGTGATAATTTGATTTTCGGAATACGACGCGATAACTTGAATCGCGACATGTTTGCTGTCGGCGAAAAAGAGACCCTGCCCAACATCAGAATTGAGCAGCATATATTTTTCGCCATCGGTCAGATTGAAAGTTTTTTTGAGCGCATCGACCGCACTCGGCGCCTGCTTGAGGAGAATTTGCATCGACGCGTTTGTGACCATCGGCCGCCCGTATTTGCTTTCGAGGAAGTCCTCAACATCTTGGGTAATCGTGACTACGCCGAGATAATATTTGCGCGCGCGCTTCACAAGCCCAAAGAGAAATTTCGCGGCATCTTCGTGCTGCATTAGCGTCCACGCCTCGTCGACGACCAGTAAACGTTTTTTTAATTTTGAACGCACGCGACTCCAAATAAAGTTGAGGAGGACGAACATCGCGATCGGGCGCAGCTCGTCTTCGAGATCGCGAACACAAAACACGATCAAACCAGTCCCGAGATTCACATTTGTTTCGCGATTGAAAATTCCGCCGAATGTCCCGGTTGTAAATTTTTGTAATCGCGTCGCGAGCGACTCGGCACCGTCCATTGATTTGAGCACCGCGTGAAAATCTTCCATCGTCGGCATCGGCATTTTGGACGGATCTTCGACCGACATCGTGATCCCGCGCACGGCGTAAGTATCGATCAAAGCTTTGTCGATCAAAGCTTCCTCAGCCGCAGTCATTTGGCCAAGCATTAATTTCATCAGTCCTGTGAGAGTAATCACATTTTCGCGGAGCAAATCCCCCGGTTTCACATTGTCGCCCTCGAACGGCGCAGGCAGATCGAACGGATTAATGCGCTGGTCGGAATTCAAGCTCACATTCAAATATGTTCCACCGACAGTTTCGGTCAAAGCTTTATATTCGTTCTCCGGATCGACAACGATGACATCCGTCCCAAGCATCACCTGCCGAAGAATTTCCAATTTCACCGCGTACGATTTGCCCGCGCCAGAAGTCGCAAAAACTGTCGAGTTCGCGTTCGGCAACTTGAAACGATCGAAAATGACGAGCGAATTGTTGTGCCGATTCAATCCATACAAAATTCCTTCGTCGGTCGCGAGCGAGCTCGAAATAAACGGGAAAGTCGTCGAGAGCGGCGACGTATTCATATTGCGCTGAACTTCCAATTCGTCGAGCGCGAGCGGGAGAGTTGAATTAAACGCGTGCTCACCTTGGATGTCGGCACGCTTCGTGAGAACTAATTTTCCGCCGAGCTGACTCTCGAGAATTTTTGTCGTCGCTTCCAGTTTTTTGAGGTCGTCGGCGTAGACCGTGAAATACATTCCGAACTGGAAAAATTTTTCTTGTCCGCGCTGCAGGTCGGTGCGCAAACTCTCGGCATCTTCGAGCGCGGTCTCGAGCACCGGATCGCGTACATTACCTTTCTCAGATGACATCGTGATCGACGATTGAATCTGTGCAACTTTCTTTTTGAGAATATGCATAATCTCGTCACTCGCAATCGGATAAATAAATTGCGCGATGTCGACCGTCGCGTCGAAATTAATGATCGGACTCATCCAGTTTGTGTCGAGAAAACGCGGATACGCGTAAACAAAAAAGCTACGCGCGTACACGCCGGAAAGCTGGAGATGATCGTAATGTACTTCGAACGAGCTCGGCGAAATCAGATCCCGCACGCTCGCGAGACCTTCACGGTAAATTTTTTCCGCCTCGGCAACTAGATTAGTTTTGGTCTGACCCGGAGTATTTTTTTTAGGACGACCAAAAATTTTATTGATGAAACTCGAAGTCGCGATTTGATTGTGATTCACAAATTTCTGCGCCGTAGTTTTGTCTTCAATTATTTTTTGCTCGTTCGGATTTTGCGGAACGGACGATTTACGTACAGCTGGCACAGATTTTTGCGGAATAAGTTGCTCGACCAATTTGTCGAGCGCACCCGGTTTTGGCGCAGGCGAATTTTCTGGCGCAACAATTTGCGGAGCCGGCGTAGCGGACGTCGTGAAGGTTTTTTGGCTCGACTGTTTTTCGATCTGAGACGCAGTCAAGCCAACCGCCGTGGCGATCTCGGCGGAGTTCGTAGCCAGCGGAGGAACTGGCGGTTGTGGCGGCTCGGTTTTCGACTCAATCGGGACAGGTGTGAAGACCTTCTCTGGAACGGGATTCGCGGTCGACGAAACCGGAGCCGGGTTGGCTGGTTGGTCGGACGCAGTAGCCGGATTCACTAGTCCAGTCGTTTTTTGAGTTTGGTTTTCCGCCATTTGAAGGCTTTTTGTTTTTACAATTTATCAGAGAATTTTAGCAAAAATCAGCCAAAAAAGCAAGCATTTCCTAGGAGAAAATGCTAAAATCGCGGCCAGTTTATGGCTGCCGAAATTGCAGTTCGTTGGCACTCCCGAGCAGGTCAGGGCGCGATCACGGCCTCGACCGCTTTGGCCGAAATTTTGGGGAATAACGGCAAATTTGTGCAATCTTTCCCAGATTTTGGCGCGGAAAAACGCGGTGCCCCGGTGGTTGTTTTTAACCGCATTTCAAGCCAAAAAATTGAGGATGCCTCACATCCGACCACAGTCGACGCTAGCGTTTTGCTCGACGTGACTTTGATCGCGAGCTGCGAAGTTAGCCCGGCCGAACTTCTGGCTGGATTAGGCAAAAACGGCTTGCTTCTCGTCAATTCTCCACAAAAGAAATTGAGAATGGGCGTCGGGAAAATTCGAGTTTTTGCGGTCGACGCGAGCGGAATCGCGGTCCGCGAAATCGGCAAAGACATTCCGAATGTCCCGATTTTGGGTGCGCTTGTGAGAATTTTGGGACTCGCTAAATTGGAAAATTTTCAAAAAGATTTGGCGAAATACCTCGGCAGACACCTCCCACCAGAGATTTTGGAAGGCAATTTGCGTGCATTCAAACAAGGTTTCGAAGATGTCCGGAAAATCGAAGTGAACCGCGCCGCTCCGAACAGAAAATGCGCGATTTTACCGAGCTGGCAAAAAATCCAACCCGGAGCAGCGATCACAGAGCCTGGCAGCTCGCGGAATTATGCGACTGGAAATTGGTCGCGGCAAACCTGCGAGTGGAATTCGGCAACTTGCATCGATTGCAAATTTTGCTGGCCGGTCTGCCCGCACGACGCGGTGAAAATTCGGAACGGCAAAATGGTCGGGATCGACGAGACTAAATGTACGGCGTGTGCGCTGTGTGTCGCAGCCTGTCCGACCAAACCAAAAAGTCTCAAAATCGTCCCGAAAAAAATTAGCGAAATCTGATGCAAAAAATTCTGACCGGTAACGAAGCGGTAGCCGAGGCGATGCGACAAATCGAGCCAGATGTCGTCGCGGCGTACCCGATCACGCCTTCAACTAAGATTCCGGAGAAATTTTCGGAGTTCGTCGCGGATGGGAAAGTGCGGACTGAATTTGTTCCGGTCGAGTCAGAACATTCCGCGATGTCGGCTTGCGTCGGCGCGGCTGCGTCGGGCGCGCGAGCTATGACTGCGACCGCGTCGCAGGGTCTCGCATTGATGCACGAGGTTTTGGTGAATGCCGCCGGGATGCGACTTCCGGTTGTGTTGGCGAATGCGAATCGCGCGCTTTCCGCACCGCTGTCGATTTACGGCGACCACTCGGACGTGCTGCTTGAACGCGACTCGGGCTGGCTGCAAATTTTTGCCGATTCGCCGCAAGAATCTTACGACCTTATTTTGCAGGCTTTTCCGATTGCCGAAAAATCAAGATTACCAATTATGATTTGTTTTGATGGTTTCGAAACTTCGCATCTCGCGACGAATGTCGAAATTTTGAGCGACGCGGAGGCGAAAAAATTCGTCGGGCAACCGCCGTACTTTCCGAATTTATTTGATTTGGAAAAACCGGTCTCGCTCGGCGGTTACACGAATCCACAGTATTTTTTCGAGACAAAACGCGGCCAGTTCGCGGCGGGTGAAAACGCGCGCAAAGTCATCGCGGAAATCGGGAAGAAATTTGCTAAAAAATATTCCTCGCCAATCGAGACTTTCGAGACGAAAAACGCGGACACTATTTTGATTGTCCTCGGATCGGCCGCCGGCGCGATCAAAACTGCAGTGCGCGATTTGCGAAAGAAGGGCAAAAAAGTCGGGCTAATTCGGATTCGAACTTTTCGGCCATTTCCCGAAAAAGAAATTTTGGCGGCTTGCGGAAAAGCTAAAAAAATCGGTATTTTAGATCGCATGACGCCGCTCGGCTCGGTCGGCGGAGTTTTGTTCAACGAGGTGAATTCGATTTTTTTCGCCGCGAAAAAGAAAATCGAAACTGCTAATTTTATTTTTGGCATCGGCCAGCGGCAGCTCAATCCCGACCACGCGACGGAGATTTTCACGACACTCGCGAAGAAAAAAATTCCGAAAGTTAATTTTGTAAATCTGCGATGAATTTTTATTTCTACATTTTCGGCACGACGATCTGCTATGTCTTGGGCGATTTTTTCGGCAAGATGTGGTCAGTGAAAAATACGAGTTTTTGGCTGGCGAGCTCGCTCGCTATTTATTTTTTAGGCAGTGTACTTTTCATTTCCGCAATCAAAAAAAGTTCGCTATCGCTCGCAGTCGCGACTGCTCCGCTCGCGATCGCGCTGACCGGAATTTTGTTTGGCTATTTTTATTTCGGCGAGCGACTTTCCATTTTTCAATATTTGGGAATCGGACTGGGCGTGATCGCGCTCGCGCTTTTACTTTTACCAATTCAAACTTTAGTCAAATGAATTTTTATCTTTATATAATTATCGCACCGATTTGCTTCGCAAGTGGCTATACTTTGCTGAAATTTTGGGCGACTCAAGAAAAATGGTGGCTCATGTTAATTGGATTGTCGTTTTTCGTAATTGGAAATTTTTTCGTCGCACACGCGATCAAGCTGAGTTCGCTCGTCGGCACAATCTCAGTCATTCCACTCGCCAGTCTGACTTTGACTTTACTGGTCGGATTTTTTTACTTTGGTGAACGGATCTCGACGATTCAATATTTTGGTCTCGCTTTCGCAGTCGTCGCAATCACACTACTAGTTCTCCCTTTTCAAGTTTTTTCGAAATGAATCTCCAAGCTGCAGCATCACGTGAAGCAAAACTCGTCGGCGGTCACCGGCTGTGTCCCGGCTGCGGACTCGGCGCAATCGTGAAACAAGTGCTGGCTTCGACCGATCACCCGATCATCGTCGTGAACGCGACCGGCTGTCTCGAAATTTGCACTTCCGCATTTCCGCAAACGAGCTGGAATACGCCGTGGATTCATTCGCTTTTTGAAAATACCGCCGCGGTCGCGAGCGGAATCGCCGCCGCGAAAAAAGCTTTTGAACGCAAAAATAAACTTTCCGGCAAAGCGAAGGATGTGAAAATCGTCGCCTTCGCGGGCGATGGCGGTACATACGATATCGGTTTGCAAGCTCTCTCCGGCGCGCTTGAACGCGGCCACGACTTCGCGTTTATTTGTCTCGACAACGAGGGCTACATGAATACCGGCTATCAGCGCAGCTCCGCGTCCCCGCTCGGCGCGGCGACTTCGACTTCCCCGGCGGGGAAAATTTTGGGTGGAAAACAAACGAACCGCAAAGATATTTTGGCGATCGTCGCGGCACACCGCATTCCGTTCGCAGCGCAGACGACAGCCGCGCATCATCTCGATTTGCTCGCGAAAGCGAAAAGAGCGATCGAGACGCCCGGCCCGACTTTTTTGAATATTTTTTCTCCCTGTCCGACCAACTGGAAAACGCCGACCGCACTCGGGATGGAGATTTGCAAAAAAGCGGTCGAGACGAATTTTTGGCCGCTGGTCGAGGTAGTGAACGGGAAATGGAAACTGAATTCTCAGCCAGCCGAACGGAAGCCGATTGAGGAATTTTTGGCAAATCAAAAACGCTTCAAACATCTTTTGAAGCCGGAAAACTCCGAACTGAAAAATGATTTACAAAAGGAGGTCGACGAGCGTTTCGCCGAGATTTGCAAACTCGCTACGCTCGGTTAAAATCTCTCTCACTGTAACCATCCAAAATGAACGACGACAACACGACTCCGCAAGACGATGATTTGACCGAGGAGGACATTGCGCTCGCTGGTGCCGCAGCCAATGATGATGACGATACCGAGGAAGATGAGAGTGAAGCCAGCGAGGCGCTCACCGCCGGTGATGATCAGCAAACTCTCGTGACGAAAGAGGGCTTGAAAAAACTGAAAGACGAGCTGGAGGAGCTCGAGAATGTGCGCCGCCGCGAGGTCGCCGCGCGCTTGAAGGAAGCGATTTCTTTTGGTGATCTCAGCGAGAACAGCGAATACGAGGATGCAAAAAATGAGCAGGCGCTTGTCGAGAATCGCATCGCGGAATTGAAACGAATGATCAAGACTGCGAAAATTATTGTCGAGAAAAAATCGAGCGGCAAAATCGTAAAAATCGGCTCGACGGTCACGATCCAAAATCTCACCGACAAAGACGATCCAGAGACTTACACGATCGTCGGCTCGACCGAGGCTGATCCGACCGCCGCGAAAATTTCGAATGAATCGCCGATCGGTCTCGCGATTATCGACCGCGAACAAGGCGACGAGGTCATGGTCGCTGCTCCGGCTGGCGAATTGAAATACAAGATCGTCAAAGTCAGCTGATCGAAGTTCGAGTCGTTTGACCGCTACGCTTGTTCAAATTGTTCGAAATGATTTTTCGCGAAAGTCTGAGGCTGAATTTTAGTCAATTGCCCATTTGAACATTTTGAACAACTCGAACATTTAGAACTTTTTTAGCTTGCCGCGAAAGCGATCGCGAGCGCATCCGCCGCGTCGTCCGGTTTTGGAATTTTCTCGAGCCCGAAAATTGTCATGACCATTTTTTGAATTTGTTTTTTGTCGGCGCGACCGTAGCCCGTCACCGCCATCTTGACTTGCAAAGGCGTTAGCTCGATGAGCGGAAGGCGAAATTTCGCGACCTCGGTGAGAATCGCACCGCGCGCCTGCGCAACTGCCATAGCCGTTGTCTGATTTTTAAAAAAGAAAAGTGATTCGACTGCGACCAGCTCGGGCCGATGAATCTCGATCAGTTCAGAAATATTTTCGGCAATCTCGAGCAGTCGCTCCGCCGCGGGAATTTTGGGTTGGGTAGTAATCACGCCGAAATCAAGCGCCTCAATCCGACCGTCAATTTTCGCGATCGCCGCGAATCCGGTCGTGGCCGTGCCGGGATCGATGCCAAGGATTTTCATTGGAGAAATTTTTGCGCCAATTTTTTCGCGTCCCATTTTTGCGGCGGGAGAATTTTGTCGAATTCGACGCCAAATCGTTTTTGAATCTCGGCTGAACTCTCGCCATGACAACCAAATTCGTTTGTCGAGTTCCGCACGAGAATTTTTTGCGCGCGCGCTTTTGCGAAAACTTTCTGCAAGCCGGGAACTGCGAAATTAGCGAGCAAACTACCAAAGAGACTCCCCGGCCCGACCACGATTTTGTCCGCCGCCGCGAGAACTTTCGCGACTTCCGGATTCAATTTGGCTTTCGGCACGAGCCGAATTTTGGTTACTTTTTTGTTGGATAACTTTTTCGGCGGATGATCGAAATTTTTTTCGCCGATAATCTTCGCGCCATTTTCCAACTCCGCGGCGAGTTGTGAATTCGAAAACGAAACTGGCACGACTCGCGCCGCGCCAAAGTCAGAGAAAATTTCCGTCGCTTTTTGAAAACCAAATTCGCGGGTGAGATCCGCGAGCGCGAGATTGCCGAGCGCGTGGCCATCAACCCGTTTTTCGAAAAATTTACCGATCACGCCCGCCGTCGCCGAAACACATTTGCGGAAATCGCCGACTGCCGGAATGTTGAATTTTTCGCGCAAAATTCCGGTCGAACCGCCGTTGTCAAAAACCGTCACGATCGCCGTAACCTCAATATTTTTCTTTTTCGCCAACTCCGATAAAAGCGGGGAAATTCCCGAGCCGCCGCCGATGAGCACTATTTTTTGCATAAAAAATTCATCTGTATTTTAACTTACATTTTTAAGAAAAAACCGAATCCTTATAGTCCTTAAAGCTCTTTATAATCTTTAGAATCCTTCCTACGCCGAAGCTTCCTGTTTTTTCTCGAGCGCAATTTTTTGCGTCGCGACCAAATTATTCAAAGCCGCACGCGTTTTCGGTCCGAAAATTCCCGCGCCCGCGTCGTCAGCCGAACCAACGACTTCGGATTTGATTTGAAAATCTAGGACCGCGAGCTCGGTCGCGTCGTCGAATTCATTCGTAATTTCCAAATCCGCGTAGCCGATTTTTTGCAAAACTTTTTGCAGCTCGGCGACCTGATCACCCGAATCTCCCGTACTCAAACTCGCCGCGAAACTCGGCGTGTACGCGACCCAAACCGCGCGATTCCATTCCGGATTTTCCGGCAGCTCAGCCGCGACCAATTTGTTCGGCAAACTTTTTTGGAATGTGGTCAAAGTTTTTGGCCCGAAAAATCCCGCGCCGTAGCTCGTCGCGCTCGCGATCAAACCTTTGGAAATCTGAAAATCGATCAAGGCCGATTTGGTCGCGCTGTCGAATTCGCCGGAAATCTCGCCAGAATAAAAACCGAGCTGCTGCAAACCGGATTGTAGTTTCGAAACGTTTTCGCCCGAGTCGCCCGGGTTGGCAGCCGCGGTCGGAATCTGGTCGGCAAGCGTATTCGCGACTTCGGTCGCGCGTGCGGAAATTAATTCGGATAATTTCGTGCGAGTTTTTTCACCGAAAATTCCTGCGCCGGAGTCATTCGCCGAACCGACGAGTCCGTTTTGCGTTTGAAATTTGAGAACACACTCCTCCATTTTCGCGTCAAAAATTCCGTTCACTTCGCATTCGTAAAATCCCGCTTCGGTCAGAGCAATTTGCATTTCGCGAACGCGATCGCCTGAGTCTCCGACCGAAAGCGTGGTCGAAAGTGTCGAACTGGTCGCGGCAGTCGCAGTAGTCACGGAAGTCGTTGTCGAAGATGTAGTCGCGCTGCTCGGCAACGAAACTCCGCTCGCGGCATTCGCGGTCGCGATCAAAAGTGAATTCGGTGGCGTCCATGAGCGCTGAAAAATTTCGGAATTCAAACTCTCTCGAGTTTTCGCACCGAGAATTCCCGCGCCCGCATCATTCGCCGAAGCGACAATTTTGCGCGCGAGCTGATAACCCAAAACTGCTTTCGCGGTCGCATCGTCGTAAAAACCATCAACTGGATCGCGGAAATAACCGTAAGTTTTCAATTCATTTTGGAGACGGAGAACTGAATCACCCGAATCGCCATTTTGTAAATCGGCAACAAAAACCGCACCCATCGTCGGCAAAGTGAAACTATCGGCGATCGCGTAACTCGAAGGATAAACCGTGCAAGTCACCGTCCGCACGCCCCATTGCAATGCGCGCGCGAGTCCCTCTTCACCTTTGCCCATCCAAACATCGAGCCGGTCGTGCGTCGCGATCGCGCGTTCACCCGCGACGACAATCGCGCCACCGCGATCGTGAATCGTCCCGACACCCATGCCCGGGATTTGGATTTTCATTCCGAAAGAATAAGTCTTCGGCGCGGCGATCATCCCCGGATAAACCTGCGTCCCATCTGCACCATTCGTGCCGTTGCCGTTTAATTTCACATCCGCCTCGTACGTCCCGCGAAAATAAACGCGCTGATTCGGCAGCGGCGAGTAATACGCGGAAATCACGAAAGTCGCGGTATACGGCTCGAAATCCTCGGCCAAAGTCGTCGGCGCGAGCGTCGCCAAAAGTGCAACGAGAGCACAAACCGCCAGAAATTTCTGTCTGAATTTTTGCATTTATTTTTGTTTTGAAATCCGGTCATTTTACTAAAAATAAGGCTTTTTTTCAATCTGCCCGGCTTGCTGAAAATAATTTTTGTGGTCTAATCCAATGGACTGGAATCGAGCTCGGGATGTTTTTGCAGTCGTTCGCGGAAAAGTTTTTTGATCTCGGCGAGCCGCTCCGCTGTCAGTGCCTCGAAACGCGAAGTCAAAACGGGCGAGGTGTTCGACGCACGCACGAGCCCCCAGCTGCCATCCGGGAAGCTCACCCGAATACCGTCGAGCTGGTCGGTGTTTTCAAATTCGGCCGCGAACTCGGCGACAATTTTTTGCAAAGTCGCGAATTTTTGCGAATCGTCGATTGGCAATTTCAATTCCGGCGTCGCGAAGGTCTGCGGCACATCGGCGAGCAATTCGGAAATTTTTTGACCAGAACGCGAAACGATCGATGCGACTTTCGCCGCGGCGAGCAATCCGTCGTCCACTCCGAAATAATTT
>JAZDNQ010000050.1:0-5202 GCA_043799575.1 Patescibacteria group bacterium | reverse complement strand
AAAAATGGGCAAACTTTTGCTTTTCGAAGCCGCGGTCGGCGGCGCGATTCCGATTATCCGCACTTTGAAGACCGATCTCGCGGGCGAGAAAATTGAAAAAGTTTTTGGGATTCTGAACGGAACTTGTAATTTCATTCTCACCAAACTTGCGAATGAAGGCGGAGAGTTCGCTGCGGTTTTGAAAGAGGCGCAAAAAAACGGATTCGCTGAGGCCGACCCGACGCTCGACATCGAGGGCGGTGATACCGCGCACAAAATCGCGCTGCTCGCATCGCTCGCTTTTGGCGCGCAGGTCGATTTTCCAAAAATTCCAGTCGAAGGAATCACGAAATTGTCGCCCGCAGATTTCGAATTTGCCCGCCGGCTGAAACGCAAGATCAAACTCGTCGCGATCGCGAAAAAAGAAAATGGTGCGATCGAGATTCGCGTGCAGCCGACGATGCTGCCGCTTGATTCGAAGCTCGCGAAAATCGAGGGCGTGACAAATGGCATTCTGCTCCGCGGCAAAAATCTCGGCGAACTTTTGCTGGCCGGGCCGGGCGCGGGGAGTCTCCCGACCGCGACTGCCGTCGTCGGCGACATCATTGAGGCCGCGCGCGATTCGCAGATTCCGAGTCGCGGCATTCCAGAAAAAGCGCTCCAAAAATTTCCGATCAAAAAACTCGATGCGATCGAGTCCGAATTTTATCTCCGTTTTTCGGTCAAAGACACGCCGGGGGTGATTCGTGAAATTTCGACCGTGCTCGCGAAATTCGATCTCAATATTCGCGACATTCTTCAGCTCGACCTCAAAGAATTTGAAAAAGATGTGCCGCTCGCAGTTTTGCTGCACAAAAATTCGGAAGCCAAAGTTCGTGCGGCGATCGCGGCGATCGACAAACTGAAATGCGTCCGCGGCAAAACAGTTTTGCTTCATGTCGAAGAATAAATTCAAAATGCACTCTCAAAAACTTCGCGTTGCTTTGGTTCACGATTGGCTCACCGACTTCGGCGGAGCGGAGAGAGTTTTGCTTGCGCTCCACGAAATTTTTCCAGACGCGCCGATTTTCACTTCATTTTTTCGCCCGGAAAATTTGCCGATGTTCGCTGACGCCGACATTCGCACGAGTTATCTCCAAAAAATTCCGTTCGCGAAAAATCATCATCGTGTTTTTTTTCCGTTCATGCCTGCGGCGATCGAGTCATTCGATTTGTCTGAATTTGATCTCGTGATTTCCGACTCATCGTCGGGTTGCGCGAAAGGAATTATCACGAAGCCGGAGACGCTGCACATTTGCTACTGTCACAATCCGAATCGCGCGCTGTGGGACGGATCGCACGAATATTTGCGGCTGCACGAAAAAAATTTCGGCTGGCTCGCCCGCAAAATGATTCCGCGGCAGCTGATGAAAATGCGCATTTGGGATCGCGTCGCGGCGGATCGCGTCGACCATTTCATCGCGAACTCAGATTTCGTCGCGCGCCGGATCGCAAAATATTATCAGCGCGAATCGACGGTGATCCATCCGCCAGTCGAAACCAAAAATTTCGCGCCGAACGATGAAAAAGCGAAAGATTATTTTCTCGCGGTCGGGCGACTGATTCCCTACAAAAGATTCGATCTCGCGATTCAAGCCGCGAATATTCTCGGCGTGAAATTGCGGGTCGTCGGCGTCGGCCCAGAAGAAAGAAAATTACGCGCGATGGCCGGACCGACGGTGAAATTTTTCGGCAAAGTTTCAGAAGAGATTCTCCAAAAAATGTACCGCGAGTGCCGCGCACTTATTTTCCCGCAGGTCGAAGACTTCGGGCTGACTGCGGTCGAAGTGCAAGCTTCCGGTCGCCCGGTGATCGCGTTCCGCGGCGGCGGCGCGCTCGAGACCGTTCGCGAAAATCATTCCGGAATTTTCTTCGCCGAGCCGACCGTGAGTTCACTCGCGGATGCGCTGCAAAAAGCCGCGAAAAAACGCTGGGTCAAAAAGGCGATCGTGAAAAATGCTGAGCGTTTCGATGTCATCAACTTCAAAAAGAAGATTTTGAAATTCGTCGAGCAACAATTGGCCGCGAATTAAAATTTCCGCTCGGTCTCGAAGTAATCAATCGTCCACACGCCGTCGCGCTCGACGATTGCAGCCTTTTTGATTTCAGAATGAGTCGAGCCGTCGAAACTCCAAACCGCATCTTTTTGAAAACGGAAGTATTTCGTCGTCGGCTTGCTTGCGTCTGTGATCCGCTCGATATTTGTGATTTTCAATTTGCCGGAAATATCTTTTTCCATCGAGTTTTTGAGCTGCAAAACATACGACTCCGCTGAGCCGACCAAATATTTCGGCGTGCGTAACGCGATGGCCGCTTCGTAATTGCCCGCGTTAACATTCTCGAAATACGCGAGCAAAACTTTTTCCGCGTTGTTCCAATTTTCTTCATCGGTAGGCTTAGTCTGCGCATCAGTCGTATTTTGCCGATAGTAAACAAACGAATCTTGCGATCCGTTTTCGCCAATCTCGCCGAGCGGCAGTTCGCGCGGACGGTGCATTGTCGCGTCGAGTCGCACGACAATGTACGCGCTCATCACTGCGAAAAAAGCGAGTCCGGAGAGGATGAGCGCGAGTCGATAATCGGAATTTTTTTTGTGCCGGAAAAACATTTTCTAAATTTTAGCGGAAATTTTTCGTACGAGTCCAGCCGTGTCGAGGCCGTATTTTTTCAACAAATCTTCGCTCGTTCCCGACTCGCCGAAACCGGTCATTCCGATCCGCGTTAACTTTGCGCCGAGTCCATTTTCTGCGATGAGCTCCGCGATCGCCGAGCCGAGTCCGCCGACGATCGAGTGATCTTCCGCGGTGAAAATATCTTTGAATTTTCGGAGCAGTGGCAAAATTGTTTTTTCGTCGAGCGGTTTGAGAGTCGAGACGTTCACGACGGTCAAATTTTTGCCTTTCTTTTTCAAAATCTCGGTAGCTGCGACTGCGAATGGCACTTCCGTGCCAATCGCGAAAATCACTCCGTCTCCACCTTTTCGCAAAATGTCGGCGCGACCGAGCTGCGCTTTGAATTTTTCGTCGTAAACGAACGGCACTTTTTGGCGGCCGAGTCGGAGATAGCACGGCGCTTTTTCTCGCGCGATCAATGGAATCATCGCGCGCGCCTCGAAATAATCCGCTGGACAATAAACTCGCAAACCGGGCAGTCCGCGCATCAAACTCAAATCCTCGAGTGCTTGGTGCGTCGCGCCGTCCTCACCAGTCAAAATTCCGGCGTGGCTTCCTACGAGTTTCACATTATTTTCCGAATAACAAACTGACTGGCGAATTTGATTGTAGCCGAGTCCGGTCAAAAAAACGGCGAAAGTCGCGGCAAAAGGTATTTTGCCAGCTCGTGCCAGGCCAGCCGCGAAGCCGACGAGATTCTGTTCGGCGATGCCGACATTCCACGCGCGGTCGGGATATTTTTCCGCGAATTTCAAAGTTTGCACGGAATGCCGCAAATCTGCGTCGACGACGACGACTTCCGGAATTTGCGCCGCGACACAGAGCAGACCGTCGCCGAAGCCCTCGCGAGTGGATTTCATCGCGCGGATTTTACCATTCCCCTTGGCTTTTCAGCTACGGAGGATCTCGCGAAAAACTTTTGCATTTGACTTGACGAAAAGCTAAACTATTAGTGATTTCCGGAAAATCGGTTTAATGGGGAGGTTCAAACTTTCCAATCACCATTTTAATCGGAAAGTTTTAACCCCTATTTTATGTCTGATGATCAGACAACAACCGACCCTCAGGAAGAGGGCCAGACCCTCACTTGTGAAGAGTGCGGGAAGCCGTTTGTGTTCACCGATGGTGAGCAAAAATTTTACGAGGAGAAAGGTTTCACTCCTCCGAAGCGCTGCAAAGAATGCCGCGCGGCAAAAAAAGCAGCCGGTCGCCAATTCACGAAAGTGACTTGCGCGGGCTGCGGCAAAGAAACAGAAGTACCGTTTGTCCCGAGTGGCGATCGCCCGGTTTACTGCCGTGAGTGCTTCGAAGCGAACAAAAGATAATTTTTTCGTTTCTCAAAAGAAAGAGGGCTTCATCGCCCTCTTTTTTGTTTCGCCAAAATTTGGAGCGCGATTTCCTCGAGCTCGTCGGCGCGGATGACTTTAATTTTCCGAATTTTCAAAAGTTTCAACTTCGCTTCGATTTTTCGCCGAATCATTGCCGAGCCTCCGCCGATCCCGCCGGAAAAAATTAACTCGTCGACGCCGCCCAAAACTCCTGCGAACGCGAAAATTTTCTCGACGACGCGCTGCGCGAAAACATCCACCGCCAATTTGAAGTTCGGATTTTTCGCTGCGCCCGCGACGACTTTCGCGAAATTTTTCTCCCCGCAAATGCCAAAAATTCCCGAGCGCTCATTCAAAATCTGCAAAACTTTTTTCGGCGCGATTTTCATTCGTTCGACCAAAAATTCGAACACGCCGGGATCGATGTCGCCGGCGCGAGTGAGCATCGGCAGTCCCGCCGCCGGAGTAAACGCCATCGAAGTTTCGACCGATTTTCCATTTCGCACTGCGGTGATCGACGCGCCGCCGCCGAGATGACAAATCAAAATACGCGGCGGAATTTTGCCGAGCTTCCGCGAAATACTTTCGCAGGCGATGCCGTGAAATCCGAATTTGCGAACACCGAATCGGCGCGCGAGTTTTTGCTCGATCGGAATCGTGCGCGCGACCGCGGGAATTGTCCGGTGAAAATTCGTATCGAAAACGCCGACGATTTTCGCGGTCGGCAGTTCCGCGCGGATCGCTTCGACGAGATCCACCGCCGGGCGATTGTGGAGCGGTGCGAGCGCGACGAGTTTTTCGAGCTGGCGAATTTCTTTTTTGCCGAGCAATTGCGGTGCGCCAAAAATCTCTCCGCCGTGGACGATGCGAATTCCGAAAACGTCGATCGTGTTCGCGTTTTTGATTTTCAATTTGCGCAAAATCTCGGCCAGCGCGTGATGCCGAATCGGCGCGGTGAATTCAGCCAACTTTTTTTCGTCCTCGAAAAAAGCGCATTTCAGCGTCGCCGAGCCGGGATTGATCGCGAGAATTTTCAAATTAGGTTGGCTCTTGCCTAGCAAAAATTAGAATTTCTTAAGGATTTCTACCATTTTAGCGTAGAGATTCTTGTTGCGGTAGTTCCATCTGAACTCACACTCTTTGAGGTGGAGATTGAATTTATGGGAGGCGAGACCATTGAATTT
>JAZDNQ010000041.1:0-15691 GCA_043799575.1 Patescibacteria group bacterium | reverse complement strand
CTTTTTGACCTTTGCCGATTTTGGATTGCGCGAAGTCGCTCCCCGCTTTTTCGATCGCGACGAAAGTCGAGTGAAAAAATTCCGGCGCAAGAAAAATATTGATGAATCCCGGTCCGGCGATTTCGGTCTTCGCGACAAATTTATTTTGGGAAATTTTTTGCGCGATCTCGGTCGCAAGTTCGCGTGGATTTTTGCCAACTTGTTTTGCGAGAACGAGCGCCGCGTTCGTCGCGAGATCGCCGAATTTCGGGTCAGGTGGAGTCTCGAGAGAGAACTCGACTGGCTCGGAGGTATAACCTTTAACGATTTTAGAAACAAAAAGAGTGGGCACCATCAAGGATAATTTTAACAATTAAGTACTCTTTTCGAAAAAATCCTACTTGCTACTACTTACTCGATGGTTTCAGACAGGCATCCAAATAAAAAACTCGATCGCTAACTCCTATCTCTGCCAATCTATTAGGATCAGAAGCTCGAACAGCCGCACGAGCCCCGACAGTAGATGAATCTAATAGTATTGCCGGTTGATGACCAGCCACGGCAATACGAGGCAGTGGTCCTTCTTTAAACATATCGCATATAATTTGTGCTGCCGTACTACTTTCCTGCACTGACAACTTAGTGCCAAACCTAAGCTCGGTACAGCCTAAGACAATTGCCCGAACATCTTGTTGTAACAGGTATGTCACAGCGTCCCAAACAACCTGGCTGGCCAATTGGCTATCTCTTTGTTTTTTCAAACCCCAGTACTGATTATAAATTGCGTCATGCAGTCGTTCTTGTTCCTTTGGCGGCAGATTTTCAACCTGCCATCCAAACTCTCCAAAGAGACTGTCATAGATACCAGACTGTCTTGCTCCGCTGGTGCAAAGAACCCCGACCCTCTTTTCATTATCTGGCACACAATGAAAAAGTTCTTTATTTAAAAATTTAACGACCACTCTTGGTAAATTGACCACTTTAATTTCATCTATCGTGCTTCTTGTGGTTCCTCTCAATTCTTCAATCCCTATCTCAAACTCGGAGAAGATTTGTGGGGAATGAAATGTATTACAAAATACAACGACTACCAGTCTTCTCACATTTTTATAAAGACGAGAGATACCCAATGCACTTTCTCTAACTCCTTGCAACATAGCCTCTGCACAAGTCTTTGGGTTGGTGAAATCATCAGGATCCAAAATCGCTTTACTTCTATCCGGAACTTCGCTGGTAACACTCCTGACAGCTAAACACCCATCCACATCGCCTCTTTTAGTGCTTTCTGCAATTTGACGACTACCATGCAAAACAGAAAATGGACCAGCACCTGTGGCAATAATGATATTCGGCAAATCTGGGCTTTTTGCGGGCAATTTAAAAAAATGGCACTTAATTATAGTAGAAAAATCAAAATTGTCAAAAGTAATTCCTAGGGCTTTAATTTACTTTTCAGTTAGCCAAATTACGCTAGAATTCCCATTACTTAGAAATGACAACTAATTTCAAATTCGCATCCGCCAAGACAACGAAAGGTATATTACACGATTTAGATACTGCAAGCCGAATCTTGCGGGAGGCAAACAATGAAAAAGAAGTCTTGGATTATACAATTAAGATTTTTGAGAAACTTGGCTTTGAGAGAATTCGAATATGGATAACTGACGATGAAAAAAACGAGTTTCGCGGTGGTAAATGCAATTATGTCCCCGATAAAAAATTTCGCAAAATCAGTGGGCACTTAGAGCTTAAAAAAAATTCGCCCTATCAAACTCACGCTCTCTCCAAAAAAGAGCCATTTATTAATCGCAAAAACTTTCTTCTCAAGAAGTTTCTCAAGGATTACAAAACCAAAACAACAATTGAGTTTCCACTCATAGCTGGTAATAAAACCCTCGGATCAATTGGCGTAGACAACGAGATTTCCAAGACTCCTTTGGATCTTAAGCAGATAGAACCGAATGCGATACCGTTCGTAAACCATGTTGCTCTTTCGCTCAATAGGATTATCGCCGATGAAAAAATCAAACAAGCCAGTCTAGATCTCAAGAACAAAGTCGCTGAAGCGACTAGAAACCTAATTAGCGTAGGCAAAAGCTTGCGTGCTGCGCAAGACAAAAATGACATCATCAATTTCACAATCGAAACATTCCTGAAATTTGGCTTTGATCGAGTCAGGTTTTGGCTGATCGATGAGGAAAAAGGAATTTACAGCGGTGCAAGATGCAGTTACATGCCCGATAAAAAGTTCCAACAGGTGCAACTAAGTCTGAGGGACGAAAATCTACCAAGAGATTATTCTTTTTTCCTCAAGCTCAAGAAGCCGTATGTCAACCGGAATTATCCAATCCTGAAAAAATTTTTCCATGATTCCGGCATGCCGTTTACATTGGAGTTTCCTTTGATCGCAGGCAAACACCTTTTGGGAATTGTTTCAGTGGACAATGCTTTCACAAAACGGAATATTGATACTACTGAAGCTGATGCCAAAATTTCACCACTGGTGAATCACATTGCGCTGAACTTTAATCGCATCATTGCCGAAGAAAAAATCCGCGAAGCCAATCGCAACCTTAAAGAAAAAGTCACCGAGGCAACCACTGAATTAAAAAATAAAAATACCGAACTCGAACACTTGGCCAATTTCGATGACCTCAGCCGCCTCCCAAATCGCCGTGCTTTTGAAAAAAAATTGGAGGAAGAATTCAAAAAGGCAGGATCTCAACGTGCGCTTTCGCTCGCGATGATCGATATCGATTTTCTCAAACATCTCAACGACACACGCGGACACGAAGCGGGTGACAGGTTAATCACAAAGGTTGGCGAAATTTTGAGTCGGGACAAAAAGATTGATTTCGCCGCACGCTTCGCCGGAGATGAATTTGTTTTCCTGCTGATCAAAAAATCGAAGATCAAACGTAATCAAATTTTGACCAATTTAATTGCCAAAATTAAAAAAGCAACCGGACATAGCGTGAGTATCGGCTGCGCGGGTGCTCCACAACAAATGATCAAGTCGACGATTGATTTGATGCGCCGCGCTGATGATGCGCTTTACCACGCGAAGCATACTGGACGCAGTCGCTTCGTTTGTGCTGACGATGATACTGAACACATCGCACCACTCACCGAGCGCCGCGCCGACTTACAAGCTATCGAACAACAAGGCACTTTCGCGATTGATTACATTCGCCAGCTGCGCATGATGAACCAGCTCGCTGAATTGATGCGTAAAAATGTTTCAGAAAAAGAAATTGCCAAAAAAATCGCGCAGCGTTTTTGTGCAAACTTGGGATTCAAAAGAGCGGGTGTGTTTTTACAGGGAGAAGTAGATCAAAAAATCCACTTCGTAGCTCAGGCCAATTTTGATATTGCTTCGGCAGAAAAAATTATCCCCGCCCAAACACTCTCCGCCTTGTATGCCCAGATCAAGAAAATCATGCAGACGCGCAGGGTTGTCGAATTGAGCGAAAAAAAAATGCCCGCAATCGTCAGAAAGCTTTTGGGGATAAACCGTGTCTTGATCGTCCCGCTCATCGGTCGGACGGTTGTTTTGGGAGCGATCATCGCCGAATGTGAGCCAAATAAAATTTTCCGCAAAAGCGATTTCGATTTTTATCTCACACTCGGAGACCAGGTCGAAACCGGACTTGTAAAAATGCGCGCGCTGAAATCAATTCAGAATTTCAATCAAAAACTAAAGAAGGAAATCGGCATCGCAACTCACAAGTTGCAAAAATATGCACATTCGCTCGAGGAACAAATCGCGGACAACGCGGATCTGCGCGAAAAGGAAAGGCGCACACACTTTGAATTGATTTCTTCGCTGGTCACCAGTCTCGATGAAAAAGATGTTTACACGCGTGGTCATTCTGTCCGGGTCGCGAGCTATGCTGTGAAACTCGGGCGCATCGCCGGATTGAGTGAAGCGCGACTTTCGAATTTGCGCTACGCAGGTTTATTGCACGATGTCGGCAAAGTCGCGATCGACCAAAGCGTGTTGAATAAACACGAAGCACTGACCGAAAATGAAACTCAAGAACTCGAAAAGCATCCGATCATCGGCCAAAAAATCGTCTCCGGTGTGAAATTTTTGGCAGAGGCGGGACACGCGATTCGGCATCATCACGAACGCTGGGACGGCAGCGGCTACCCTGACCATTTGGCCAAAAAACAAATTCCGCTGGAGGCGCGCGTTCTCGCGATTGCGGATTCGTACGATGCGATGGTCACGCGTCGCAGCTACGGCCAAAAAATGTCGCGCGCCGAGGCGATCCGCGAACTCGAGCTCGGCAGTGGAAAACAATTCGATCCGGAACTCGCGAAAATTTTTATTCGGCTTTTGAAGCAAGGTAAAATTCGCACTCCGCAAAAAACACTTCCGCTGAAATAATGCCCGCTCGACTTTTTTTTGGCGAAAATAATTTTTTGCTCGGCCAAGAGCTGAGTCGTTTGATCGAGGAATTCAAAAAAAAAGAAGGTGATCTCAATCTCGCGATTTTGGAAAGCCGCGCGACGAATGAAGCCGAGATTATCGCGGCCGCCGAGACTCCCCCATTTTTGGGCAATTCGCGATTAGTCGTGATTCGCGATTGGGATTTCAAAAAATCCGCCGAGCGACTCGCGAACTTTTTGGAGAAATTGCCCGAGGCGACAAATCTAATCTTGACTGCGAAGTCAGCCGACGCCCGAACCAAACTTTTTAAAGCTTTCAAAAATTTTGGTGAGACGCGCGAATTCGCCGCGCCGAAACCAGCTGAATTTAAAAAGTGGCTCGCGGCGGAAGTCGCGCAAAGTGGTTTATCGATCGCACCAGACGC
Organism: Patescibacteria group bacterium; assembly: GCA_043799575.1. GTDB lineage: Bacteria > Patescibacteriota > Gracilibacteria > JAHISY01 > JAHISY01 > JAHISY01. The sequence continues at coordinate 10,892 of JAZDNQ010000041.1, read as the reverse complement.
GCTAGAACTACTCGCAACTTTCACACTCGGCGACTGCGCCGCGGCGATCAATGAACTTGCGAAGCTGAAAACTTTCGCGGGCGAACGCAAAATCGAACGTACCGATGTCCGCGCGCTCGTCCACCCGAATTTGCACACTTCGGTTTTCAATCTCACTGACGCGATCGGTGCGCGGCGCATCGAAAACGCGCTCGCTGATCTGCACGATGTCGTCGACCGCGGCGAAAATTTGGTGCAAATTTTTTTCATGATCGTGCGACAGTTCCGAATTTTGTTGAATCTGAAAGCGCTCGCGAGTCGGCGTCTCCCGCCGAGCGAGATCGCCCGCGAGCTGAAACTGCACCCGTTTGTAGTTTCGAATTCGCTCGGGCAAATGCGCAATTTTTCGGAGAGTGAGCTTTTGGCAGCGCACGCTAAACTTTTGGAGATCGATGTCGCGATGAAAACTGGCCGGCTGAATTATTCCTCGACGAATCCGATCGAGTTCGCGACCGCGCTCGAAAAATTTATTGTCAGCTTTGCATGAAACATGGAGCACACAACATGGAGCAACTTGAAATATTAAAATATTGTTTTAAAATTAGCTTCGAAGCTGTTTCATGCTTCATGCTTTATGCTTCATGAAATGCAACTTGGCATTTTTTATTCGCATCCGCGCTTCGAAGAAAAAGCTATTTTCGAGGCAGCCGAAAATGATCCGAATATCACGCTCGTCAAAATTCGAGACAACGAGGTCGCACTCGATTTGCACGAAAAATCTCCACTCGCGAAGTGCGATGTCGTTCTTTTGCGCAGCGTTTCGCACACGAAAAATTTTTATGTCGCGAAATTTTTGGAAGCGCGGGGTGTGAAAACAGTGAATGATTTTCGGACGATCGAAATTTGCGGCGACAAATTTTTGACTTCGATCGAGCTCGCGAAAAATAAAGTTCCGACTCCGCGAACGAAAGTTTGCTTCGATGACGAGTCCGCTCTCACGACGATCGAAAATTGGGGCTACCCCGTCGTGATGAAACCAGTCGTCGGTAGTTGGGGTCGGATGCTCTCGAAAATCAATGATCGGGATGCAGCGGAAACCGTACTCGAACACAAAACCGTGCTCGGCGGCATCACACATTCACAGATTTTTTACATTCAAGAATTTATCGAGAAGAAAAAGAGCAGTGACATTCGTGCAATCGTGATCGGTGACAAAGTCATCGCGGCGATGCGGCGGAAGTCGACGCACTGGATCACGAATACCGCGCGCGGCGCGACTACCGAGCCGTACAAAATTGATGCGAAATTCGAAAAATTGGTTTTGTCCGCAGCGAAATCGGTCGCGGAAAAACCGGCTTTGCTCGGTGTTGATTTGGTCGAGACGAAAGAGGGTCTGAAAGTCGTCGAGGTAAATTCGGGTGTGGAATTTCACGGATTGATCGAGACGACAGACATCGACATTCCGAAAAAGATCGTGGAATTCTGCAAAAAAGCGGCGCGGTGATAAAATGCCGCAATGGAACTTGAAGCGATTATCGGTCTCGAAATTCACGCACAGGTCGCGACAAAAACGAAAATGTTTTGCAGTTGTGACAACGACGCTTTTGGTGCGCCGCCGAATTCGCGGATTTGTCCGATCTGCACAGGTCATCCTGGGACTTTGCCTGCGCCGAATAAAAAAGCACTCAAACTCGGAATCAAATCCGCGCTAGCGCTCGGCTGTTCGATCCCGGAAAAATCCAAATTCGACCGCAAAAATTATTTTTACCCCGACCTGCCCTACGGCTACCAGATCTCGCAATTCGACGAGCCGATTTCGGTGAACGGAAAAGTCGTGATCGAAATCGACGACATTAAGAAAGAAATTGGAATCACGCGATTACATCTAGAAAACGACGCCGGGAAATTGACTCACGTCGGTAATTTTTCACTCTGCGATTACAATCGCGCGGGCACGCCGCTGATGGAAATCGTGAGTGAACCGGATTTGCGCAGCGCCGCGGAAGCGAAAATTTACGCCGAGGAAGTGCAGAAAATTTTGCAATTCGTCGGCAGCTCCGGCGCGGATCTTTTCAAAGGCGAGATGCGTTTCGATGCGTCGGTGAGTCTGCGCGAAGTCGGGACAGAGAAATTGAATCCGCGCGCCGAGATCAAAAATTTAAATTCATTCAAAGCGCTCGAATCCGCAATCGAATTCGAAATCACCCGGCAGAAAAAATTGTGGGCGGATGGCAAACCGCCACACGGCGATACTACGATCGGCTGGGACGATGAGAAGGGCGAGACATTTTTGATGCGCGAAAAAGAGTCGGCTGCGGACTATCGCTATTTTCCCGAGCCGGACATCCCGCCCCTCGTGCTGGAAAAAGATTTCGTCGAAAAATTGCGCGGCGAATTGCCCGAACTTCCACTCGCCCGCCGCGAAAGATTTGTGCAGCAATTTGGCGTTTCGGAGGACGACGCACGCGTACTTACCAGTTCAAAGGGTTGGGCGGATTTTTATGAAAATGTTGCCAAAAAATCTAATCAACCCAAAAAGGCCGCTAACTGGATTCTGACTGAGGTGATGGGAAGAATGAGAAATATTGAATTAACCGAAAAGGGATCAGTCAAAAAAGGTCGTCAAGTTATTTTGGATGAAGCCAAAGAAGAATTCATTAGCGGGATCAAGGATCCAAATCGGCTTCCATTTTCGGCAGAAAATTTGGCTGAGCTCATCAACATGATTGAAGATAAGACAATTTCGGGGAAGCAAGCTAAAGAAGTTTTGGACTTTATGTTCGACGAAGGCTCTTCCGAAAAAGATCCTCGAAAAATTATTAGAGAAAAAGGCATCGAACAAATTTCGGACTCCGGCGAATTGGAAAAATTCGTCGACGACGCGATCGCTGCGAATCCGGCCGCGATCGAAGATTTCAAGAACGGGAAAGAACGCGCGCTCGGTGCGATCGTCGGAAAAGTGATGCAGCTTTCGAAAGGCCAGGCCAACCCGGCGAAAGTGAACGAGATTTTGAAAAAGAAGCTCGGGAAATAGATTCCATTTTGTCATTCCCGCGAAAGCGGGAATCTAATACTAATTAAATTTGCGCGCGTGGAATTTCTGAGCTAAATTTGTGTTCGATGTTTGCCACCTCTAGCGACATTCTGAATGTCGTCCTTGCCGTCTCGATCGGCCTTGTCGCGCTCTTCCTTTCGATCGCGCTCTTTTACGCGATTTTCGTTTTGCGCGACATCAGCGAGACAACGAAGGCGATGAAAAAGGTCGCCCAAAAAGCGAACGATGTGATCGTCCAGCCGGCTAAATTAATCGCGTTTTTATTTTCGAAAGCACGCACAATCGCGGAAATTGTCGAGAAACAGGTCGAGAAAAGAAATCGCAAAAAATAATCACCCGCGAATTTCCTGGCTCGCAGCGAGGATTTTTTGCCAGTCTTGAATCTGTAAGTCTTCTGGTCGCAAATCTAGATTGATTTCAGCCAGCTCGAGAATTTTTTGAGCAACTTCTTTTTTGCCAGGAAAACCAGCGGCGAAACTCCCGCGAATTTTTTTGCGCGGCGCGCGAAATCCGGCGTGCACGATTTTGAAAAAGTCGGAAATGTCTGAGCGCGGAACGAGTAAAGTTTTGTGCGTCGCAATTTTGAGAATCGCGGATTCGACTCGCGGCGGTGGCAGAAAACTCGTCGGTGGAACTGTCGCGACAATTTCCGGCGTGCCAAAAATTTGGACTTCGAGCGCAAGCACGGATAATTTTTTTCGATCGCAAATTTTTTCCGCAACTTCTTTTTGGACGAGGAGGACAGCGATTGCCGGCGGATCATGCTCAACGAAAAATTTTCGGAGAATCGGTGAGGTCAAATAATAAGGAATATTCGCGACAAGTTTAAATTTCTCGGTCGGCGGCATGAAATGGCGGACATCGATATTTTGGAGTTCGACATTTTTACGGCTCGCTAAATTTTTTTGCAGCGTCGGAAAAATTTTGTTGTCGAATTCGAGTGCGAAGACGCGGGAAACTTTTTCCGCGAGCGCGCGCGTCAAAACTCCAAGTCCCGCGCCGACTTCGACGATCTCGTCCGAGTTTTGCAATTCAGCCGCGACGAGAATTTTTGCGAGAACTTTTTCATCGACGAGAAAATTCTGGCCGAGTGAGTGATCGGCTCGCAAATTATTTTGGCGGAGAAATTTTTCGAGCTCAGCTGAATCAGCCAACTTCATTTCTCGAGACGAATCAATTTGAGCGGATCGCCCGCGCCGGAGAGTATCGTCACTTTTTCTTTCGAGGTTTCGAATTCAGCAGCAAGAAATTTCGCTAGCTCAGCGTTCGCCTTCCCCTTCTCCGGCGTCGCCGCGACACGAATTTTCAAAGTCTCCTCATCGAGGAATCCGACGATCGCGTTCATCGCGGACTTCGGAATCACTTTCACGCGCAGCGTCAGCCGCCCAGTCTTTGCGAATTCTGCGAAAAGTTCGTTGAGTGTTTTCATTTCAAATTCTTAAAGCGCCATTTTTGAATTGAGGCATGGTTGCCAGTGAGTAAAACTTCCGGCACTTGCAGCCCGCGAAAATTTTCCGGGCGAGTGAAGTGCGGGTACTCTTTTTTGCCGCCGAGTTTAGCGGAAAAACTTTCTTCTTCAACTGACTCGTTTTTGCCGACGACCCCGGGAATCAATCGGGAAACTGCGTCGATGAAAACGAGCGCGGGCAATTCGCCGCCAGTGAGCACGAAATCGCCGAGCGAAATTTCGAGATCGACGAGCGCATCGATGAATCTTTGGTCGACGCCTTCGTAATGTCCGCAAACGAGGATCACACGTTCGAACTTTTGCGCAAATTTTTCAGCCATTTTTTGGTGAAAAGTTTCGCCGCGTGGCGTGAAATAAATCACCGGAATTTTCCTCGTCGAACGCCCGCGAATTTTTTTCACCGCGTCAAAGAGCGGCTGGCACGCCATCACCATTCCTGCGCCACCGCCGAAGGGCCGATCGTCGACTTTCCGCCATTTGTTTTTCGCGAAGTCGCGCAACTGGTGCAGCCGCACATCAATTTTTTTCAATTTAAGCGCACGCGCGAGAATACTCGAAGCGAGAGTCGACTCGAAACTTTCCGGGAAAAGCGAGATCACGTCAAAACGCAGCACTGATGGATTTTAACAAAAGTAGACTAAAGAAAAATTGAAACCAGCGGAAAATTAAAAAGTTTCCTTATTCCTTATTGCTTAATCCTTAGTTCTTATTTCACCTTTTTGCGAATGAAAGCCGGAACTTCGAGATCGTCTTCGATCGAAGGCTTTGCGAGCGGCGCACCGAACGAACGAGCCGAAGTTGAGCGTTTCGCGACCGGTGCTTTCGGTTTGTCGTCGAAGCCCGTCGCGATAACTGTAATTTTGATTTCGCCTGTGTAGCTGTCGTCGATGACCGCACCGAAAATAATGTTCGCAGACGGATCAGCCGCCGCAGTGATGACCTTCGCTGCCTCGTCGACTTCGAACATCGAGAGGTCGTTGCCGCCGGTGACATTGAAGAGCAAACCTTTCGCGCCGTCGATTTCTTGCTCGAGCAAAGGTGAATCGATCGCCGCGCGCGCTGCCTCGACTGCGCGATTTTCGCCCGTGCCATAACCGATACCCATGAGAGCCGAACCGGCGTTTTGCATAATATTTTTGACATCCGCGAAGTCAACGTTGATCATCCCGTGAATCGTAATCAAGTCGGAAATACCCTGTACACCCTGGCGCAAGACATCGTCAACGACGATGAACGCATCTTGAATCGGAGTCTTTTTGTCGATGATCGACAGAATTTTGTCATTCGGAATCGTGATCAAAGTGTCGACTTTGTTTTTCAAATCCTCGATGCCGGAGATCGCGCGCTCACCGCGTTTCTCGCCTTCGAAAGTAAACGGCTTCGTGACAACTGCAACAGTCAGCGCACCCGCCTCTTTCGCCATCTCGGCAATCACAGAAGAAGCGCCTGTACCTGTACCACCACCCATTCCACAGGTAATGAAAACCATGTCGGTATTCTCAAGATGCGAACGAATTTCTTCCGAAGATTCTTCTGCAGCTTTTTTGCCAATGTTTTGATCCGAACCAGCACCGAGCCCACGCGTCGTGCCTTTGCCGATATTAATTTTCGTCGGCGCGTTATTGTGATACAGCGCCTGCGCGTCGGTATTGATCGCGATGAATTCCACCCCCGAGACTTGCGCCTTAATCATCCGATTCAAAGCGTTGTTGCCTGAGCCACCAACACCGATGACTTTGATCTTGGCGACCGGCGAGATGCCCGGACTGACTTCTTGGGCAGAGCTGGTCCGCTTGGGAGCTCCACCGAAAAGATTTTTGAGGCTGTCGGAAGACATTTTTTAGGGGGTTAGGATTAGAATTTTAAATTAAAAATTTTGTGCAAGGAAATTTTGCTGAACAACTTTTGTTCACGGCAGAAGTTTTTTGAAGAAATTTTTTACTCCCTCGAGAGTTTTACCAAAGTCGACATTTGCCAGCGCGTAACTGCGTCCGGTACCTCGCGCGCCAAAGAGAACGAGGCCAATCGCGGTCGCGTACGCCGGGTCATCGATTTTGTCGACGATGCCGTCAATCGCGGCCGGAAAACCGATTTGGACCGGGAGCGACAAAGTTTCGCGCGCAAGTTCGATTAATTCCGGAATTTTCGCGCCGCCGCCGGTGATGACCGCACCCGCGGGCAATTGTCCATCGCGTTCAATCGACGCAAGTTTTTCGTTCACCAAAGAGAGAATCTCGTGATAGCGCGCGTAAATGATCTCGGCGAGTTGGCGGCGCTCGACGACCTGCGCATCCGCACGGGAAAGCGCCGACAGGTCAATTGTTTCCCGGTCGGAAACATCGGCTGGTTTGCACGTACCGTATTCGATTTTCAATTTTTCCGCGGCGTCGATACTCGTCCTGAGGCCGATCGCGATGTCGTTCGAGACGGAATCACCCCCGACTGGCAAAACAAAAGTCGCAATCACGACGCCTTCTTCGAAAACAGTAATTCCGGTCGAGCTTGAGCCAATGTCAATCGCGACGACACCCAATTCTTTTTGGCGTTTCGAAAGAACGGCTTCCGCGGCCGCGAGCGGCGCAGGAATAAAATCGTCGATATCGACGCCGGATTGATGCACCGCGTTTTCCAAATTTTTCAAAGCTGGCGAAAGTCCGGTCAAAATATGCGCCTCAACCTCCAGCCGGACGCCTTTCATCCCGAGCGGGTTGCGAATCCCTGACTGGTCGTCGATGGTGTAATTTTGTGGAATGACGCGAAGAATTTGGCGATTCGCTTGAATGTTGACTGCTTGCGCTGCTTCGAGAACACGGTCTACATCGCCAGTGGAAATCTCACCGCCGTGCGGCACTGCGATCACTCCGCGCGAATTCAAAGCTGCTAGATGCGCACCACCAACCGCGACAACCGCGTGGTGAATCGGCGAGCCGCTCATTCTTTCCGCGTCTTCTAGCGAGGCAGTAATCGCCGAAATCGTCTCATTCACGTCGACGATCGCGCCCTTGCGTAATCCGGCTGAGGGCGAAACGCCCGCGCCGACAACATTCGGCAAAACATCCCGATCATCAACAGTCGCAATCACAGTCCGAATCTTGTTGCTGCCGATGTCGAGTCCGACGATAGTGTTGTCGCGCGCCAAAGTTCTGTTTTTTAAATTGCGCCCAGTTTAAATTTTGCGAATACAGGACGCAAATTGAACCGAACAAATTTTGAGTTCAATTTCATTTTTTTGGAAAATTTTTGTGTTCAGAAAAATCTTGTAAAAATAGTTAATTTTTATGATTTGCAAAAATTTTTAACATCGTCGAAAATTGAGCCATGACTCAAACAATTTTTGCTGATTCACGCGCAGCTACCAGCTCGAACTTTTTTGGAAAAACAATGGCCTATTTCGCGCTCGCGCTCGCATCCGCCGCGGGCGGCGTCTTCGCCGGAATTTATCTTTTGCCGACTGGTCTTGTCTCCGATCCCGAGTTTTTATTGATAATGTCAGTGCTGACTTTGATTTTGATTTTTACAGCAAAAAAATGGAGTCGCTTAAGTTTCGGTTATTTATTTTTGATTTTGTTCACCGGAATTTTGGGACTGACACTCGTCCCGCTACTCGCGTACGCCACACTCACCGCGGGTTTTTCTGTTTTAGGGAAAGCATTAATCGCGAGTGTCTCGATGTTTGCCGGGATGGCGTTTTTTGGCTTCACGACAAGAAAAGACCTGACTGGCCTCGGAGGATTTTTGATCGCGAGTTTAATCGGCATGATTGTCGTTTCTCTCGTCACCTTAATCTTGAGTTTTTTCGGAATTTCAGTTTGGTCGAGCGGAATTGAATTGATTTTTTCCGGATTTGGTATTCTAATATTTGCTGGTTTTACGGCTTACGATTTTCAAAAAATCAAATCTCAGGAAGGTATTATTTCGCCAATACAAGCCTCAATCTCACTATTCCTCGATTTCATTTTATTGTTTGAATACATTTTGAGGTTTATGACTGCGCTCTCGCGGCGTTGAACAAAAAAATTTTGCAAGCAGCTCTTTTTTGATTAAAATTTTTTGCGAATTAACCCTCTCAAAAATGTCCACCAAAATTAAAGCCCTCACGCTCGGTCTGGCCTCGCTCGTGGGAGTTTCGATGTTCACAGTGACCGCGCCAAGCGTGGCCGCCGCGGACGACATCAATAAGACTTGCACCCAATGGCAGGTCGACCAGGGTCTCTGCAATCCGGGTCTGCGCGATCTCGTTTTGAAGATCGTCAACTGGTTCATGTTCTTCCTCGGTCTGATCGCGACTGGTTTCTTGGTTTATGGTGGCTTCCTTTATATCACTTCGGCGGGCGGCGACGAAAACATCAAGCAAGCGAAGAAGATTCTCATTTACTCGGCAGTCGGTATCATCGTCATTATTCTCTCGGCTGTTTTGGTCAACGCTTTGGTCAATATGTTGGCGACCGGTGCGAGCGACAATCCGACCGGGGTTTAATTTATTTTATTTCGCACTCAAAAAGCCTCGCGACTGCGAGGCTTTTTTTTGCTAAAATTCCGACACAATGAAGTCCGATCTCAAATTTCTCAAAATCTTCGCGACCAGCTCAACGACCGAGCTTGGGAAGAAAATTTGTCAAAAAGTTGGCGTCCCGACTGGTAAATTGATTTCGAAACAGTTCGCTTGCGGCGAACGCTATGTCCAGATTGGCGAGTCGGTACGCGGCTGCAACTGCTTCGTGATTTCGACTGCGACGCAAAATGTCGATCAAGATTTGATGGAATTATTTTTGACGATCGACGCACTAAAAAGAAGTTTGGCGAAATACATTCACGTCGTGATTCCGCACTTCGGCTACGCGCGACAGGATCGCATCGCCGATCCGCGCGAACCGATCTCGGCAAAGCTCGTCGCGAATCTGATCGAGACGGCTGGCGCGAAACACGTCATCACGCTCGACCTGCATTCCGATCAGACGCAAGCTTTTTTCGAAAAGCCGCTCGACAATCTGACGGCGCAAAAATTATTTTTGGATTATCTCGCGAAAAAGAAATTAACGAATGCAGTCATTGTTTCTCCCGATGCTGGCGGCGCGAAAAAAGCTGAGAAATTCGCCAAGCTGCTCGGCGCGGATCTCGCAATCCTGCACAAATCGCGTCCGGCACACAATCGCGCCGAGATTCAGAAAGTGGTCGGCGAGGTCGCAGGCAAAGTCGCGATTATTTTTGACGACATGGTCGACACCGGTGGCTCGGTCGCGGCCGCGGCGGAAGTGTTGCGCAAAAATGGCGCAACGAAAGTTTTTCTCGCGGCGACGCACGCCGTCCTCTCGGGCGAAGCGAAAAAGAAATTGGCGCAGGCCAAGTTTGAGGAAATTATTTTTACCGATTCGATTCCGCAGGATTTCACCGGAATGTTGAATGTAAAAATTCTCTCGATTGCCGATCTGCTCGCGAAAACAATCGAAGGCATTCACACTGGCCGCTCTGTCTCGAAGCTTTGGGAAGCTCACAAAAACTAAGCGATGTAGCCTTTCGCGCGACACTCGGCTAAATCTTTTTCGAAAATTTTGCTGAACGGAATTTTATTTTCGGCGTGAATTGCTTCGAGCCGAGAAATTGCGATTGCAGAATTTTCGAGGAATCCGGCAAAGGATTTTTTGTCGACGACGGACGCGAGCGCGAGCCAGTAAAAAACTTGGGAACTCTCAAGCAAAAAATCCTGCTCGAAATCGTCGGAGTGTCGGTGCGAGCCGTCGACGACTCCGGCCAGCTCGGCGAATTCTTCTTCAGCGCGCTGTTGAAAAAAAGTTGAATTTTTTTCACGCAACATTTTCGCCGTCCCCGACTCGGGGAACTTACCGGAATCGCGCAACAGCTCGAAAACGCCAAAAAGTTTTTGGGCGAGATTTTTTTCGGGTTCGGTCATAAATAAAGGGCGTTAACCCCCCGAGATATCTCGGGGGTTAACTTTTATTTCACAAAATCTTTTTAAAGAAACAACTCCGCGCGCCGGTGTGGCACGCTTTTAAATTTTCGTCGTGCGCGACTTTGATAAGCACGGAATCGTCATCGCAGTCGGCGAGAATTTCGACCACTTTCAAAACATTCCCGCTCGTTGCGCCTTTTTTCCACAGCTCGTTGCGCGAGCGCGAGAAAAAATAAACTTCTTTCGTCGCGAGAGTTTTGGCAAAAGCTTCCTGATTTTGGAACGCGACCATCAAAATTTCTCCCGTTGCGGAATCCTGGACAATCGCGGGAATCAGCCCACCCATTTTTGCGAAATCGATTTTCGGTTCGGTCATGCTGTAATTCTAACTGGAATTCCGTTTTCCGCGAGAAACTTTTTGATCTCGACGATCGAAGTTTCTTTGAAATGAAAAATCGAAGCGGCGAGCGCGGCCTCGGCTG
>JAZDNQ010000030.1:0-4372 GCA_043799575.1 Patescibacteria group bacterium | reverse complement strand
GCGGCTGCCGCAAACCACGCCCCCGCCGCGTTTAATTTAATTTTTAATTTTGGCTGAAAAAGAAGCAACCAAAACCGAAGCGAAGAAAGCTGGCAAAAAAGTCAGCAAAGTCAAAAAACGCAAAATTCGCCGAGTCATCCCGCACGGTTACGCCCACATTTTGGCCGGGATGAATAATACGATTGTGACGATCACTGATGATGCGCACCTCACCCTCGCCTGGGCCAGCTCCGGCGCAGCGGGATTCAAAGGGACGCGCAAATCGACGCCGTACGCTGCGCAGGTCGCGGCGAAAAATGCGGCCGAGAAGGTCAAAGAATATGGAGTCGAATCTGTCGACGTTTTTATCCGCGGCATCGGACCGGGCCGCGAGCAGGCCGTCCGCGGTCTCTCGTCCGCCGGTATCGAGGTCGTCTCGATCACAGACAAAACTTCGGCGCCGCACGGCGGCTGCCGCAAACCACGCCCCCGCCGCGTTTAATTTAATTTTTCAATTTGCTTTACAATGGACCGAAATGCCGACTTTGCCGCCGCGAGGGCAAAAAATTATTTTTGAAGGGCGAGCGCTGCAACACGCAGAAATGCGCTTTCGCGCGCAAGCCGGAAGTCCCGGGCAAATACGGCAAAAATGCAATGGGTAAGAAAACTGAGTACCACGGCCAGCTCAGAGCCAAGCAAGCCGGCAAAAGATCTTTTGGTTTGACTGAGAAGCAGTTCAAAAAATATTTTACTGAGGCGAACCGCCGCGAAGGCAACACCGCCGACAACTTCATTCAATTGCTCGAGACTCGTCTCGACAACACGGTTTACCGCGCTGGTTTTGCCGATTCGCGCGCGCAGGCGCGTCAGCTTGTCGGTCACAATTTTTTCCGAGTAAATGGCAAACGCGCAAAAACTGCGAGCATTCAGCTCAAAGTCGGCGACAAAATCGAGTGCCGCAAATCCGACTCCCCGCTTTTCGCTGGTCTCGCGAAACGCAAAGACGGCTCGCCGAAATGGCTGAAAGTCGATCTCGCCAAAATGACAGCCGAAGTCGTGGCTCTCCCCGAAGCGGTCGAGAGCGAACAAATCGACACGCAAACAATCGTCGAGTTCTACTCACGCTAATCTTTCCAATTTTTTAACTCCACCGCAATGCACATCATTCAACAAGAAATTGGGCTGCCGAAAATCGCCGCAAAAAAGGTGGGCGCAAATCACACGCTTTTTACTGTTGCACCTTTGCCGAATGGCTACGGTATGACGCTCGGCAACGCGTTTCGCCGCGTTTTGCTTTCGAGTCTGCCGGGCGCTGCGGTCGCCGCTGTGAAGATCAAAGGCGCGAGCCACGAATACGCTGCGCTTCCGGGTGTGAAAGATTCTGTCCTCGATTTGTTGTTGAATTTGAAACAGCTGAATCTCAAGAAGCATTCGAAAAAGCCAACGATTTTAAAATTGGAGGTGAAGAATCGCTCGGGCGAAGTCACCGCGAAAGACATCGCGAAAGATTCCGATGTCGAGATTTTGAATCCTGATTTAGTCATTACGACTTTGGACAAAAAAGGCGAACTCAAAATGGAAATCGTCGTCGAAAAAGATGTCGGCTATATCCCAGCAGCTGAGAGACAGAAGAAGAATAAAGAAGCTGGTTTGATTTTCCTCGACGCGATGTTCTCCCCGATCGAGCGCGTTCGCTACGATGTCACTGCGACTCGTGTCGGCGGGATGACCAATCTCGATAAATTGGAAATCGAAGTGAAAACGAATGGCTCGATGACTCCGGAAGATTCGATGAAGTTTGCGAGCAACATTTTGAAATCGTACTTCGATCTTTTCAATCAAGAGAACGAACCGGTCGAGGAGGAATTCGCGACTGATCCCTCGAAAGTCGCCGCGCCGCAAAAATCCGATGCGCCGGCTTCCTCGGAAAATACTGTCGGCGAACCGAGCACCGAGAAATACACTCCGATCGAAACTTTGCAATTTTCCCCGCGCACGCTGAATGCGCTGATCAATGGCGGCATCGGCTCGGTCGAGCAGCTCGTGAAATGCAGCCCGACCAAAATCGCGGAACTCCGCGGTTTCGGCTCAAAAGCGCTTGATGAGGTTTCCGAAAAATTGGCCACGAAAGGCCTCAAACTCGAAGGCGAGGAAGAATAATTTATTTTCACAATGCGCAAACGCGTCAAAAAAATCTCGAAACTCGGTCGCCAACCCGACCACCGCAAACTACTGACTCGCAATCTCGCGACCTCACTCGTCGAGTGTGGCAAGATTCAGACGAGCGCGGCGAAAGCGAAAAATCTGCAACCTTTTTTCGAGAGGCTGATCACGAATCTCAAAAGGAAACCTGATGACAAAGCCGCGATTCGTTATTTGAAATCAATTTTATTGAGCGAAAAATCCCAGAAAAAAGCTTTGGCTGAGCTGAAAACTAAATTCGCGGATCGCAAATCCGGCTTCACCCGGATCACGCCGCTCGGTATTCAAAAAGGCGACGCGACGCCCAAAGTCCAAATTGAACTGATTTGAAAGAATTAAGGATTAAGAAATAAGGACTAAGAAAATTACTCTCAACTAATCATGAAAACTACCCTACCGAAAGTTGCCGAAATGTTCGCGAAAGCAAAATGGTTTGTGATCGATGCCGAAGGCAAGACCGTCGGCAAAATCGCGACCGAAGCCGCGCGCCGCTTGACTGGCAAATTCCGCCCGGATTTCACGCCGCATCTCGATCTCGGCGATGGCGTGATCATCGTGAACGCGGAGAAAATTGTTTTGACTGGCAAGAAGCTAACCGACAAACTTTATCGCACGCATTCCGGCTACCGCGGTCATTTGAAATCAACCTCGGCAGGCGAAATGCTCGAGAAGAAACCGACTCGCGTTTTGGAATTGGCGGTGAAAGGTATGCTCCCGAAAAATAAATTGAAAGACGGTCGCCTTTTGCGTTTGAAAATTTTCACGGGCGCGGAACACAATCACACAGCTCAAAAACCGGAAGTCATCGAAATTAAATAACTTACTTCTTAATCCTTAATCCTGTAACGAAATGGAAGCTAAAACTGCTAAAAGCACGACCAAAGGCTTGTCCTCGACCAAGATCGGGGACGAAGCAAAAAAAGACGATCGACCGTATGTCTTCGCGATCGGCAAACGGAAAACCGCGGTCGCACGCGTGAAATTATTTCCGAATGGTAAGGGCGAGATGACTATAAATGATCGCAAACTGCGGGAGTATTTTTTGGTGGGCAAAGATCTCTCGATCTTCTTTGCGCCTTTCAAATCGGCTGAGGCAGATGAGAAAAAATACGATCTCGAGATCAAAATCATGGGCGGCGGGATCGCGGCTGGAGCGCAAGCTTGCCAGCTCGGAGTCGCGCGCGCACTGGTGAAAGAAGACGAAACACGCAAAGGTATCCTGCGCAAAGCGGGTTTCTTGACTCGCGATGGTCGCACGAAAGAGCGCAAGAAACCGGGTCTCAAACGCGCGCGTCGCGCACCGCAGTGGTCGAAACGTTAGTTTGATTTTGAGTTTTAATATTTTGATTGTGCCAATAAATTGGCTAAAATTTTGCCGATGGATCTGAATTTAGATGTTCTCGCGAAAAAAGCTAAAAAGGGCAAACCTTACGAATTTGATTTGAAAGGTGGCTCTTATCGCGTGACAATTATTAAATTGGGCGAAGATTACACGCCGACTAAAAAAGAAAAAGCAATGACTCGGGAAAGCCGAGCGGAATTCAAGGCTGGTCGGACGACTAATTTAAAAGATTTGAAGAGTGAGTTGGCGTGTTGAGATTTTTTCGAAAGCCAAAAAACAAATCAAAAGATTGCCGCGGTTTGATCAAGTTGGTATTTTGGGAATTTTGGAATCATTGGAAATCAACCCTTACCAAGGCGATCTGCAAAAACTAAAAGGCGAAGAAAATGTTTGGCGGCGCAGGGTTGGTAATTATCGGATAATCTTTGAGATTGTTAAATCAACAATGGTTGTTCTCGTGCAAGACATAAAGCGCAGATCTTCCAAAACCTATTCGCACAAGAAATAATTTCCTGAAATTATGAAGCATATTCATTTAGAAGATTCATGGATCATCAACGCTCCCCTTGGGGATGTTTTCAAAATCGTTACTGATTTCGAGAACATGCCAAAATATTTTCCGAAAGTTGCCGCGTCGGTCATTATCACGAAGCGAGCAGGTAATAATTTGGAAATGGACGCTCAAGTAAAATCTTTTGGCACGACTTTTCCGGTCAAAATGAAAACCAAAATTCTCCCGCAAAGAGGTTTTATTTCTGACAATCAGAGTCCGAAATTCGGCACGTCGGGGCACGAAGAGCTTTTGTTGGAAAAGGTGAAGGGCGGCACAAAAATCAATTATGTTTACGA
>JAZDNQ010000016.1:0-2958 GCA_043799575.1 Patescibacteria group bacterium | reverse complement strand
ATTTTTCGATAAATTGGCTGCGATAGCCCGCCGGAATTTTTTTATTGAGTGCGTCGCGAACCGCACGCGAAATACTGAAAATCGCGGCGACTTTCTTTTCGTTAGGCTTTTTTTTGGCTGGCATTGGAAAAAAATTAAGGACCGATTTTTTCGACGTTGAGCAGGAGAATATCTTTCGCGCCAGCTTTTTTCAGTCGTGGCAGCGCCTCCCAAAATTCTTTTTCGGTGGCGACGGATTGGAGCGCGAACTCGCCTTTTTTGGCGAGCGGGAGAATCGTCGGCGCTTCGAGCGCGGGCATCAATTTTTCGACCGCGCAGAGATTTTTTTCGGCGCAGTTCAAAACCAAATATTTTTTGCCGGCGGCGGACTGCACCGCTTCGATGCGCGCGATGAGATCTTCGAGCAATTTCTTTTTCGCGGAATTGAGTTTCGGATCGGCGACGAGCGCGGCTTCGGAGCGGAAAATCGGCGGATCGAGTGGAATCAAATTGTGCGCTTCGAGCGTCGTCCCGGTATCGACGATGTCCGCGATCGCATCCGCGACGCCCATCTCCGGCGCGATCTCGGCCGAACCGGAAAGCTCGGCGAGTTTGATCGCGATTTTTTTGCTGCGGAAAAACTTTTTGGTGGAGTTGGGATATTCAGTCGCGATGGTGGAATTTTTGAGATCGGTAATTTTTTTGAATTTCGAATTGCGCGGGACAGCGAGCGCGAGTCGGCACGCGCCGAAGCCGAGCGGCGCGATTTCGCGGACTTTTTTGCCTGACTCCCACAAAACATTTTGACCGACGATCCCGAGATCCGCCGAACCGCGCGCGACGAAAGCGGGAATGTCGTCATCGCGGAGCAGGAGAATATCGGCCGGGAAATCAAGGCAGCGCAGAACTAAATACTGTCCGTTCGCGACGAAGGAAAGTCCGATCTTGCGCAGCAACTCAAAAGACTCCTCGGCCAGCCGACCTTTTTTTTGGAGCGCGATTTTGAGACGAACAGACATTTGACGAATCAAGAGGTCTATATTCTGGCATTTTTTAGGGAAAAGGTCAAAAAGATGATTGTTGTCGTGTCGCATGTAGGGAACGGTTTAAAACCGTTCCCTACCTACCTCGGCATTTTTTGGGGTAAAGGTCAAAAAACAGCCTCTGCCTAATCACAATCTGTCTGCGCTTTAATTCAAAATGTATCCGTATACCCTATCGGGAGATCAATTTTTGGTATGTTAGCGGGCGGGTTTGGTATGCTCACGGTGCTTGGAGTTGGTCTTGCTGGCCTAGAAAAAGGCATCACTGAAAGCTTATTGATAAAAATATACTTGTTTCCATTAAACTCTTGCAAAACCCCGCCAAATCTTCCGTTAGAATCCCAAACAAAACGATTATTTTCGATCCAGCCCAAATAAACACCATCGCGACTAAAAATCGTACTATCTCTGACAAACCCTATGTAGTTCCCGTTCGATCTGAATATAAATAATTCTTTGGTGGTCATTTCTTATTTTTAGGAGGATTTGTTCTCGATTGAACAATGTGGTTAAGGTTTTGCAGATTGTAACCATTTTTGTGCTCCGGTATGTAAGTCGCTGGGACAGCATACCCTATACCAAGCTGAACATTGCTTATTATGGCTTGGTATATTTCTACCAAATCGATGTTGTGTAAGGATATTGCTCCTCGACTCATTCTCTCAACTTTTGATAACAAATCACTTCTTTCTCTTCTTTTAGCATTTACCACGCCGATAACTTTTCCATCGGCATTCATTAATGGGCAGCCGCTATTGCCAGAATTAACAGTACCGTCAATCAAGTATGTATCAACACCTGTTGCGTCCTGCGTAATGGCCGATAAAACACCTATATGGGTTGTCAAATCCTGCAAACCAAGAGGATATCCAGAAAAAATAACTTTCATGCCTTCTTGTATGTTCTTTGCTTCTGCAATGGGTATAGGAATTCTTGAATCATCATTGAATTTTAAAAGTGCTAAGTCGTGTTCTGAATCCCTAATTACTATCTCTGCCTCTATAAATTCTCCGCCTGAAAATTTAATTAGAACTTTATTTGCACTCCTTACTACATGATCACACGTAACTAAAATTCCCTTCTTTGAAAAAACAAATCCTGTCCCCGTCCCAAGCATGTTGTTAGATTGGTCAAGTGCCGCCACAAGAGCAACACTTGGTTTGACGCGCGAAACCACATTCGAGCAATCCATAAAGCATGGTGCTGTTAAAGTTGAGTGTAGCGCCCTAGTCTAAATTCTCAAGTGGGCGACATTTATTTTATTGGTTGATTTTATTTTAGTCCATACTTCTCCTTCATCGCCGCCAAAAATATTTTTGTGATCTCTGCTTCCGAATAACCAAAACCTTTTCGCATTATTTTGATAAACAACTTCCCACCCAAAGTTCGTCGTTGACTTTTCAGCGCATAAATAATCGAAGAGCTTATTTTCAATTTACGCGCCAACTCCGCCGGAATCATTTTTTCTTTTTCCAGCAAACGCATCATTTCGAGATTGAGAAATTTTGAATTCGACAAATTACGCAAAAAACTCTCCCAAACTCACACCCAAGCTTTTACAAACTTTATTCAACGCCGCGACCGTAATATTTTTCTTCCCCGTCTCGACCATGCTGATATAAGTCACATGCAGACCAGCCGCCGCGGCTAATTTTTCTTGACTCAAATTTTTCGCGAGACGCAACTCGCGAATTCTTTTTCCGATCGTCGCCGCAATGTTCGCTTCCTTTTTCATGATTGAAATTTTTGGGCAAAAGCAGTTGCATCTCCATAGACTATGGTCTAATATAGAGATTGGGCAGTTTCTGCCGAATTTAAGTCTTTAACCCCCATTCCCATGAGGAAAATCCTCCCCGCGCTGCGCCAAATCGCAGCCCCCATCTCGGCGCTAGCGCTCACGCTGGCGATCGCCATCACTCCCGCGCTCGCGGCAGCT